>DAIOGM010000067.1:6555-21734 GCA_036745215.1 Gemmataceae bacterium
GATTTTGTGAAAATAGAATGAGAGGATCTTCCATGATCCTTAACCAGTTTTTGGTTGACTTCGCCGTTTGAGCCGCTTATCTTCAATTTGCAACATCAATTACTTTTGGCCTAATCGGGCCTCAATCGTTTTCGGGGAATGAGTTCGTCGCACGTCGCGCCAACAACGCGCCTTGACGCTCACGACTTGGCCCCAAGTACAGTTCGCCCTCGGTTTGTGGGCATCATCCAATGACCAACCATCGTCCACGCGAATGCGCCGGCATGCGCGCATTGCGTTTCGCCGTCGTAGCGAGCATCCTTGTTTGCACCGCTTGTTCGAGCGGACCGACGCTGCACCCGGTCAAGGGAAAGGTCCTGTTCAAGGGCAAAGAGGTCGCAGGAGCCACGGTGACGTTTCATCCAAAGGAAGGCGATCCGATCAAGACGCCGCGCTCGGTCGGTTTAACTGCGGAGGACGGAACGTTCAAGTTGATGACCCAGAAGAAAGCAGGCGCGCCGGCAGGGGATTATATGGTGACCTTGATTTGGACCAAAGAGGTGCCCTCGAACAAAAAGAAGGGGGAAATCAACATGAACATGACCGTGGAAACATACGACGTTTTTGTCGGCGCGTATGAAGATTTGCGCAAATCGAAAATTGAGGTCGCGGTCAAGGCGGGCGAGAATAATCTTGAACCATTTCGTCTGGAGTGACGAATCGAATCTAGCAGAATCCGCTTGGCATTATTTTTGACTCTTCTCTCCGGAGGCAATCATGTCGAATGTCATTCGCGGCAGTCGGCGGGCATTCACTCTGATCGAGCTGTTGGTGGTGATTGCCATCATCGCCATCCTGATCGCGCTATTGGTGCCGGCCGTGCAAAAGGTGCGCGAGGCGGCTGCCCGTACGCGGTGCATCAATAATATGAAGCAACTCGGGCTGGGCATGCACGGCTTTCACGACGCGTACAAGCACTTGCCGTTCTGGGGATTTGAATTCACGACCAACCCGAGGCCGTCCAATCCTCTAGGCAATCAAAGGCAAGGGCATAGCGCGTTCACGTTCATCTTGCCTTATCTGGATCAGACGACGGTTTTCAGTTCGTTCAAGCAGGACCTGTCGGTGATCGATCCACAGAGCTGGCCGGCCAACTACGCGGTGCCGCTCGGCGCCCCTCCCGGCAATCCGGCCGCCGCGGTCTCGCTTATTGTTTTCCTTTGCCCGTCGGCGCCGCCGCCGAATTTGGACTACCAGCCGTATTTCACTTCCGTGGGCGTGCCGAACCTTGGTCCATTTATTTTGGCGCGCAGCGACTACAGCGCGGTGCGCGGCTACCACCAGAATTTCAAGACGCAATGTGCACCGAACAGCCCGCCGCCGACCAATACAGGCGGCACGCCAGTTGAACAAGACTACATGGGCGCCTTCAACTTCGGCAGCATGAACGGCGGCAGGTTCGAGGGCGGCAAGATCACCATGGTAGGCATCACCGACGGCACCTCCAACACGATGCTGGTCGCGGAATCGGCGGGACGCCATCAAGTGTACAATGGCAGCAACCAGGTCATGCCCAACTCCGCCGGCACCGCCGGTTGGGCGCTGAATGGGGCGATTGCCGATCATAATTCGGCCATTCGCATACGCGGTTTCGCCGTCAATGCGACACCCAGCCTTGCGCCCATTCAGGACGGCAGTTGTTGCGCCGTCAATTGCACGAATGGCGGCGGGACGGCGTCCTATCAGATCTACAGTTTCCACTCCGGCATCGCCAACGTCCTCCGCGCCGACGGCACCGTCAACGGCTTGAGCGCGAGCGTGTCCTCCGGGGTCGTCGCCGCCATGGCCAGCCGGGCCGGCAACGATATCTTTTCTGAACCGTGATCGACCGATTCATTCCAACCGCAAAGGAACTTCGAATGGTCTCGCCAACCAGGAACGCAACCTTCGGGATCGCCGCATTACTATTGGCCTTCACCGCCGGCAGCGCTCGCGCCGATCTTCTGGAATACGTCAAAAAGAAAGACGACTCCTTCGCCTGGAAGCTCAAGGAAAAAATCCCTCACGAACTGGGCACGATCTACGATATCGAACTCACGTCGCAGACCTGGCAAGGCATCAAGTGGACGCATCAGCTCCAGGTCTACGTCCCCAAGGGCGTCAAGCCGACCGAGACGATCGTCCTCTACAACCAGGGAGGCAAGGCGAGCCCGACCTCGATCGTCTTCGCCATGGAGATGGCGAAAAAAGCCAACGCTCCCGTCGCGTTTCTCTTCGGCATTCCCAATCAGCCGCTCCTGGACGGCAAGAAGGAAGACGCGCTCATCGCCGAGACGTTTGTCCGTTATCTCAAGACCGGCGACGGCGATTGGCCGCTGCTCTTTCCGATGGTCAAGAGTTTGACCAAGGCGATGGACGCGCTGCAAGCGTTCGCGAAAGAGGAATGGAACATCACGCTGCGCTGGTTCGTCGTCACCGGCGGCTCCAAACGCGGCTGGACGAGCTGGCTCACCGGCGCCGTCGATCCACGCGTCAAGGCGATCGCGCCCATGGTCATCGATACGCTCAACATGCAGGCGCAGATGGCGCATCAGCTCAAAAGCTATGGCCGATACAGCGAGATGATCGACGATTACGTCAAACGCGACCTGGTGCCGATGCCGAAGACGGAGCGGGCGATGAAATTATGGAGCATGGTCGATCCATGGGTGTATCGAGAGAAGTTAACCATGCCGACCATGATCATCAACGGCGCCAATGATCCGTACTGGACGGTTGATGCGCTCAATCTTTACTGGGACGATCTCAAGTCGCCGCGCTGGGTGTGCTACGTGCCGAATGCGGGGCACAACTTGATGGAGAACAAGTTCGATTCGACACGTGTCGCAAACACGCTCGGCGCCTTCGCTCGCCATCAAATCCACGGCGTCAAGATGCCGCAACTCACGTGGAAGCACGACGATGTTGAAGGCAAGCCGCGGCTCACGGTGCAATCGGACATCACGCCGAAGAAAGCCCGCCTCTGGGTCGCGGACGCGGAGAAGCGCGACTTCCGTAAGAGCGCATGGAAAGAGCACCCGGCGACGGTCAACGGCAAGTCGGTGGTGGGCACGATTGAAGCGCCGAACGGAACGAATCGCGTCTTCTATGGCGAGATGGAGTATCAAATCGACGGCATGACGTTTTATCTGAGCACGCAGATGCGGGTGCTGGAGAAGAAATAAAGAATCACGAAAACACGAAAAACGAAAGCGCGAAAAAGATGCTTGTCATTTTTTCGCGCTTTCGTTTTTCGTGTTTTCGTGATTTGCATTTTTGGCATCGAGTTTGCTGTGTTAAGTCCATGACATTCATGGAGAACGCATGAACGCGATGCACGAATACGATCCTGATACAACCACTCAAGACGGCCATTGGCTAACCAGGCAGAATGTCGTCGCCGGCGTGCTGATCGTGGTCACGGCGGGAGTGTTTCTTCTTTGCTACGCGATGCTGCGGCCATTCCTGTCGGCGTTTGCATGGGCGCTCGCGCTCGCGGTCATGGCTCATCCGATTCACCACTGGATTGAAAAACGCGTCGTGAACGCGAATTTGGCCGCGGGGCTTTCGGTCATCATTGTGACGGCGATCCTTATTATTCCAACCGGCATCGTGCTGCAACGACTCATGAGCGAGGCGGCCACGCACGTCGAACTAATTAAGGTGTCCGACGCAGCCGACAAATGGCGCGAAACGCTTGAATCGTCGAGCATCGGGCAAGATGTTCTCTGGCTCGACGAACGACTGCAACTGACCGAACAACTCGGCGGAATGCGTCAAGAGATCGCCCAGCGAATGACGGACATCTTGCGCGAATCGATCTGGACGATCGTCAATGTGCTGATCACCATCTTTTCGCTGTTCTTCATGTTTCGCGATCGGCGGCATGCCTTGCACGCCCTGACGGCACTGAGTCCGCTGTCGCGCGCCGAGTGTGCCGACGTGTTCGCACGCGTCGGCGATACGATCTACGCGACGGTGTATGGATCGGTGACCATGGCCATGATCCAGGGCGCGCTGGGCGGATTGATGTTCTGGTGGCTAGGGCTGCCGGCGCCGGTCCTGTGGGGCGTGGTCATGGCGCTGCTTGCGACCGTTCCCAACCTGGGCGCGTTTGTCGTTTGGGCGCCGGCCGCCGTGGGACTCGCCTTGCAGGGCCAAACGCAGGAAGCCATCATCCTCGCCGTGTGGGGAATGACGGCGATTGCGTTGATCGATAATCTTCTCTATCCCGTGATGGTCGGCAAACGCATGCAAATGCACTCCGCGGTGGTGTTCTTCGCCATCGTCGGCGGGCTGATCGTGTTCGGCCCCGCGGGACTCATTCTCGGCCCGGTCGTTTTCGCGGTGGCGGAAGCGTTGATCGAGATTTGGCGCCGCCGAACCTTGAACGGCCAGGGAGCGGAATGCCCCCGCTCTCCTATCGTGTTAGCCGGAGAAGCATCGCAGCCCGCCAAGCAACTTGTGTCGTGATTTCGGATTCGGTATGCAATCGTCGCGACAAGCTGCCAGCTTGTCTGCTTTCGCTTCAGCACGCACGCTGGCAGCTTGCGGCTACGAAATCCTGGGCTACTTGGTTCGCTTGTAAACCTGCGTGAGTCCCTCGCCAGGCAATCGGCGCAGGATGAGCGTGTCTTCGCTGACCAATACCTTGAACGATTTGACGTGATGAATCGTGCCGGGAGCAACGCCTGGCCAGTCGGGTTTGTAGCTGAGTTCAATCTGATCGGGCGCCGTGAATCGGTAATCGCCGGGGTCGCCGCCGGGCGAGCGATCGTGGAAGGTGCCGTCGGCCCGGAACACCCAGCCGTGTTTGACTTCGTCGGCCCATTGGCCGACAATGAGCTTCTTGGCATCGCCTTGCTTGAACTTGGGATCGTTGGTGAGCTTTTCTTCCGCGTCCCGTTCCTCGGCGATCGCGTCCGGGTCGTCGATGCGAAAGAGAGGCAGCAATCCGGGGTTGGCTTTGAAACCGTCATCGAGGCGTTTGACCCAGAAGCTGATGAGTGCGCGCTCCTTGCCGGTTTTTTTGCCCTTGGCAAATCCAACGAAGATGCTCTCGTCTCCGTTCCGCCATTGATGCCAGGCTTTGACGCCGACGATTTCCGCGTTGCGCTTCCACGAATCGGTGGCGGAAATAGGAATCGGCCGATTCTCGTTGAACGCGGCGCGCATGTCGGCGGGCGTGGCGAGCCGACCGGGTCCGAGGATGGCGTTGACTTCGTCGAGGGTCATGGCGGACACGATTTTGTCGAGGTCCGCTCGGGTGATGCGGGCCTGCGGCGCCCCGTCGTCATTCATCCTGTCCGGCCCGGCCTGAAAGACAAAATAAAGCCCGACGCCCGCGCAAGGGACGCACAGGACCAGCACCGCGCCGATGCCCAGGCCAACGATGAACAGCATCGCGCCGTTGCCCTTCTTGTTCACGGGACTCTCGTCGGAGTCGGGCCGGCGCTTGGAATGTCGATTGGCCATGTTCGTCGTCCCACATCGATTGGGCGGAACGATTCCTCATTGAATTTCATACGAGTTTCTGCGATCAAACATCAACCTTCCGCCATCCCGCCTCGATGAGTGCTCGTCATGATGCGATTCGCTTCGACTTCGCTGGTCGCGTTCCTTTGCGTCGGGGCACTGCACGCCCAGGAACTCTCCTTCGAAAAATCGGTGCTGCCGATCTTTCAGGCGAAGTGCTTCAACTGCCACGGCGAAAAGCGTCAGCGCGGCGGGCTCGACGTTCGCAACAAGGCCGCCATCCTCAAGGGGGGCGAAAGTGGCGCCGTGCTCAAGCCCAGCTCCCTCAAGGATAGCATTCTTTGGGAGAAAATTCGCACCGACGAGATGCCGGAAGGCCAGGTCAAACTGACGGCCGCCGAGAAGGACGTGATTCGCCGCTGGATCGAGGTGGGCGCGCCTGGCGACGACAAAGCGATCGCGCCGCGCGGGCCCGATTTGACGATTACCGACGACGACCGTAAGTTCTGGGCATTTCAAACACCGGTGAGGCCGAAGACGCCGGCATCGAAGCTGAGCCATCCGATCGATGCGTTTGTTGGAGCGGCGCTCGATCCGAAAGGGCTGACACTCTCGATCGAGGCGGCGCCGCTGGTGTTGTTGCGAAGAGTGACGTTTGATTTGACGGGATTGCCGCCGACGCCGGCGGAGATCGATGCATTCCTCAAAGACTGCGCGAGCGCGACGCCGCAAGCGGCGTATGAAAAGGTGGTCGATCGATTGCTCGCGAGCCCACGCTACGGCGAGCGCTGGGGCCGGCATTGGCTCGACCTCGCGGGATACGCCGACTCCGAGGGCATTCTCGACGCCGATTACGTGCGCTCGGCGGCGTGGCGTTATCGCGATTATGTGATTCGCGCCTTCAACGACGACAAGCCGTATGACAAATTTCTTCAGGAACAAATCGCGGGGGACGAACTGGTCGATTACTGGAGCGTCCATCAAAACGCCAAGGAGTTGCCGGCCCACGTCGTCGATGCGCTCATCGCGACGGGCTATCTGCGTTGCGCATCGGACACGAGCCGGCCCGATTTCGTCAACATCAAGAACGCGCCGGGCTACTACTTTCAGACGCTCGACGACACGCTCAAGATCGTCGCGTCGAGCACCATGGGCTTGACCTTGCAATGTGCCAAGTGCCATACGCACAAGTACGACCCGATCCCGCACACCGATTATTACCGCATGCAGGCGATCTTCATGTCCGGCTATCGCCCAGGCCAGTGGGTGCCGCAGGTGCAGCGGAAATTATCGGAATCGACGGCAGCGCAGGAGAAAGACGCCAAAGAACGGACAGCCAAGATCGACGCCTCGCTGGCGCCCTTGAAGAAACAGCTTGCCGAATTGACCAACGAATTCACCACCAAGATTTACGAGGACGGCTTGGCGAAACTCCCGCAAGAAACGCGAGACGCCGTTCGTGCCGCGTTCGCCGCCGATTCGAAGAAGCGCACGGCCGAACAAAAACAACTCGTGGATAAGCATCAAGCCGAATTGAAACCCGCGGGCCCGATCATCGCGAAGAAACTGGAAGCCGATGCGGCGTACAAAGTGAAGCAGCAGAAAATCGCCGAGGAAATCAAGTCGCTTGAGAACAAGAAACCAACGTTCCCCGAGATTCGCGCGTTCTACGACCTACCCGGCGAAGCGAAGACGCATCTCTTGAAACGCGGCGAATACACCCAGCCCGGTCTCGAAGTGACGCCCGGCGTCTTGCGCGTCCTGGCGAATCACAACGCATTCGACGTGCCCGCGCGCCCCAAGGACGCGAAGTCGAGCGGCCGACGCCTGGCGTTCGCGAAATGGCTGACGAGTCCGGAGCATCCACTTACGGCCCGCGTCATGGTTAATCGCCTTTGGCATCACCATTTCGGCGTCGGCCTGGTCGCGACGCCGGACAACTTCGGCAAAACCGGAACGCCGCCATCGCACCCGGAGCTGCTCGACTGGCTGGCGTGCGAATTCTGTAAACCAACGGCGAGCCGGGAGCGTCAGCGACCGGAGCCCTGGAACGTCAAGCGCATGCAGCGTCTGATCGTGACCAGTGCCGCGTACAAACAGATTTCAACCTTTCAGCCCGCTGTCCACGCCAACGCGAAACGAATCGATCCGGACAATCGCCTGCTCTGGCGCCAACGCATGCGCCGCCTCGAAGGCGAAGCGATGCGCGACGCCGTGTTAGCCGTCAGCGGCACGCTCAACCCACAAATGTACGGCCCGCCCGTGCCGATGGTCCGCAGCGGCGACGGCGAAGTCAACGCGCCCAACGACGCCAACGGCAATCGCCGCTCCGTCTATCTGCAAGTGCGCCGTTCGCAGCCGTTGACGTTTTTGCAACTATTCGATCAGCCGGTGATTGAAACGAACTGCACGAGGCGAGAAATCTCGACGGTCGCGTCGCAAGCATTGACGCTCCTCAACAGCGATTTCATGACCAAGAAGGCCGATGCATTCGCCGAGCGCGTGTTGAAGGAGAATGCGAAGGAACCTGCGAGTCACGCGCTTCGTCTGGCGTTCGCTCGCGCGCCGACGGATGCGGAATCGCGCTTGTTCGCGAGATTCCTTGAACAGCAAGAGCAACGACACGCCAAGACGCAGGCGGCTGAGGCGCGTCGCCGCGCTATGGCAGATTTGTGTCATATGTTGCTGAGTTCGAATGAGTTTGCGTATGTTGACTAGAACGACTCGTTAGTTCCATGGGATATGAAATGTTGAACAAGCATTTGACTCGCCGCGAAGTCCTGTCCACCCTCGGCGGCGGTTTCGGCGGCCTCGCACTGGCCTCAATGCTGGACGCCGATGCCCCGCGCACGCACGACCTTCGCCCCAAACAACCGCACTTCGCGCCAAAAGCGCGTGCCGTCATTCAGCTCTTCATGCACGGCGGGCCGAGCCATCTCGACTTGCTCGACCCGAAGCCGATGCTCGATCGCTACGACGGCCAGGCGCCCCCCGCGGAAGTCGCCGACGACGAACGCCTCACCGGCAATCTTTTGAAATCCGCGTTTCGCTTTCGCAAGCATGGCCAATCGGGGCTCGAATTCTCCGAAGCGTTCACGCACATTCCTCGGCACGCCGACAAGATCGCGGTCATTCGCTCGATGTTCACCGAACATCGCAATCACGAGCAAGCGCTGTGGATGATGCACACCGGCATGGTCGTCGCGGGCCGGCCGTCGATCGGGGCGTGGGCCGCCTATGGCCTGGGGACCGAGAATCAGAACTTGCCGGCTTACGTTGTCCTGCCCGATCCGCGCGGCTTGCCCGTTGACGGCATTCGCAACTGGTCGAGCGGTTGGATGCCGCCGCTCTATCAAGGCATGCAATTTCGCTCCGAAGGGATGCCGGTCCTCAACCTGCAGCCGCGCACGCCGCGGCCGCAGGGCGTCGATGCCAATCGCATGCGTCTCCTGGAAGAACTGAACCATCAACATCGCAGCTCCCGGCCCGATGAACTGGAGCTGGACGCTCGCATCGCCAACTTTGAAATGGCGGCTCGCATGCAGCTCTCCGCCGGCGACGCGCTCGACATCAATCAAGAAACGCCTGCGACGCATCGCCTGTACGGCCTCGACAATCCGACGACGCGCGCTTACGGCACGCGTTGCCTGATGGCGCGCCGCCTGGTCGAACGCGGCGTCCGCTTCGTGCAGCTCTTCATGTCCGGCCAACCGTGGGACACGCATGGCAACAACACGGCCGGCACCAAGAGTTGCTGCGATCAAACGGACCTTCCCGTCGCGGGCCTTCTGACGGACCTGGCGCAACGCGGCTTGCTCGATTCGACGCTCATCTTCTGGGGCGGCGAGTTCGGCCGCACGCCGGGAGCGCAAAATCGCGACGGCCGCGATCATCATCCGTACGGTTTCAGCGTCTGGCTCGCGGGCGGCGGCATCGTGGGCGGTCAACATCACGGCGCGACCGACGACTTCGGCTATCACGCCCGCGTCGAGCGCACCAGCGTCGCCGATCTGCACGCGACCATGTTGCATCAATTGGGTTTGGATTACTCACGCCTGGCGTATCAACGGCATGGGCGCGACGAGCGGTTGACGGATGTGGCGCAGCCGCGGTTGTTGCGGCGGTTGATTGGCTAAGGATTGATCGACAAATGACGTGCAGCGAAAATCGTGACGTCAGATACTGGCCCGCTTTTTCTTAATTGGCGCCCGTTTCTTTCCCCGCACCTTCCGTGATTTCTTCGGCGCACCTCGCTCCAATACTCGTTTGATCCCTTCTAGCACGTCGGTTCGGTCGCCGCGCCGCTTGCCGGTAGCTATCCGATTTTCGAGCCAGACAATCGGGTCGTCGCCGGTTTCGGCCAGTTTTTGGCGAAGTTCTTCACGCATTTCGCCGAGCGACTTTGTTCCCATCATAATAGCTCCTCGAAAAGTGCCCTGAAGTATTGAATCCGCTGCATCGCGACGTCAGCCATTTCGCCGTGGTCCGAAAGAATAGCCGTCGCCTGGAGCATTAGATTATCTTGGTCTGTTTCATCTTTGCACAGTATCGAACCTATTACTGCCGCAAGAATTTCCTCGCTTGCCTCCGAGATTTTTCCTTCAACCCATTTCGCAATCCGAGGATGGCGCGCCAATATTTGATGGCCGCGTTCGTGCGCTATGATCGCCGTTAACGAGAAATCCTCAGGATTCGCATCGCGATCAAACGCCTCCGCGTATACGATCAATTGGTCGTACTCTTCGTTTCTCCCGCGGCCATATTGGGCGCCGCCGGACTTGCTATAAACGTTTCGGTATTCAACGGCCCCCGTAAATCCCAGTTCATTCGCGATGCGACCGACTCGTTCAACACGCGCGCGGAGTTGCGACGACGAAAGTGGCGGTGGCGAGTCTGCCATGCTGTCACCTTACCGCGGCAATGTCCGCAACGCAAGTTGCGTCTGGCAGCACTCCGCCGATCGGGACATGTAATCAGTTCTTACCCGGCGCCAAACCGCCCTTGTGTTCCTTGTGGCACGCAGCACAATTGCTCGCTTTCGTGAACGCGTTCCTATCGTTCGCCGAAACTGCCGCCAGGAGCGCCGAGGTCTTCTCGTTCCAAGATTTCGCGTCGCCCTTCGGCGCTTTCGTGCCGGTGAGCGAGGTGAAGAGCGTGATCAATTGCGCCCTTTCGTCGGCGCTGGCTTCGCCCTTGGCGAATTTGGCGGCGATGCCGCCCTTCATCGCCTTTTGCATGACGTTGCGAATGACCGCGCGATCGTCCTTGCCGTCTTGATTTCCCGTCACGCCTGCGGCGATGACGGCAATGCCAGGCACAATGAGGACAAGCCAATATTTGAACGTTGTGCCTTGCATTCCCGGACTCCTTTCTTGGATGGACGTGACCCTCCGAGTGTAGCCGCGCCAAGCTCAACAGACAACAAGAATCAACGTGTCCACACGGACCGATTTTCGTTGACGTGCTCGGCGTTCGCGATCAAAATACGCCGCGTCGCGCCAACACCAACCATCTGGAGTCAAGCCATGCGAATTTCAGCGAACGTTCAAGCCACGCTTTTAGCAACGATCTGCATTGGTATCACCGCCAGCTTGTTGTATGCCACGCACTCGCTCACGCCGGGCGCCACTCCCATTGAGCGTAACGAAAAAGTGGCGCTCGTTGTCGAACAAGGCATGACGCCGACCAAGAAAGCCGAAGCCCTCGGCATCAAGCTCGGCAAGGTCGAGCCGAAGTATTTGAATCACTGCGTCAAGACCGGCAAGCTGCTCTTCACGTCCGGATTCGGCAGCAAAACCAAGGGCCGGCTCGGCAAGGACATGAAAATCGAAGACGGCTACAAGGCGGCGCGCGAGTGCGGCGTCGAGATTCTGCAAGCGGTGTTCGATCGGCACGGCACGCTCGACAACCTGCGCGTCGTCAAGGTCCTCGGCTGCGTCAACTCGACGCCGGACTTTTACGATCAGCCGAAGGTCATGAACGGCTGCTCCGATCTCTTTCACGAAATCTACGGCGCCAAGACCGACGGCTGGCACGCTCGCAGCGCGCTCGGCTTCGCGTCGCTACCCAATGGCTGCGCGGTGGAGATCGAGGCGATCTTCGAGATCAAGGATTGATCGGCTTCCACGGTTGCCGAAGCTTTGCCAAGCGATCGTCGAGTAACTTGCCGATTTCGACAAGCTCGCGCTCGTAGACGTCCTGGATGGCGTAGTGCCAGCCAAACATTTCTTTGTGGCCTTCGAATTCGTGACCTTCGGCAAACGTGTCGGGGTCACCGAGGTTTTCCAGATTGATGCCGAGGAACTCGACGCCTTCATTGTCGGCAAGCTCCGCCCTGGCGATGTTTCGATAGGGGATCTGCGCTGCGACTTTGCTGTTTTGCACAAGCTGGATTCGATCATCGGCGAGAATGAGTTTTTCTTGGGCAAAGAGATAGAGAACTGCAATCGGAATGAACAAGCCGGCGATTGCTACCATGAGCGATCCCGTCATTCCGCCCCATCGTTGATTCGATTCGCCGATCAGCGGCAACGGCAACTCAGTCTGGGTCCACCAAGCCCAGATGGCCACGATGCCGACCGCGAACACAAGGCACAGAATGGCCAGAACGGCGAGCACTTTCTTTATCGATACGCGCATGACCACGCCGGCTGCGACAGGAACAATGTTTTGCGTCATGGGATCAAGCCCCGCACTCAGACCTTGGCAGGCTCGTCCACGGAATCCTCGCGGCACCGCGGTTTCTTGACGGCACTCCCTTGCCCTGCCGCGAGCACCCTGGCGATTTCGTCCGACGACATGCCACGCTCGATCATTTGCTGCTTCAACGCCAGTTCGTGCTCGGCCTGTAGCGCCCGCATTTCGGCGCGGCGGACGCTCGCCCATTGCGCGGACACGACGGAGATCACGAGAAACAAGATGCCGCCGACCGTCGCGGCAAAGCCGATCCACTCCTTGGGACTGTATTGCGAAATGTACTCCCACATGATGCGGTCTCCATGAGTGATGACGTGCCGGGTGTTGTCGGTTATTCGTTGAAACGCGACAACTATTTGAAGATGGCTAGCCGAGCCCCGTAAGGGGCCGGTTGAGTCACCAGCGATTCACTCAACCGGTCCCTTACGGGGCTCGGCTCGCAATAATTAACGCTCGCCGCGCGGGATGTGAATCGCCGCGAACGAACACAGGCCGAAGCCGTTTGGACGGATGTGCTTCGGCAAGTTCTTGGTCGGATGGCCGTTGAAGTTTACATAAAGCGTGCCACCGTCGGCTGAAATCTTGACGCCATAGGTGCCCGCGGGAATGTAGTCGTGTGCCTGCTCGAAGGCGCGTGACAGAAACGCGATCACCTTGCGCCGGGCGTTGGCGATGTCATACTGGATCACCGGCGTGCCGCTGAGATACGCTTGGCCGTGGGCGCCGGGCAAGTAGTAGATGAACCGTTCATCGGGAGACAGCTCCGTGACCGTCGTGTAGTCGCCCAATAACCAGTCCGGGCCAAGCATGGTCAATTCATCGCGCGCCGGCGTGTAGCGCCAGAGCTGGCGTGTTCTAGGCATCTTCGCGTTGCCGTGCGTGGTGCCGTAGATGTGCCCCTGGCGCGACTCGCGCGTTGACGAACGCATGCCGGGGGAATCGCCCCAGTTGGCCTTGGTTTGCACGAGCCGGCTCTTGGCGCGGTCGAATTTCCAGAGCGTGCTCTTTTCGCCGTTGTAATAGACGTTGCCGGCGCGATCGAGGGCGAAGTTGCGATTGAAGCCCATGGAGCCGTCGGGCGCCTGAAAGATCGGCTTGCGCGTCGCCATATCGAGGCACCAGAGCGCGTTGCCGCCGACTTCGAGATTGCACCACCAGACGTTGCGCTGGCGATCGAGTAATGACGTCGCCGTGCAGCGCGGCGCGTTCGGCAGCGTCGCGAAGACGGTCGTGGCTCGCTTGGCCGGATCATATTGATAGAGCTGTCCGCCGGGCAACGTTTTGGTCCAACGGAAGTTTTTGTTGCCGGCGCGGTTGCCGTCGTTGAGCGTGCAACTGAAGTAGATCTTGTTGTCGGCGCCTTCGTCAATTTTGGCGTGCACCTTCGACCAGGCGGGTTGCCCGGCTTGCGGCGGGATGACGCGATTCATATCGACGACCTGATCGAGCGTCTTGCTCACCGGGTTCCAGGCGTAGATAAAGCAACGCGCGTCGCCGCCGGCGTCGTCCGCGTGATCGCCGAGGCCGACGTAGACCTTGCCGTCGGATGCCAGGCAGATGTCGCCCCAGGTGGACCACAAACGTCGGCCAATCGCGTTGGCGCCGAGGTTGCCGTGGAATGCGAGATCGACGGTCGGCACTTCCTTCGCGACCGTGAACGCTGCGGCCCCTTCGGCCATGCGCGTCTTGGCGACGGCGTCCGGCACTTCGAGAAAACGATCGGAGCGCAGCGTGACGGTGCCGTTCTTGGCGCCGCGCAACGCGGGCGGCCAGGTCGGCTCGTCTTGCGCATGAACGTTATTAGCGATGAAGAAACCAGTCGCGACGGCGGCGCCTGTTTTCAAGAATGTTCGTCGAGATTTGGATCGCAAGTTCGAACCCCCCATGAAAAGTTGACGTTGCGGCGGCCCTACATCATCTCCTGCAAATAATACATGAAATTGAAGGCCAGACAACAGTTGCGCCAGGCGATCGCTTGGCGCAACGCGAGCGCTAAACGAAGAAAACGCGTTCACTTTTTCTCGACGACCCAGATGTTCTTGAACTGCAGCGGATTGCCGTGCCCCTGCAAACGCAAGACGCCGGGCGTGCCTTCGGGCTCATCCAGTTTCTTGTTGAGGGCGCGAGAGCCGCCCGTGACGCCGGCAAGCTCCGCATCGTCGTGGATGACGACGCCGTTGTGCCGCACCGTGAGACGTGCTTTCTTGACGACCTTGTCGCCGTCGCGGACCGCGTTGGTGAACTCGACGTCGTACGTCTGCCATTGCAGCGGCGGCAGGCACATGTTGACCTTGGGCTCGAGCAGCGTATAGACGCCGCCGCACTCATTGTTCTTGCCGTCGAGGCCGAAGGAGTCGAGGATCTGCACCTCGTATTGATCGACTTGATAGAAGCCGCTGTTGCCGCGTCCCTGGCTGCGCGCGTCGGGACGGTAGGGAAGCATGAACTCGACGTGAGCGATATAGTTCGAGAACTTGCGTTTGGTGGTGATGTCGGAACCGTCGGTGTTCAAGTATTTCGTTTTCATGTCGAGCCGGCCGCCCTTCCATTCGTCGGTGTTGGAGCCATCGAAGAGGACGATGGCGCCGTCCGGCGATTTCTGGCCGAGGGTCGAAACCTTGCGCTCCTTTTTCGCCAACATGACGACCTCGCCGCCGGTGTCCAGCACCATGGCGGCAATGTTCTTGGCGGTGCTGGACGAGAGGGTGCGAATAAACGCGCTGTAGGACTTTTGGCCCACGGGCGGGAATTTGGAGGTTGCGGAAAAGTCGTCCGGATTTTGTGCCAAGTACTTGCGTTTGCCGTCGGCCACGGCGAAGGCAACCATTTCGCCCTCGATTTTGCCGGCCATCAAGATTTTGTTGACGCCGTCCCAACCCGCGCCCGGCAAGCCGCCCGGCGTCACGACCGCCTGGAAAAACCCGTTGCCCAGGGCAATGACCTGACAACCCATTTTCGGGCCAGTGTATTCGCCCTGGTACTTGAAGTCC
>DAIOGM010000067.1:21744-22800 GCA_036745215.1 Gemmataceae bacterium
GGCGTCGGTCCAGACTTCTTTCTTCTTGTCTTGCTTCTTCTTGTCACCCTGCGCCGACGCGGTCACCGTCCAACCAAAGCCGACGAGCAGTGCGAGGACGCCGAATGCCAACATGCGTTTGCCGAACATGCGAATCTCCTTGTAAGTGATCTCTCGGTATGGTTGAATTATGCCAAGGTTCCGAGCGACCTCAAAGCAAAAACGCATGGAATTCGCGGCCTCTTCTCAAATCGGAGTCGGCCATGATTCGCGCGCTCTACATCATTGGCTTCGTAACGCCATTTCTATTGCTCTTTCTTGCCTTCGCGCGTTCCCAGGACACCGACGAGGCGCGCCGCGCCATCGCCATTGTCAAGAAAGCGGACGGCAAGCTCGAGTTCGACGAGAAGGCGCCCGGCCGGCCCGTCGTCTCGCTCAATCTCTGAAACTGCGGCTACCCCGACGCCGGTCTGGCGTTTCTGCCCGCGTTTCCGCAATTGCGTCATCTCATTCTCGACACGCTGCCGATCAACGACCGCGACATGAGTTACCTGAAGGACCTCCACAAACTTGAAAAGCTGACCCTCGGCACCTGCCCGATCAGCGACAAGGGCGTCGCCCACCTGGCCGGCTTGAAGCGATTGAAGCATCTCGATTTGTGGGAAACCGAAGTGACTGACGCCGGCGTCCGTTCATTGCAAAACATCCAATCGCTCGAATATCTCGACCTGACCAACACGAATGTCACCGACGCCAGCATCGACAGCTTCCTCGCACTGCCGAACCTGCGCGACCTCTTCATCGGCGGCACCAAGATCAGTGACGCGGGGGCGGAACGCTTGCAGAAAATGAGGCCGAAGTTGGAGTTAAATCGATAGTCGCGACCTCACCCCGAAACCGGCCATTGACACCCTTTCTGCCAAACAAGAAAATGGCAGAAGCCTCGGGAACGTAACTTGTGTTGTGCAATCAGGTTCGGCTGTGGCTACCCCCCCCTTCGGCCAGTTTGCGCTAAGCACTGCGTCTCAGTTTGCTCGATTGTGGCGGCAAGATTCCGATCTTGCCAATGTACTCGGC
>DAIOGM010000068.1:0-14688 GCA_036745215.1 Gemmataceae bacterium
CTTGCGATTCTGTTCTCTGCGTTCTCTGCGCCTCTGCGTTTCTAAATTGGATGCCCTTCAAAGACGGTACGGCATGCCCTTTTTTAGAAACGCAGAGGCGCAGAGAACGCGGAGAGTTTCTGATTGTGAACCAAGCCCTCCGCTTCGAATTGGAAATGACTACGGCCTGGCCGCGCCGTGTTCATCTGTGGTTCCATCGATTCAGCGAGAAAACCGGGGTAATGCTTGCGTTAGGGGGCGTTGATCCGGTATCATTTCTACAAGTCGATCGTCCTCCCACCTGCGGTGTTTCAACTTTGACTGCACCTTTGCATTCGACTGCGGCTCGCGAACCCTTGCAGATCCTCAGCCGGCGGCTTCGCGGCAAACGCTGGCTGCGTTATTTGAATCGCTTCGCGTGGCTGATTCTTACGACCTTTCTCGTTTTGTTTTTCGTCGATCAAGCGGTCGGCATGCGCACGCTGCATTTGCGGATCGCGTCGGGGGCGGCCCTGGCGCTCGCGTCCGTCATGTTTGTCGCGGATTGGCTTCGGGCGTGGCACGGCCGCCTCGATTGGATCGGCGTGGCGCATCTGCTCGAACAACGCTATCCGGATTTGTCGGAACGGCTCGTTACTCTGGTGCAATGCGATGCGGACGGCTCGAAAAGCGAATTCACGGCCCTCTTGGAGGCCGAAACGGCGCGGCGGCTTGTCGATGTCGATCCGGCCGTCGCCTGTCCGCTGAATCAGGAACGGCGACGGTGGATGGTGACCGGCGTGCTTTTCGCCGTGATTTTGACGGGCTTCGCGTTTGTGCCCGCCTTTCGTAGTTTCAGCGATCGATTTTTCAACGCGTGGCAAACGCCGCTCGTTCCGTTTGCTCTCGTTCTCCAGGCTGGCGACGGCGTCGTCTTGCGCGGGACGAGTATCCCGGTCGAAGCGACCGTTCAGATGATCGATTTGCGGGCCGAGACGCCGGGCGAGTGCGAATTGGTATGCGAATACGAATCGGGTCTCGTCGTGAAGATTCCGATGTCGCCGTCGGCTGACCAATTCGTGGCCCTTCTGGAAAATGTGCGGCAATCGATTCGTTGCCACGCCGAGGCCGATGGCATCGCAAGCGAAACCGTGTCGATCGTGGTGATCGCGCCGCCGACGTTCGTGACGAGGCCGCATTTGGTGGTCACGCCGCCAGGCTATCTCAAAGACAAGTCGAGCGCGGAATTGGAATTATCGGACGACGAAAAAACCAGGGTGTTGCGCTATAGCACCGTGCGTGTTGTGTTTGAATTGGATCGCCAGCCCGTTGAAGCGTCGATCCAGGTTATCGTGCAATCGCAATCCAAGAAAGACGCGGCGACGAAAACTGTCGTCCCCGTACTTTGGCAAAAAGAAAACTCTCCAGGTTCGGTTTCGCTGATCGCGACGCAGAGTGGCAAACATCAGGCGAAGCTCGTGCTGAAGCTGGAACATGGGCTGACGGCGACGTTGCCGCTCGGCCGCTGGACCGTGCATGATGATCAACCGCCGCGATTTGTGCAGCCGCTTCGTTTGCAAGGGGGCGCGGGCGATTTGCAATCCAGTCAGGCCTATCGAATTGCCGCGGACGATTCGTTGCGGCTAGAATCGGCAATTGAGGATGACGAAGGGCTTGATGCAATCAACGTCGAATATCGAGTCAACGATGGCCCAATACGCATCGATCGCTGGCTAAGCGGCAAGGGCCGCACCTCCATGGCGATCAGCGATTGGCTGCCGTTGCCGAAGTCGTTGAAGCCGGACGACCGCGTGCAATTCCGTATTCACGTGAGCGACAATCGTCGTTTGCGCCGGGGTGAGCTCGTGAACAGTGCGGTCGAGGTTGTGCCGGAAGTTGACCTGGAGCCGCAGACGGTCACGGCCCCGGCCGCCAAGGACGATTGGATCACGTTGCGCGTGGATCGTTCGAAGGACGGTTTTGTCAAGGAGCAAACGCGAGCGCAGGCCGACGATGTGAGCGATGTTATCGCCAAGATCAAGGAAAAGCTGCGCGTTGAGATGGATGAGATTCAGCAATTGCAGCGCTCGATTCATTTGCAGCCCGCGCTCATGCCGGCGCAGGCGAAGCAGGCGGAGAAAATACAGAAGCTCAATGACGAGATCGCGGACGACCTCGAACGCGCGGGCAAGCGATTCGAGACGAACCCGGCGCTGGCGCCGCTGGCGGGGCATTTTTTTGACATCGTGGACGCCGAGATGAAAAAGAGCGGCGACGCTCTCACACGTTTCCGCGACAAAGGCCGCCCGCTTTCGGACGGCGAAAAGGAGCTGCCGATCGCGACGGACGCCCTGGCTAGCGCACAGAAAAAACTCGAACGCATGCTCGACTGGAATAAGATGATCGCCGATGATCGACTCGATCAATGGCAAATCGAAAACCTGGAGAAGCGACAACGCGAACTGGCGCAACGCCTCGACAAGCTCGATCAAGAGCCCCTGAGCGCCGATGAGCTGGCGAAGCAAATCGAGGCGATTCGCAAGGAACAGGCGAAGCTCGCCGCCGAGACGGCGCTGCTTCAGCAAAAGAGCAAGCTTGTGCAAGAGTCGCTCGCGGCCCTTGAACAAATGCGGCTCGAACGTCTCGCCAAGGAGGCGCAGCAACTGGCAGTCGAGCAACGGTCCGCAGGCGAACTCGATCCCGAAAAGGCGGCGCCGGAGATCAAGGATCGTCTCGCCAAATTTGCGGAACGTCAGGCGGACCTGGCGAAGCGGGCGCGGCCGTTCGCGCAGAAACAACAAGGGCCCGATCTCAAGCCCGCTTCGGATGCCGCGGACGCTTTGAAGGAATTGAAAGTAGTCGCAGCGATTGGCTTTCAAAGGGAGCACGAAGATCGATTGAACGCCTGGCTTGGCAAGTTGCTGCCGGGCGTCGCCGTCAACAAGTTGCGCGAGCAAACGCTCGCGCTTGCGGCGACACAAAAGACGATTCGCGCCGACCTGGAAAAACTGGGACAGGATCTGGGCCGATTGAATGAGGTGATGATCGCCGAACGGTTGCGCGATCTGGTGAAACGCCAGCAGGAATTGCATGGCGCCATTGCCAAGTTGCCGTTCGATCCAAAGGAGCAAAGCGCCGCTCAAAAGCTCGCGGCGAGCACGGCCAAGTCGGCGAGCGATCAGTTGGCGATGAAGGATGCGCTCGCGGCGTTCGAGTCGATGGAAAAAGCGCAGCAACAATTGCAGTCGCTCGCCGCCGCGATGCCGCAGTCGTTGCCTGTGGATCGCAATCAGATCAAGGATGCGGCGGAGAGGGCCAAGATTGAGCAGGTCGAGATTTTTGCGAAGGAACAAAAGGCACTGCGCGAGGAAACCGAACGCTTGCTCGCGGATTGGATGAAGTCGGCGAGCGGCGCGAAGAACCCGCTGCAGGAGAAAATGGACCGGCTCGCCAAGGACCTGCTGGAACTGTCGCAAAAGGCGGCGAGTCCGGAGGCGAAAGCGATGGCCAAGGAATCGATGGAGGCGATCGGCGACGCGAAGAAGTCGATGCAGGCGAGCGATGCGATGAAAGCAAAAGGGGAATTCGATCAAGCCAAAAAAATGGACGACGACGTTGCCAAGAAGATGGAGCTGGCCGTCCAGCAGCTCGCCAAGCTGGTGCAAGAACAGGCGATGAAAGGGCAACCCAAGGAAGGCGCCGAGAAAACGGCCGAGGCGTTGGAAGAGAGCCGCGACAAGATGCGCCAGGCGCAGGCCGACCTGCCCAAGATGCCCAGCGACGCACAAAAGGCCATGCGAGCGGCCGCGGATAAATTGGCGGACGCGGCGAGCCAGTTGAAAAAGCAAGCAGCGCGGCAATTGCCAAGTCCATCCGCGCGCAACCCAGCGGCGAAGGCGACGCTGGGGCCGCCAGGCGGGGCGGCGGGGACGATGCTCAAGAATCTACCGGTTGACGAATCGATCGGCAAAGCGTGGGGCCAGCTTCCTGGCGAATTGAAGACGCAGATGTTGCAGGACTTCCGTGCCCGCTTCGGTCCCGAGTATGCGGAGATGATTCAGCAGTATTTCGAGCGCCTGGCCGAGTCATCGGCGCCGGCGAAGAAAAAATAGCCCGCGGTGCAGGTGGCTCGCCTGTACGTACGCGTCATTCATGATCAAAATAATCTTGCCGATAGCCGCCTTGGTTGCGGTTCTGCTGATCCCGGCGAAGGGCTATTCGCAAGCGCCGGCGAAGGATCGCCTTGAGCAGAGCGTCGATCGCGGCCTCGCATTCCTTGCTCTGCTCCAGGAAAAAGACGGCGCCTGGCTCGGCAACGGTGCGCCGCACGCCGCCATCAGCGCATTGTCCGTCATGGCGTTTCTTTCCGCGGGGCACGTGCCGGGCGAAGGGCCGTATCAAGCGAACATCGACAAGGGCATTCGCTGGGTTTTGAAACAGCAGCGGACCGACGGCATCATTTCCACCACCGATTGGGATGAGATGTATCAGCACGCGATATGCACGATGCTGTTGTGCGAAGTCGTCGCCATGTCGGACGCGAAGTTGGCCAAGGAGATTCGGCCGAAACTCGAAAAAGCAGTCAAGCGCATCGTGGAGAGCCAGCGCATTGAGAATCCGCACAAGGGAGGCTGGCGTTATCGCTATCAAAGCAGCGACGCCGACTTGAGCGTCAGCGGCTGGCAAATCCTCGCGTTGCGGGCGGCGCGAAACATCGGCTGCGATGTGCCCGCGTCGCGCATCGACCTCGCGATGCAGTTCGTCCAGCAATGCCGCGATGCCGGCAGCGGCGGTTTCGGCTATCAACCGGGTTCACCCGCTTCATTGGCGTGCACCGGCACGGGCATCTTGGCGCTGGAGTTGTGCGGCGGCAAGGAACGACATCACACCCGCGAAGCACTGCAAGCGGGTTCGTACCTTCTCAAGGCTCCGCTCACGGCGGGCGAGGCCCATTTCTATTACACGGCATATTATTGCTCGCAGGCGATGTTCCAGCTCGGCAACAACTACTGGCTCGTCTATCGTCCGCAATTGCACAAGCTGCTTCTTGACAGCCAGCAACGCAACGGCGGCTGGCTCACCAACGACGGCCTCGGCTCGAGCTATTCGAGCGCGATGGCGATCCTGGCTTTGACCGTTGAGTATCGTTTGTTGCCGATCTATCAGAGAAATGAAGAGTTCGAGCCGGCCAAGAGCAAGTAATCACGCTTTTTCTTTCGGTTTTTCTTTTTCTTCCTTGGGCGGAATCGGCAAATCCTTGCCCTTGTTGACGGGATCATTGCCGCTGGAACAGCCGACAAGGAACAGGCACGCACACATCAAAACGAATGTCAAGCATTTCATGGCGCCACCTGAATGAAGCGGGAGCAAATAGAAAAAGCCGATTGGAAACGAGTTCCGAATCGGCTTTCGTTTTCTATCGGAATAGAAGCTGCGATTAGGCAGGCTTCTTTTCTTCGGCCTTCTTTTCTTCCTTCTTCTCTTCGGCCTTCTTTTCTTCGGCCTTCTTCTCTTCGGCCTTCTTTTCGGCGGCGGGGGCCTTCTTGGTCTCGGTCTTGCAGCCAACCAGGCCGCCGCCCAAGCCAACGAGCAGGCCCATGCACATCAACACAGCCAGAAGTTTCTTCACAAATCGCCTTCCTTTCGAAAAAGACAAAGTAGTTAATCAAACGGCCGGTAAACGACATCGTCTGCAAATCGCCGCGAACTATTCACGACGAATTTGACGAGCAACTTCACGTTGATTCAAAGCGACCAATTCCGCGGCCGAACGGGCGCTGGCGATTGGTTGCGACTGGAACTGGATGCTGGAGGACTTCTTTTCTTCGGCCTTCTTCTCTTCGGTCTTTTTCTCTTCGGCCTTCTTGGCTTCGGCCTTCTTCTCTTCGGCCTTCTTGGCTTCGGCCTTCTTCTCTTCGGCCTTCTTCTCTTCAGTCTTCTTCTCTTCGGTCTTCTTCTCTTCGGTCTTCTTCTCTTCGGTCTTCTTCTCTTCAGTCTTCTTTTCTTCGGCCTTCTTCTCTTCGGCCTTCTCCGCCTTCTTCTCTTCGCCCTTCTTTTCAGCCTTCTTGTCAGCGGTCTTCTTCGTTGTGCAGCCGGTCGTGCCCAGGCTCAGGACCATGAGAGCACATGCACAAAGGAATAACCCAAGCAACTTCTTCATCGATTTGACCTCTCAAATGTTGTGTGAGCATCGCAAAAACGCAACCCGCGGCGGTGAACGCTTCCGCCGATCAACTCTGCGTATTGCCTGAGATAGGAAGCATGAACGATAAGATTATTCCCAAAAAAATTGCTTTCAAGCACGAAATCAGCAAATTGTGAACTTTTTCCCAAGCTGCCGTGATGCCGTGAACTGCTCTGGCGTGTCGAGTTGATCCCTTTATAATGGGGCAAGCGCCAACGGCGCCCGCCGCCAATCGAACGGGATGGATGGAAAGGCGCGACCACCAAATCAAGGAGGAAAACAGGATGAATCGGTCAATTTCCTGGGAATAATTGCGTCGTCGGCGAATCTTCATTGATAGGGAGTGCCGCGCATGCGATGGTTCGGCAGCGCCACGAGCAGCATCGAAGCATTGGTGGATGCTCATTACGGCGCGCTTTACCGTTATGCCTATCGACTGAGCGGCTCCGCGCAGGAAGCGGAGGATCTGACGCAGGAAACCTTTTGCCAGGCGCAGAACAAGCTTTTCCAGCTGCGCGACGAGGCGAAGGCGAAATCCTGGCTCTTCACCATCCTTCGTAATGCATACTTGCATCGCTTACGTGCGAACAAGCACGAAAAGCATGTGTCGCTGGAAGGCATTCCAGAGTTGCCCGAGCGAGCGGGCGAAACGCCGCCATTGGTGGATTCGGCTCAATTGCAGAAGGCGCTCGGCGAGTTGCCGGAGTTGTTTCGGACGCCGATTATTCTCTACTATTTCGAGGACTTCAGCTACAAGGACATCGCGGAACAAATGAACGTGCCCTTGGGAACGGTCATGTCGAGGCTGGCGCGGGGGAAGGCTTTCCTGCGTGAACGGCTGTTGGATTCGTCCGACCTGATCGAGCGAGCAAGGGAGGGATCGTAATGGAATGTCATGACGCACTACAATTGCTGGCTTTCGTGAATCGCCCCAACGAGGAACTGGACGCGGCGGAACGAGCCGCGCTGCGCGAGCATCTGGAGAAATGCCCGGACTGCGGCGCCCGTTTGAACGCGGAACGTCGAGCCGACGACGTGCTTGCCGCGGTGATGCGCGACGTGCCGGTGCCGGGCGATCTCAAGGCGAAGGTGCTCAAGCGGCTGACGGCCGAGCGCGGCGAGGCAAGCTGGCGGTCGATCAAGCGCGTCTCGATGGCGGCCGCGGCGGTGATTTTGATTGGCGCGACGGCGAGCGTTGCCTGGATTGTTTGGCCACTGCCGAAAATCACGAGAGACTACCTGATTCAAGAAATTGTGCCGGATAATTGGAGTAAGGAACAAGTTGAGGAGTATTTCAAAGAACAGGGTTTGCTCATCCAGGCGCCGACCGATTTCAATTATCAATGGCTGCAACAAGCCGAGGTCGTTGAATTCAAGGGTAGGCGCGTCGCCAAGCTGACGTTCTCGCGCACCGATGACAAGGCGGCGATTGCTCAGGTGCTCATCATCTCATCGAAGCAATTTCGAACGAACGAGATCGACTCCAACGAAGAAATCGCGGGCACGACGCGAATTCGCATTCATCACAATCCGAACTTCGACGAGTTCACCTATTTGATCTTTTACCGCGGCAATCTCGACGGGGTGCTGCACCGCACCTTTTAGTTGATTGGCTCCATTTCGTGGCAACAAGCTGCTAGCTTGTCTGCCTTCGTTTCAGCACGCAAGCTGGCAGCTTGCGGCTACGGAAACGCGTATGCACTTGATTCGTCTTTCCCTGTGCAACGTCTATAGTGATAGCAAACCACGGCACTCGCACAGGAGAATACGAATGAAGCAACAATGGAGTATCGCGCGAAACGTCGCCATTTTTCTCAGCGTCGCATGTCTGTCAACCCCTGCCCGCGCCGACGATTGGCCGCAATGGCTCGGGCCCAATCGCGACGGCATCTGGCGCGAGACCGGCATCGTCGCCAAGTTTCCGCAGGGCGGCCCCAAGGTTCGCTGGCGCACGCCGATCGGCGAAGGCTACTCCGGCCCAGCGGTCGCGAACGGCAAGGTGTACATCACCGATCGCGTGCTCGCCGACGGCGTTCAGAATCCCAAGAGCGCCTTCGACCGCAAGACGCGCGTCGCGGGCGTCGAGCGCACGCTGTGCTTGAACGAAGCGGACGGCAAAATCCTCTGGATGCAATCCTACGATTGCACCTATCAAATTATGTACGCGTCCGGCCCGCGCACCACGCCCGTCGTCGCGGACGGCAAAGTTTACACACTTGGCGCGATGGGCCATCTCTATTGCTATGACGCCGACTCCGGCAAGGTGAACTGGTCGCGCGACTTGCTCAAGGATTACGCGAAGACGCCGCCCGGCTGGGGCTTCTCCGGCCATCCGATTCTCGACGGCGATCGCTTGATTTGTCTGGTTGGCGGCGAGGGCTCGGTGGCCGTCGCTTTCAACAAGGACACCGGCATTGAAGTTTGGAAAGCGCTGTCCGCGGCTGAGCCCGGTTACGCGCCGCCGACGATCTTCGAAATCGATGGCAAACGTCAGCTCATCCTCTGGCATCCCGAATCGGTCAACTCGCTCGATCCCGTTACCGGCAAGGTCTACTGGTCGCAGCGCTACAACAAGAAGAAACAGCTTCAAGCGGGCATGTCGATCCCGACGCCGCGGCTCGAAAAGAACAAATTGTTTTTCACCTGCTTCTACGAAGGATCGCTCATGCTCGAAGTCAAGGGGACCGACGCACCGAAAGTGCTTTGGCAAATCCAGGGGCGTAGCGTCGAACCAGACGATACGAAGGCGTTACACGCCGTCATGGTGACGCCGTTCTTGAAGGGCGGCTACATCTACGGCGTCTGCTCCTACGGCGAGTTGCGCTGTTTGAAGGAATCGGACGGCGAGCGCATTTGGGACACGCACAAGCCGGTGACGGGCGAATCGACGCGCTGGGGCAACGCGTTCATGGTGCAGCAGGCCGATCGCGTCATCCTGTTCAACGAGGGCGGCCATCTGATCATCGCGAAGCTGTCGCCCAAGGGCTACACGGAGATCGATCGCGCGAGCATCCTGGCGCCGACCAACACGATGGCGCCGCCGGGCGGACGGCGCGTCATCTGGTCGCATCCGGCGTTCGCGAATCGCTGCGTGTTCGCGCGGAATGATCGCGAGATCGTTTGCGTCTCGATGGCAGAATAGTTCACTTGAAGAAACCCCGGAAGCCCCGGGGTGAGGTACTCCGAACCCCGGGGTTCGGAGTACCTCACCCCGGGGCTTTCCGTTTTCTGCCTTGACACCTCTCCAATAGCCGCTAATCTATATTGAGACTGAATCTCAAGTGCAATTGACGGCGGAGTCCTCGCGTGCCGAACGATTTGTTGCCCTTAGAATTTCTCAATGCCGGCGAATGGGCCGACATCGCGGACGTCACGGGCGAGCCGTCCTGGGTCAGCCGACTGGCGGAAATGGGCGTGCGCGTTGGCTGCCGATTGCGTGTGTTGCAGGCAGGTCGGCCGTGCTTGTTGCAAATTGGCGAGAGCCGACTGAGTTTGCGCGGCGACTGGGCCATGCAGATTCTCGTGCGTCCGGTGGTGCCGTAAGCCATGACGCTCGATCAATTAACGGAAGGCCAGCGGGCTCGCATCGATGGATTTTCGGGCGATGACCTGGTGCTGCAACGCCTGATGGAAATGGGCCTGCTCGAAGACGAGGAAGTTGAAGTCCTCGGCTTCGCCCCGCTCGGCGATCCAATGGAGATTCGCCTGCGTGATTATCGCCTGAGTTTGCGTCGCACGGAAGCCGCGCGGATTCGTGTTTCCCTCCTACCTTAACCGTCTGCAGTTCGGCGTTCGCGCTGCCGCGCGAACGCGAAGCCGCAAGCGGCCGATTCAATGCCATGGTTGCCCTTCGTACTCCCACCGTCGCGCTCGTCGGCAATCCCAACACCGGCAAAACGACGCTGTTCAATGCGCTCGCGGGAATGAACCAGCGCGTCGGCAACTACGCCGGCGTCACCGTCGAAACCAAGAAGGGCAAGCTCCGCATCGGCGAACTTGCGCTCGATGTCATCGACTTGCCGGGAACCTATAGCCTCGCGCCGCGCAGCCCCGATGAAATGCTGGCGGTTGACGTCATCCTTGGCAACAATCCCGCGGAGCCGCGACCCGATGTGGTTGTCACGATTGTCGATGCGTCCAATCTTGAACGCAATCTCTATCTAATGACGCAGGTGCTGGAACTCGGTGTGCCCGTAGTCGTTGCGCTGAATATGATCGACGTGGCCGAGGGGCAGGGCATCAGGATTGATGTTGATAAGCTGTCTCAACAACTGGGCGTACCGGTGGTGCCGTTGCAGGCGAACAAAGGCAAGGGGTTGGATCAACTCCGCAGCGCGATCGCCAAAGTGCTGGATCGACCGCATAGCGCTGAGGGACCGGCGTTTCCCGCCGAGTTTGAGGCGGAGGTCGCGCGGGTCAAGAGCTGCGTCAATGGCGAACCGATCTATCTGTTGCGACGGTTGTTGCTCGACGTCGGCGGGCATGCAGAAAAATGGCTCACGGAGAAATACGGCGCTCCGCTCGTTGAAACGTTGCACGCGAGCCGAAAGCGACTCGTGGACGGCGGCTTCACGCTCGCGGGCACGGAAGCGCGGCTTCGTTACGGCTGGATTCGTCAGCGCACGGCCGGCTGCATCGAGCGTCCCGCGAAACGGCCGGTCGCATGGACGGATCGCATCGATAAAGTTCTGACGCATCGCATCTTTGGCACGCTCATCTTTCTCGCCGTGATGTTCGCCGTTTTCGAAGCGATCTTTCTCATCGCCGACCCGGCCAAGCAGGTGCTCGACGTCGGCAAGAACGCGCTCGTCGATCTCGTGCAGGGGATGCTTCCCATCGGACCGTGGCGCAGTCTGATCGTGGACGGCGTCATCAAGGGCGTCGGCGCCGTCGTCGTCTTCATTCCGCAGATCATGCTGTTGTTTGCGATCATCGCCGTCCTCGAAGATTGCGGCTACATGGCCCGGGCGGCATTTTTAATGGATCGCCTGATGTCGCGCGCCGGCCTCAACGGTAAGTCGTTCATCCCGCTGTTGTCGTCGATGGCGTGCGCGGTGCCGGGCATCCTGTCGGCGCGCGTCATCGAGAATCGCCGCGATCGATTGGCGACCATCGTTGTCGCGCCGCTCATGAGCTGCTCAGCGCGTTTGCCGGTCTACAGCCTTTTGATTGGCGCCTTCTTTCCGAGCGAAGTATACAGCATCTGGCTCCCCGGCTTGATTACCTTCTTGCTATACATGCTCGGCATTATCCTCGCGCCGGCGGTTGCGCTGCTCTTGAAAAAGACGCTCTTGCGCGGCGACACGCCGGTGTTCGTCATGGAGATGCCGCTCTACAAATGGCCGTCGCTTTACGCGATCGCACGGCGTTCCGTGGACGCGGGCTGGATGTTCCTGAAGCGAGCCGGCACGATGATCTTTGCCACAATGGTGCTCGTCTGGGCCGCGTTGTATTTCCCGGCGGGAACCTACGAACACCAAATCGTCCAACTCGAAGAACCGCTGGAAGAGCCGCGCGAGCGATTGAAGACGCTTCAGGAAGAGAAAGCGTTGTTGAAGGGAGCTGCGTTGGCTGCCAAGGATAAAGAAATCGACGCGTTGAAAGAACAACTTGAACCGGATGAGAAGAAGATCAACGCCTTGCGCACGGAGTGGAAGGCGCAGAGCATTCTCGGCCGCGTCGGGCAATGGATCGAGCCGGCCGTCAAGCCGCTGGGCTGGGATTGGCGCATCGGCATGGCGGCGATCGCCAGCTTCCCGGCGCGCGAGGTCATGGTCGGCACGCTCGGCATCATCTTCAGCGAAGGGGACGGCGACGCCGGCGACAACGAGTATCAAAATAGCGTTGGCGGCGCCTTGGTTGCGTCGGGCGCCTTCTCGATTCCGGTGGCGCTATCGGTGCTCGTGTTCTTCGCGCTTTGCAGCCAATGCGTTTCGACGTTGGCCGTGATCAAACGCGAAGCCAACAGTTGGTTCTGGCCGATCTTTACCTTCGTTTACATGACGGCGCTCGCGTACGTCGGGGCGCTCGTCACGTTTCAGATTGGCAGTTTGTTTTAGCGAGTGATTTTCGATGGATTGGCAACTGCTACTCACGATTGGCACGATTGGGATTGCCGTCGGCTATTTGACGTGGCGCGGCTATCGAATACTGCGATCAACGCGCGGCGGCTGCAGCGGCGGCTGCGGGTGTGCCAAGTTAGAAATGAAGGAGTCACCTTCGCCGCCCGGCCTCATTGCCCCGGACCAACTGACGCTCCGTCGCTAACAAAAAAGAACGGGCCGTTGATCATCGGTCCGTTCATTCGTGCTCATCTTTGTTTCGCTCTGTCAAAACCCACCGCCGAAAAAGCCCGGTCCGCCGAAGAGACCCCCCGGTTGCATGCCGCCGGGCGGAATGTTGGCCGGCCCGAATGCGCCTGGCATGTTGAATGGATTATTGTTTGCCCATGGATTGTTCGTTTGCCACGGATTCGCAAATGGGTTGTTGAACGGATTATTGAACGGGTTGTTGTTAAACGGGTTGTTGTTGAACGGGTTGTTGTTGAACGGGTTGTTGTTAAACGGATTATTGTTGAACGGGTTATTAAACGGATTGTTGGCGAACGGGTTGTTAAACGGATTGTTGTTGACCGGGTTGTTAAACGGATTGTTGGCGAACGGGTTGTTGTTGAACGGATTATTAAACGGACTGTTGAAAGGACTATTGAACGGGCTGATCGGCATCGTGTTCAGATTCGGCTGACTGATCGACGCAGCGAAAGCGTCCATGTAGGTGCGGTGGCGGAAGTATTCGGCAATATTCCGATCCATTTGAGCTCGGTAGTTGCGGCCTCCAATATTCGGAGAATTCGAGCCGGTACCGCCGTTCGGCGGAAGGGTGACAGGCGGAATGCTGCCGGGGTTGCCGGTGCCTGGATTGCCTTTGCCGGGGTTGCCGGTGCCTGGGTTTCCTGTACCAGGGTTACCAGTGCCGGGATTACCTGTTCCTGGATTGCCCGTGCCAGGCGTTCCTTTGCCCTTGCCGGGGTTGCCGTTTCCCTTGCCAGCTTTGGGGCCGTTTCCCTTGCCCTGGGCTTGCACGTCGCTCGTGAACGTCCACGCGGCAAGAATCGCAACGGCGCAGAACGAAGGCAGCATCAGTTTTTTCATAAACATAAGTACACCTCACGAGTTTCTTGCCGGTCTATTCATTCTCTTGCACAGGGACGCAATCCACAACCCGACTTGCGCGGATTTCCCACGCTTTTTTCAATTCTAGCGGTGATGCGGTCGGCACTGGCGAACGCATGCAACGGCTGGTACAACTTACAGAAACACCTTCTCATCATGGTTCCGCCTCATGGATGCCTTCTACCATTTCGTAACGCAAGACTGGTACTTCGCGATTCCCATGCTCGGCATGTCGTTGGCGGCGGTGACGCTCGTCGTGTGGCGGTTGTTGTTGAACTTTGGCGCTCGCACGAACATGAACGTGTTTTTGCCGGCTTTTCAGGACAAGCTGCAAAAGGAAGGCCCCGAAGCCGCGTTGAAGTATTGCCAGACGCAACCGGGCCTCATTCCGCGTAAGCTATTCACCGCGGGCCTGGAAACGTCGAAGCAAGGCCTGGCGGCGATGCGCCGCGCCATGGCGACGGTAATCGAACTTGAAATCGTGCCAGGCTTGAACTTTTTGTTGCCGACCATTTTGGCGATCGCGAAGATCGCCACCATGGTCGGCCTGCTCGGCACCGTCATCAGCATGATCGGCACGTTCAATCAAATCAGCAAGGGCGCCGACGCCGCCGTGCAGGGGCGTTCGATCGGTCTGGCGTTGTTTGCCACCGCGCTCGGCCTGGTGACGGCGATTCCGCTCGTATTTGCGCACGTTCTCTTCAAGGCGTGGATCGCAAGCTTCGAAGTGAAAATGAAAAGCGCGGCCCACAAGCTCGTGCTCTTGATCCAGGCGTCGAAACCGGTGGCCGCGCCGGCGAAGGCGAAGCCCGACGCAACCGTTCCGCAACGCACGTGAGTAAGCCATGGCTGCCAAGGAACGCCAGATCGACGTATGGATCGTGGACCTGAAGAAGGTCTACACCGGCGTGCCGTTCACGGTCGTCACCGATTGGCTGCAGCAGGGCCGGCTGTTGGCGAGCGATCGCGTGCGTCTGGCGGGCAAGGAAAAATGGCATCCCATCGACAAGGTCCCCGCACTGACGCCGTACCTGCCCAGGCCGCAGCCGCTTGCGGTCGAGGATCGCGCCGAGGCGATGGAGCCGATCGAACTGGGTTTGGAAAGCCCGAAGGTCATCGAGGCGGAGGACGAGGACGTTGACATGATTCCGCTCATCGACGTCAGCCTCGTGTTGCTCATTTTCTTCATGATGACAACGGCCATCAGCTCCGGCGTCTTCTCGACGATTCCGACGCCGGCGGCGAAGCATCAGCTCGCCGCGATCTCGAAGGACATGCTCTGGCTTGGCATCGAGAAGAAGGACGGCGCGACGCTGTACTCGCTTGGCAAGGATTCCGATCGCAAACGCTATATTGTCGAGCCGACCGAGGATT
>DAIOGM010000068.1:14698-22521 GCA_036745215.1 Gemmataceae bacterium
CCTGATCCTCCTCCTGGCCGCGCTTGCCTGCCGGCTCAGCGCCGCCGCGCCGCCTATCAGCAAGGGCTTCGACCATTTCTACAATCTCGAGTACGAAGAGGCGATTGCAGAGTTCGACAGGGAGATTCGAGACCGTCCGAAAGATCCTTTTTCTTACACGCATCTGGCACAGGCGCTGCTCTATCGGGAACTTTTCAATGCCGGCGCGCTGGAGACGGAACTGCTAGGAATTGAAGGCGAAGTCAAGATTCGCATTCGCGCCGACAAGAACTTACCCATTGAAACCATCAAAGATGCCGTCGACGGCTTGCAAAAGCTCGAGGCGAATTTGAATCGAGGCCGCGAACAAAACAAGCGGTTGCAGCTCATCGTTCTCGGCGAGGTGAGCGAGCCGACGAAGTAATGCTCACTTCGCTTACGCTTCAGGCTCCGAAATCAAACGAACTCCAGAAGTGCTTTCACGTTTGCGCTTTGATAACGCTGCTTGTGCCAGACGACGCCGAGTGTTCGCGTCGGCTCCGGCGTTTGCATTGACTTGTACGCGACGCCGGCTTCGCCCTTGCACGCCATCTCCGGCAACAGCGAAATACCGAGGCCGAGGCTGACCATCTTTTGAATCGTCGGCAATTGCACGCAGCGGCACGCGATGCGCGGCACGAATTTCGATTGGCAATACGTCGTGACCTGGCCCGTCAAACAGTGCATGTCGCCCAAAAGGATGAACGGCTCATCGGCGAGATCGGTCAGGGCGAGCGACTTTTGCCGGCCCAGGCGATGCTTGCGCGGCAAACTCGCCAGCAGTCGTTCCCGGCAGAAGACGCGCGACTCAAGCTGCATGTCAACAATGGGCAACGCGACGAAGGCCAAATCGATTTCCCCTTCGTGCAACGCCGCCAGGAGATTGGCCGTCACGTCTTCGCGCAGGTGCATTTCCACGTTCGGATACCGGCGCAGGAAACGCGTAAGGATGGGCGGCAACCAGTAAGGGCCGATCGTCGGGATGACGCCGAGGCTCAACGTGCCGTGCCCCGGGCCGGCGTCTTCGCTGAGCGCACGCGAGGTTTCATCGACCTGAGCCAGAATCGCGCGGGCTCGGCCGAGCAACGTCTCGCCGGCTTCCGTCAGTTTGACGCGCTTGCCCAATCGATCGAACAACGGCTTCTTCACAAGCCGCTCGAGTTTCTGAATCTGCTGACTCAACGATGGCTGCGCGACGAAGCAGCGCTCGGCGGCGCGGGTGAAGTTGCCCGTCTCGGCGACGGCGACGAAGTAGCGGAGTTGATGGAGTTCCATAGATTATCCCTATCAGTTTGTTGATTATGATATAGGTTGTCTATGGGTTCCACGCCGCATTGTTTACGTTTAGCGTTCGCGTGGCGCCAGGCGAGCGCTAAACGCAAACGACTTGACGTTGCCGTCTGAATGCAGGACGATAACCGTATGACCTGGAAACTCCGCCATGAAGGTTCGCCGCACGTGCTCGAGGATCTCTCCTTGCAGCAGATCGTGGACGGTTTGCGCGATGGGCAATGGGAGCCGACGGATGAAGTCATGGGTCCGGGCGATAAGGAATGGCGCCGGATTGAGGCGCACCCGCAACTGGCCGACATCGCCGAGGAGCTGGCCGCACCGCCGCCGGTCCGTCATGAGGAGCCGACCAGCCTCGACATGAACGCGCTCATTGATGTGTGTCTGGTGCTGTTGATTTTCTTCATGATCACGACCGCGTACGCGTCCATGGTGCAAAAATCGGTGCCGTTGCCGATGGCGAAGTCGGGGACGGGCATTCGAATTGTGCGCGTCGATGACGTCAAGAATCGCATGATCCGCATGCAAGCCTATCACGACAAGCTCGGCATGCCGGTGGTGCGCGTCGAGAATCAAACACTCGCAGACATCGTCACCAAGACCGGCACGATCGACGCGGACAAGTTGCGCGACGCGCTAAAGCCGTATGTCAAAGGTGAAGAGCACAAGACGGAGGTGCTTTTCGATGCGCGCGACATCACGTGGGACCACGTGGTGCAGATTCAGGACGCGGCCCGTGCCGCCGGCGTCCAGGCCGTGCATTTTTTGCCGACGAAGCGGAAGTGATCACTTTTGCTCGACAACCATCGGATCATATGCTCCATTGCGAAGCCGGAAATCGAAGAGCGTCATCTGCACGGCCGCCACGTCGCGGCGATGCTCCTGGGCATAGCGGGCTTCCTCCTTGGCCATGTTCGCTTCGCGATCTTTCGGCAGAAGCATCACGACAAACTTGGGTGAGAACGGAAGCTGCAACTCTCGGGCGAGCGATTGCACCGAATCGGGCTTGGTGTTGTACCATTTGACGGCGTCCTTGTACGCAAGCAGGGCGTCCTGGCGCACCTCGACGGGCCGGCGATTCAAGTCGGTAATCAGGATGAAGCCGCCGCGTGGATCGGGTACTGCGAGCGTGACGCCGATGGCGGCGAGCTTGCGGGCGTGCTCCTTGGGATCGCCGGACATGTCGAAGCGCCAGCGCCAGGCCTTGGCTTCTTGATCGGTCGCGAGTCGTCCGCCCGGTCCGGTGCCTTTGCCGGAGCCTTTCTTGTTGCCCATGCCAGTGCCGCCGCCCGAGCCGCCAAGGCCGTTGACGCCTTTGGGATTGCCGGTGCCTTTGGGTCCGGTTGCCGACCCTTTGATGCCCGTGCTCGGCGGCGCTTTGGGAAGTTGCATCTGCTCGCGAACTTGCCGATCGGCGTCCTCGGCGATGCGGCGCAATTCGATGGTAAGATCCGAGCTCAACGGCGGATTGCCGTCCTCAATGAGGGGTAAGCCAAGCTGAGGCAACGGCTCATCGGGCACGCTCGGCGTCGGACGAAACTCGGGTTGTTCAGGCGAATTTGGCACGAACTCGGTGCGCTTCGGCTCACCGCCGTCCGGAGGGCCGGGCAGTCCCGCCTCGCCGCCAAGGCCTTCGAAGCCGGTGCCGCCGCCTTCGACCATCACCACGTCGATGCGCGGCGGCTGTGTCGCCTCGAGCGCGGCGTTGAAGAAATACGCCAGGCCGGCAATCATCATGGCGCCGACGGCCAGACCGTGCAAGAAGATCGATGTCGCGCTCGCCAGCGGCAACTCGAAACGCGGCGAGTACTTTTGCCACATCGTTTCTTCCGGAGGAAACAGCGGCTTTTCTTTGACGTCGGGCATGGTGCACCTTGCGGTTCGCGTGGAGCTTCCTTAAATAGCGTACCGCGCCAGGATTGGCGTTACAAGTCGGCTCACGCAAAAGCGCAAAGTCGCAAAGACAGTTCACCGTCATTTGACAAGGTTGGCGCAGACTTTGAGCATGTCCGCGAAGAGACGTTCCGTGCCCGCAACTTGTTCGGCATAAGCACGTCCTCTGGCGGCCGTTGTGTCACGCAGAATTGGATCGTTCCAGACGCGCGAAATCGCGTCGGCGAGCCCTTGCGGGTCGGCGACGGGAACGAGGATCGCCTCGTCGGTGAGGATGCCGCGCGTCGCCGGGCCGTCGGTGATGATGACGCACTTCTTCATTGCCATTGCCGTGAGGTACGACGTGACGCCGATGGCGCGGATGCTCGTCGGCAATGTGGTCAAGACGACGATCTTGGCGCGTTTGAGTTGCTCCATCCAGCTTTCCTGTGAACCGTCGTCTTCGATCGCATGCACATTGGTCGGCAGTTTTTCCAAATCGAGCGGCGTGCCGTTCTCGGCCATGCATTTCAAGTCATGATAGAGCAAGACGCCGGGGTAGGGGACGCGCGCCATCGCTTGCACGAAAGTGTCGATGTCGCGCAAGCTGCGGCCGCCGGTGAAGATGGACTCGCCGTCCGAAGTGAGTTCATCCGCGGGCGGGACCTTCTCCCAGCTATTGACCTTGAACGGCACGAACGTCGAGCGATCGGGGCCGACGCCGAAGTAGCGATCGTAGGCTTCCCAGTCCCTGAAATAGTGAATGAAATGATCGACGCGCTTGAGCAAGACTCGCATCACGCGACTCGACCAGCGCTGTTTCCACGAGATTGGCTTGACGAACATGATGTCCACGGACACGAGCTTGCAGCGCGTGAACGGCCACAACCAGCGCAGAACGCAGAGCAGCCACAGGTAGGGCGGATTGCCGTCGAGGAGAAGGATGTCGTAACGGAACGAGCGAAAAAAAACGGCGAACGCAAGCCAGGCGCTGCCGGATTCGCCGATGCATTGATGTTGAAGTTGCACGCCGGCGGCCGGATAGGCGTCGAGTGTCGGAAGATTAGACAGGACGCGCAAGGTTCGCGTGGCCTTGTTCGGTGGGGAGAAAACTTCTACCGACGCCATGACAGTTCTCGCGGGGAGTGAACGGAGGTCTAGGGGAATTGTGGCTTGGAAACGGATGAAATGCAAATCATGCAGCCGTTTGTTATTTGGACGTTTGGCCACGCATACCGGCCTGGCGCAATCTCTGGACGCACCATTTGGTTTCCTCCGGCGTTATTTCGCCCGGCGGCGGACCGTCGTAGTTCAACAATTCAGGATACGGGCCTTTCTGCCAAGCGATTTCGAACGCCGATTGGAGGTCCAACGGGACGTCCGCATCTTTTCTTCGCAACGGAATGCCGATGATTGGCAACCGTTTTTGAAGCGGAATCGGATATACTTCCTGGCGATTGGGGCGTCGAAGCACGCCGACAAGGTAGTGCCAGGGCCGCGCCTTATCGAGATCGGCCGGATCGATTTGCAACGTCGTTTTACCGGCACGGAGCAAATCGATTTCAACGAAACTAGCGCGAGCACGTTTGACCTCGCGCCGTTTTTTCATGTAGTTCTTTCGACCAAGGCCAGGAACCTTGTTGTCGGGACTGAGCACCTCAATGGATGTGATAAGGCGATTGCCTGCTGCGGGTTCAATGATGTCCAAATAGGGTCGTCGGACTTCCTCCTCAAACAATTCGAAGACGATGGGTCGATCCGCCTCCAGCGTTGCCACGCCGCCATTGCCGTTTCGCTTTGGCGAGCGACTTCTGACCACCGCGATATCGGGAATGATCGGGCGTTCTGATTGGACGACATAAAGACGGTCCTGCATCAGGGCCGCATATTTGGGCCGCAAAAGCGGTTGCAACACGCCGCGAATCTCCGCGATCAGAGCGCCATGAAAATCCGCCCAGATCGCGGGGCGTTCGATATACGGATCCATTCCTGGAAAGGGACATTGCATCGGAAACTCACCTTCAATAACTGCCGGTCACACATGCCTTGTCGCATGATATCGCAAAAGCCAATTCAAACCAAGAAGTCTAAATCATCACATTCCCCGTTGCCGCACCGCGCGCCGCCGGCAGTGTGAAGTCGCCGTCGGCGCCGCGGCCCAGGAAATTGTTGACGACCATCACGTTGGTGCATTTTCCATCGACGGTCAGCGCGGCGCGATACGTCTTGTCATCCGCCGCGCCGCGGATCGTGCTGTCGGCGACGCGCACGACCTGGCAATTCTCCAGGGCGATGCCGCGCACGCGGGCGCCGAGAATCTGCACGCCCGCGATGTTGACGTTCTGGCAGCCGCGCAGATCGACGCTGCTCGCCACTGCCTCGGTGGCGGCGCGGATGTGCTGCAAGATCAAGCCGGTCATCGAAACATTCCGGCAATTGCGAATCACGATCTGATCCGTCGAATTGCCCTTGTACTCCGGATTGTGGTCGATCGTGTTGGCGCCAATCACGATGTGCTCGGAGTTCTCGGCCCAGATCGATTGGCGATAGCCGCTGTATATGCTGTTGCCGGTGATGACGACGGCCCGGCAGGCGTGCAAATCGATGGCGCGGGCCTGGCTGCCAATCAGGTTGCCGCTGATGGTGAATAGGCCGACGGCGTTCGGATGATCCTTGGCGCCCAGGAAGCGCACGTTGGCGCCGCCGGGGCTTTCGCGCGCTTGCACCGTGTTGCCGACGAGCGTGCCCTCGCGCACCGTTCCCTCGCGGCAATCGAAGCAAACGTCGGCGCAGCCTTCCGTTTTCGCGTCATAGTTGTATTCGATGTCGTTCGAGCATATCTGAATGTTGCGAATCTCGCTGCCGACGATCTTGATGCCGGCTTGCTTGCAATAGCTGATGTGGCTGCCGTGGATGATCGTTTGATGCAAGTTGACCGCGTCGAAAAAGATGCCGATGCCGCTGTTGTCGTAAATGTGGCAATCGGAAATCAGCACGTTGCGATCGCGATTGGCGAGATGAATGCCGTGTCGGCACTTGCGAATGAGCACTTGATGAAACGTTGGCTGCATGACGCCTTCGACGCGGATGCCGTCGGCCTGGGCGTGCTGGCCGACGATCTCGATGCCGGCGACGATCGGCATGCGTTCGCGGCGCCATTGGTCGTCCATGAAGTGCGTCGGATCGGCGGTGCGGCGATGCGAGCCGACGAGGTTGAGCGCGGGGCCGGCGCCGCTCATCAAAACTCGCGCGGTCCCATTGGCGCCGTCGATCGACAGCCGGCCGTGCATCTGAAGGGGAATCTGAATCGTACGCGAGATGAGATAATCGCCGCGCGGGAAGTGCAGCGTGCCGTCGCCTTTTTGGACGGCGTGCTGGATGGCCTGGGCGTCGTCGGTTTTGCCGTCGCCGCGAGCGCCGAAATCGCGAACGCTGGTCATGGGTCACCGTTCTTGGAAATGATCCGAGCCTGAAACGTGAGCGAAGATCTTCGCAAACACTTCAGGCTCGGACGTGGACATCACTTCGCGTCTTGAACGCAGCGGAAGCCGCAATGATTTTGAGCGCTCGTGACTTCGCCCTTGCCGCGCGTGCCGATCACATAGCGGATGCAATAGCTGTCGGCACAGAGAAACGACCCGCCGCGCTGGACGCGTTTTTTGAGATTGCGTTCATGCCAATCGAAACCTTCCACGAGGGGGCCCTGCGGATTGCGCATGGGGCTGTCCTTGTAATACGTGCCGCGATACCAATCGGCGCACCACTCCCAGACGTTGCCGGACATGTCGTGAACGCCGTACGCGTTCGCCGGGTAGGATCCGACGGGGGCGGCGCCTTCGTGGCCGTCCTCCTTGGAATTCGAGTAGGGAAATTCACCTTGCCAGATGTTGGTCATCCATTTGTCGGACGGTTTGAGATCGTCGCCCCATGGATAGAGCTTGCGATCCAGCCCGCCGCGGGCGGCGAACTCCCATTCCGCCTCCGTCGGCAATCGTTTGCCGGCCCATTTGCAATAGGCGACGGCATCGTTGAAACTGACGTGAACCACGGGATGCTTCTCCAGCCCCATGGTGGTACTGGTGGGCCCGTCGGGATGATTCCAGCATGCGCCCTTGCGCAAATCCCACCAGGCGAGATGATTTTGCAAATTCACGCGTTCCGTTGGCTTCTTGAATACGATCGAGAATGGCTTCAAATCCTCCGGCAACGCGTCGGGGAACTCTTCCTTCGTCGGCGTCTTCTCGGCGTCCGTGATGTAATTTGTGGCGGACACGAACTTGGCGAATTGCTCGTTCGTCATTTCCGTCTTGTCCATCCAGAATCCATCGACGTAAACGATATGGACATCCCACGCGTCGCTGATGTCCTGCTCGCTCGGGAACGTCAGCGGATCGCAGCCCATGTAAAACTCGCCGCCGGGAATCCAGACCATACCTTCGGGCGCCTCGCCGGGCGGCTTGCTTGCGTTGAGCTTGGGCTCGCGGAGGGCGGCGCCGCGACCTCGGCCCAGCGGATTGCGCAGCCAGGCGACGATGTGGTCGCCGTACACGGTGGCACAAATCGCCAGCGCGAGGAATCCACCAATGCCGAGCGTGAACTTGAGAATCGTAAAGAGCTTCCGCAGCGCGATTTGACGCGGCGAT
>DAIOGM010000069.1:0-17660 GCA_036745215.1 Gemmataceae bacterium
TGACCGACCGCTTTACGCGCGACCTCGTTAGCGAGATTTGCCGCATTCCCCTCATCGACCCGCATTCGCATATCAACCCGCTCAAGGCGGCCGCGAAATCGCTCGACGATATCCTCGGCTACCATTATTACACGGAATTGGCCCACTCCGCCGGCATGAGTCAGGCGCCGCTCGCATCGGAAGTGTCGCCGCGCGAACGCGTCCGCGCCATCCTGGGGCATCTGGATCGGATCGACAACACCGCACAATATAGCTGGTTTCTGGAAATCGCGCAAGCCTTCCTCGGCTTCAAGGGCGATCGCGTTAGTGCCAACGATTGCGATGCCTTGTGCGATGCCGCCGATCGATTGATGGCGCAATCCGACTGGGAAGAGCAGGTGTTGAAACGCACGCAGGTCGAGAAGATCTTCCTGACCAACGATTTCGACGACGCGCTCACCGGCTTCGACACAAAACGCTACGTGCCGTGCCTGCGAACCGATGATCTCGTCTTCCATTTCGACAAGTCGGCGACCCGCCAACGCCTGGCCCGGGCGACGAACGTTGACCCTGGTAACGCGCGTCAATTGCAAGAAGCCGTCACGCGGCTGTTCACGCATTTCGTCGAGCACGGCGCCAAGGCGTGCGCCATCTCGCTGCCGCCCGATTTCTCGCCCGCTCCGGTGTCGCAATTCGATTTGACGATCTACCTTGGCGAGTTGATCGCCGGCAACGAAGATGCGACCGTCAAACGCCATTTTGCCAACGGCGTCTTCTGGATGCTCGCCGAGCATTGCCGCGAATTCAAGCTGCCGTTCGACTTGATGATCGGCGTCAATCGCCGCGTCTATCGCAACGGCGTCTATCAGGGGCAAGATCTGTTCGATCAACGCACATCGTTGATCCAGTACGCGGAGCTGTTCAACACATTCCCCGAAGTGACGTTCCCGATCTCGGTGCTGACGAGCGCACAGAACCAGGAACTCGTCAGCTACAGTTGGATCTTCCCCAACGTCGTCACAAACGGCCATTGGTGGTATTCGAACATCCCATCGTACATCACCTTTGACACTCGCGCCCGTTTGCAAGCCGTGCCGAAGCAGAAACAGCTCGGCTACTATTCCGACGCGTACAAGCTGGAGTTCATCTTGCCGAAGTACAACATGTATCGCCGAATTTTGTCGCAAATCCTCGCGGACGATTTCGTTCGCCCCGGCACGTTTTCCGAGACGCAAGCGATTGCGCTGGCGCGGCTGCTCCTACGTGAAAACACCGAGCGCATCTTCGGCGTGTGATGGCCAGTGGAACACCATTCCAATGGTGTCAGTCCCAGGGACGAGACACGATTGGAATCGTATTCCACAAAGAACTATACCACGATGAATTTCGCCGCCAAAAGCCTGCGTTGTTATCCACTCACGCCGAAGCGCTGGGACAATTTCGCCACGCTCTTCGGCCCGAAGGGCGCCTGCGCCGGCTGCTGGTGCATGATCTGGCGACTCACGCGTTCGGAGTTCGATCGCGGCAAAGGCGACGGCAACAAGAACGCCATGCACGACCTCGTCGCATCCGGCGTCTCTCCCGGCCTCCTCGGCTACGTCAACAAAGAACCGGTCGCGTGGTGCGCCATCGCTCCGCGCGACGACTACCCTGCCCTGGAACGTTCGCGCATCTTGCAGCCTGTCGATGCCACGCCGGTCTGGTCGATCTCGTGCCTGTTCATTCGCAAGGACTGCCGCAAGATGGGCCTGAGCGTCGGTATGTTGCGCGCCGCGATTGATTTCGTGCGCGACCGCGGCGGCCAGGTCGTCGAAGGTTACCCGGTGGAGCCGAAGAAGGACGAGATGCCCGCGGTGTTCGCGTGGACGGGCCTGGCATCGGCGTTTTTGAAGGCGGGGTTTCACGAATGTGCGCGAAGGTCCGAGACGCGGCCGATTATGCGGTTCGCGATTGGGGCGAATTTGCGCAAACGGCGTCGGTCAAAGAAATGACGTGGCCCCGATTGATCTTCGCGATGCAGATCGTGGCAAACAAGAATTGCATCCCTCCGCTCTCGCCTTCAAGTACAATGACGATATCCGGTTCTAATCGAATGTCGGAGTAATCCATGTCCAGCGTTTCAATCGAAGAAGCTCAAGCAACCTTGCCGCAGTTGATCGAGGGGCTGACGCCGGGTGAGGAGGTCGTTATCACCAAGAACGGGCAACCGTGCGCTCAAGTCAAAAAAGCGGCACGGACGACATGGCCCTGTCGCGCCGGAAGCTATCGGAAAGCGGAATTCTGGATGGCGACGGATTTCGACGCGCCACTTGAAGATTTCAAGGATTACATGGAATGAACTTGCTGCTCGACACGCACGCATTTCTTTGGTTTTGCCAGGATGATCCAGCGCTTAGCGCTATCGCAAGAACGCTGATCGAGAATGCAGCCAATCGCAAGTTAGTCAGCGTCGCAACCTGTTGGGAAATTGCGATCAAGGCGGGCTTAGGAAAGCTAAAGTTGGGCGAACCAAGCGCGACCTACATTCCGGCGGCGCTCGCTCGGACTGGATTCGAATTGCTGCCGATTTCCGTATCCCACGCAACGGGCGTGGAGCCATTGCCGCTTCATCATCGTGATCCGTTCGACCGGCTTCTCGTGGCTCAGGCAATTGCCGAGCAATTCCCGATTGTCAGCGGCGATTCGGTTCTTGACGCGTATCCAATCACTCGACTGTGGTAAATCACAACGATTAGGGAATGTTTTTCGTTTCCATTAAACCAATTCATCAACCCGTAATTCTACCCGACCACTCCGCGCGGTCGCCAGGTTGGTTGCGTCGATTTCGTTTCGCCACGCAACCAACCATGAAGGCGCCCGCGCGGACGAAAAGCCATATTTTGGGAAATCACGTCGCCGTAAGTCCTTTGCCAGCAGCAAAGTCTCCCAAAAACCCAAAATCCGTCCAGTCCGTTCACATTGGCGATGGCACGATCACTTTGACGACGCCGCGAACGCCGCCCGCAACGCGTCCGCCTGCTCCTTCGTGATCTCGCCCGGTTGCAGCCACAAACGATAATAAACGACGAGCGGCATCTGCTCCGTGATCTCGCGTTCGAAGTAGCCGCCGAAGCGGGCGTAGTCGCGCTCGCTGAATCGCGTCTCCTTCGGGTTGTTCGGATGATTGAGATACACGACGCTGTAACGCTGATTGTCCACGACGAAGCTCATGGCGTACCACGGGAAATCGACCATGTCGGCGTTCTTCGGCCAGTTCTTTTCCGTGCCCATCTCGCCCTTGGAGCCGTCGGGGTGGAGATAGTAGGTGAACTTCTTGGTTTTCTCGGCGACGTCGTTGGCGGCGCGGAACTGGAAGCCGGCGTGTTGCGGGTCGCCGTCCACTTTGATTTTGCCGCCGGTCGTTTTCAAACGCGACGCGAACTCGACGAGCGTGCCGCCCTTGGTGTTGTAAACCGTCAGCTCGCGTTCTTCCTGAGCGAACGGCTTCTCGCCGGCGCCGAACCAGCCGATCTGCACGCGATGCCGGCCGAGGATGGGGCCGGTCTCCGTGCTCAGCGTTTTTTCATGAGACACATGGGCCGCCAGGTTGCCCTTCGGCGGGCAGTGCCAGGTGTCGGCTTGCGTCTTCATGTCGGGGCCGTAGGTGCATTTGTTGAAGCCGTACATGATGCCGCGATGGTGCGGATAGAGGAGCTTCTTGGGATCGGTGATCTCCTCGTGCGTGTGGCCGCCGTTGGTGATGAAGCGTTTGCCGGTCGGATCGTAGAGATGATGGAAGACCTTGTACGACTTGTCACGCGCGGCCGGCGTCGAGGAGTCATACGGGCGGTTCATGTAACGCAAGTACGGCGTGGTCGTGCCGGATCGCGTGAGAATCAATTCCTGATATTCGTCTTTCTTGTCCACCCAGGCGAAGCGCGTGCCTTGCGGCTCCGTCTTTTTGAAATGCACCGCCAGCTCCAATGCGGGCGCGTCGGGCATGACGACGTGCAGATCGCGGCGCGTCAAGGAATCCTTGCTAGGCGGCATCGATTCCGTCGTGATGCTCGGCGCCGTCAATTGGCCGACAACTTTCACGACGTCGCGGCCGGTGATGACGTCCACTTCGACTTCCTGGAACTTGGCCCAATCGGCCGGCAAGCTCAAGGGAACGATCAGCGGAGCGTTGCGGTGGGCGTTTTTGTTGGGAGACAACTTGATTTTCAGCGGCAGCTCTTGAGCGTGGACGGCGTACGCCGCGGCCAGGATCGCGAGTATGGAGGGCAACACACGTTTCATGAGAGGCTCCTCGAGTGATTTCGATGCAGATTGCGTTGGGTTAGTTTAGCCGAACCGTGCTTCTCGTGGGACAAGATTCCGATCTTGTCATTGAAACGGAATCCTGACGGACGGTAATTGACGCACCATACTTGGTTCGATAATAATGGTTGCTTGGAATTCAACCTTTTCACGAGGACTTCCATGACTCGAACAATACTCTCCCGTCGCAAATTCCTCGCAACCTCCGCCGTAACCGTCGCCGCGACGACCGCCATCGCGCTGCCTGCGTCGGCGCAACCCGTCGGCGCCAACGAGCGCATCAACATCGGCCTCATCGGCACCGGCGGACGCTGTCGCGCACTCATGGCCGCGCTCGCCAAGGTGCCGAACACGCGCATGATGGCGCTCTGCGATGTCTATGAACCGCACCTCGAACTCGCGCAAAAGCTCGCGGAGCCGAAGGCGACCACGACGCGCGATTATCACGCCCTGCTCGCACAAAAGGACGTGCACGCCGTCTTGATCGCGTCGCCGGATCATTGGCACACGCCGATGACGATCGACGCGATGGCCGCCGGCAAAGACGTTTATGTCGAGAAGCCGCTCACGCACAAGATGCGCGAAGGCGCCGAGATCACGGCCGCGCTCGCCAAGCATCGCAAGATTGTGCAGATCGGCACGCAGCAGCGCTCGATGCCGCACATCATTCGCGCCAGGGAACTGATCAACGCGGGCCGCATCGGCACGGTGCACAAGGTGCGCATGTCGTGGAACCGGAACACCGACCGCGTTCGCCGCGGCCAGCTCGGCATCGATCCGAAACGCCTCGACTGGAAACGCTTCCTCGGCAACGCGCCAATGCAGGACTTCGACGAGTACAAGTTTCGCAACTGGCGCTGGTTCTGGGATTTCGGCAACGGCATCCTCACCGACTTGATGGTGCACTGGCTCGACGTCGCCCACTGGGTGCTCAACCTCGATCATCCCGACAAGGCGGTCACCGTCGGCCAATTCAACACCGCCCGCGACATCTGGCAAACGCCCGACACGATCCAGACGCTCCTGCACTATGGCAACAACTTGCAGATGCACTTCGAGGGCACGTTCTGCAACGCCCGCGCCGGCGCGATGATCGAGTTCATGGGCACGGAAGGCAACATGTACATCGACCGCGGCCGATTCGAATTGATCCCGGAGCCGAGGTTCGCGAAGAACAAGCCGGAAGAGATGATTCTCAACAAGGAGCTGCCGCGCGGCCGCGACTTTTACCCGCAACCGGACGGCGAGCTATTGCATCTGCAAAACTGGATCGACGCGATTCGCAATCAGCGGCAGCCGAGCGCGCCGATTTCGGCGGGCGTGAGCGCGGCGGCGGCGGCGCATCTGGGGAATGAGGCGTATCGGCGGGAACGGGTGGCGGTGTGGAGCAAATAAAAAATGGCTGGAATCATCGATTTTGATACAAGCCACTATTGGGGAAGCTCCGGCGGAGTATTCCGTGCAATTACCTCCTCAATAATCGAATTGTTGCCAAATACCGACAGCGCGATCCGAGTGCGAGGTTTTCTGAACGACGCGATCGACTCGAATTTGATGTATGTCAATTTCGCCGATGATTTCGATCCGGGCATGAAAGCCGACTTCGCTGAAGCTCTATGGAGGCATTGCAACGATCCGAAAACGTTGGACCCGTCATTGTTCGCCGAACCAGAATTCCATCCAGGCTACCTTGCAAGACTTTTTCAATTGCTCTGCATGGTTGAAGGGGACCTTGAGATTGCATCGGCTGTCACGGCCATGAAACTAATGGACCTTCCGGCCTTGGAGAACGTCGCGAACCGAGGAATGGCCGCAAAACTTGCCGATGACTTGCAGTGGATTGAGGCGAAACGGCTTCGGGATGGACTGACGGAATCCGAGGAAATACATGCCAACGTCATCCGTCGCAACTGGGCATGGGCGATGACCATTGAAAACCATGCCACTGCATTGCTTATGCGATGGAAGATTGGGATTTAGTATGACTCTGCGTATTGCCGCAAAATCGCAGCGGCTACGTCGGATACACTTACTGGTCGCGATTGGATGCGACTTGCTTCGTCCGCGATTTTTTCAAGCTTCTGCCAAGTCTCAGCGGGAATCTCCAGGGACTTGACTACTTTGCTCATGTCCAAACGTCCGCCTAAAAATTGCGACAAGTGTTCCCATCCGAACGGCCCGTGCGGAACCGCCATGGGCATCGGCGCGACTCGACTCGCGTGCAGCGCCTGCTTGATTTCTTGCTCGGTCAGCATGGGTCATTCCTCCGCGTAACTCGTAATTCAATAATACCGCCCATCCCGCATCATGCCAATCAGGACGATACATGAATCTTCGTGCCAATCCTGTCGTCCCTCTCACAAGCTGCACCACCTGCCGCCTGCGCCGCCATGAATGCGTCTGCGCTCACGCCCCGCAACTTCGCATCGCGACGCGGCTGTTCGTCATCATTCATTCCAAGGAATGGCGCAAAACGACCAACACTGGACATCTCGCCCGGCTCGCGATCAAGGACACCGTCGTTCGCCGGCACGGGTTGCCGCACCGGACCGTCAGCAGCGACGGCATCGACCCGAGCTCGCCGTCCACACTGGTGCTCTTTCCCGGCCGAGGCGCCGAGCCGCTCACGCCAACCTACCTCGCGAATCTGCCGCGGCCGCTGACGCTGCTGGTTCCCGATGGCAACTGGAATCAAACGCAGCACATGATGCGACGCGTGCCGATGTTGAGCCAGGCTCGGCCCGTGCGTTTGCCCGGCTCGAGCGTCGATTTCGAGTCGCTGCGACGCAATCGCTCTGGCGACCGCATGTCCACGTTCGAAGCCATTGCCCGCGCCCTTGGCATCCTGGAAAGCAGCGAGACCGAAGCTCGTATGCTGACGTTCTTTGAGCGATTCCTGGAAAATGGCATGCACAATTCGAGACGCAACGCCCGACGAAATTGATTGAAGCCCATAGTCAACTGGAATGGTTTGCCGCGCCCGGATATGATGTTGGCGTCGCACTCCAAACATGGCATTTGCAAATGGAGGTTCATATGCGTCACACCATTTTCGCTCTGCTCTTCGTCGGCGTCGCGTTTGCCGCTCAACCTTCCGACGAAGAAGTCAAAAAAGAACTCAAGGCATTTCAGGGCAAATGGCAAGCCACCGCCGCGCAGAGTTTCGATGGCCAGGAGCAATCCGCCGTCGAGATCGAGCTGACTAAAATTGAAATCGACGGCGACAAGTTCACGATGAAAACCGGCAGCCTCACCGTGAGCGGGACGTTCTCCGTGGACCCGACCAAGAAGCCCAAGGAGATCAACGTCTATTTCGGCGACGGAAAAGACAATCCGCTCAAGGGCATCTACGAAATCAAAGGCGACACGCGCAAGTCATGCTTCGCGTTGCCGGGCAAGGAACGGCCGACGGAGTTTCACAAGAAGAAGGACTTCCAGTACCTCGAGTGGCAAAAGGACAAATAATTGAGAGCGCAATCTCAGCTACCTTCAATGTTCTCGAAAAAGTCGCCGCCAAGGCCCATGTACGGATCATCGAGATCGGCGTGAAGAACGTCGCGGTATAGCCAGCGCTTGAGTTGGTCAGGTCGAACTCGTTCGCTTGACGCAAGGCGGTCGTGAATTTGCAAGCGCCGCTGCGTCTCGTTGATGCGCGTGTCTTCAACGAGCGGCTGCCAGCCGGCCAGTTCCGCCGCGGTTCGCGGCCGAGGCGGCGTTGTCTCGTTGCGATTGGTCGCGGAAGGCTGCCGAAGAGTCACGTCCGCGACCACGACCTCGATGGCGACCTTGCCGACGTCAACTGCCCGCGCCGGACGCGCGGGCGCGCGTAGATTCTGTGCTCTGGCCCGGTGGTGATCGCGCAAACGAGCGAGCCCATCCGCCGCATCAAATCGTTCCAGGTCCCGCGCCAGATCGCGCGGCATTACCAGGGCCGTGGTGAAAGCCGTCGGCGTGTAGATCCCCGGCAGGACATCGACGACGTTCCCGTCCACGCCGCAAACATAACTGGCGATATTGCCGCGCAGTGTGCGCGTCGCCGTGCGTCCGTTGCCAAAGTCGATGCGAATGATCGGCACGGGCCGCACCATTTCCCAGGCGGGTTCGAAATGTTGATTGATGAACGCCGACACATCTTCGCGCGAGAACAACACGGCCCTCGCCAGACGGGCGTTGGTTCAGCAAAATTTTTCGTCGAGCCGGCCGAGCATGTGAAAGTGAAAGACCGGCTTTCCCGACCGGTCCGCCGCCCTGCACGCCGCGGTGAAATCGGCGTGCCAGCGCACGCGTCCAGGCGTGGCGGGCGGATTGCCCTGGTCGCCGTGGGACGAATGCGCGCTGCCCATGGTCAGGACGGCGCTCGCGGCCAGGGAGCCTTGCAGAAATCGCCGCCGATTGGGGTTGTCCGACATTACATGGCCTCGAGAAGAAGGATGTTCGACTCATTCCACAGGAAAAGACGAAGCCCAGTCGAAGAAGTTTGGAGAACACTTCAACGCCGCGGAGGTCCGAGGGTTCTTTTGATCCGTTCCAGCGGTTCTACCAGCGGGTTTTCCAACGTGTAATCCACGCCCACGATCAGGTATAGCCATATTGGCATCTCGACCGGTTCGATCCTGAGCGGCACTAGTCGACGACATCGTTCGCGCATGTCCAGAACCTTGCAAATGACGGCTTCCTCCTGAGTATTCCCACTTTCGAAGTAACCCTCTGAAACAACCGCAAGCGTGAAACGGCTTTCCTTCACGCAACGTTCCATTTCGTCCAGAAAGGTCGCCGCTGGATCGAAGTCAACTTCATCGATCGCCACGACGTACCCTGCACTTTGGAGATCGGCTCTCAAATCGCGGGCAAACACTTGATCGCGATTCTTTCGACGATAACTGATGAACGCATCGTATTTGTAATCGGTGGTCGATTCGTTCAACGTCGCTGGATTGCGGTTATCCCCGTCTGCCGGCAACGGATCCTGCGCTCCTGCGACCTTGGCCGCGGGGATTCTCTCGTAGATTTCTTTGACGAATTGCCGCACGGCCTTGTAAAGGTCGGCATCTCGTGACGCAGGCTTGCAAATGCTCAGGTGGTCCTCATCGAGAGGGATGGCTGGCTCGCCAAGGATTTGCGGATCCGCGCTGGTGGCATTGACCACCAGGACCCACCGGGGCAGCGGAATGCAAAGAAGCCGAGTCGTCACACGCAACTTGCGGCGTTCACAGAACGTTCGGCACTCGAATCGGCTTTCACTGTGAAATTTCATGAACCAACGATGCAACTCCCGCAATCGGGACTCGTGCGCAGACAGCTCGGTGACGTGCTTATTCGTCCGGAAAACGAGGCGCGCATAATCGGCGAACGTCGCCAATTGCGAACCCGAGTGCGGGGTTGCAATAAACACGATAGCCACGATCTGGTGGGGGATTTTCTTGAACCGTTCCGGCCCGGTCGTCTCCGCCTCGCGGAACATTTGCTTGAGCACAATTCCGCCCATGCTGTGAACCACGAAGATCAAAGGGCGCTCGCCCAGTCCGTCGCTGGACAGTTGCTGAAGCACGGTGATTCCCCGGTCCGCAAGAGGCATCGATTCGGATTGCCAACCACTGGGATTGGCGTCGTAACCGAGAGTCCAGATGCCGAGGTCGGGAAATTCCGCGGCGAGCCAAACTGGCCAAAACAGTTCGCGCCGGCCACCCGCCGCCCAGGTGGTGTGCGAGCCGCCTCCAAGTCCATGGATGAATACGACGTCGGCAAGTCTCCGATCGTTGTCGCAGCCTGCCACGCGTTGCAGGCCAGGCGAGTCGGTGACGAGTTCAACCTTGGTTGCGGCGGTGTCGCCTTCCATGGTTGTGAGCATCAGAATCCAGCACGCGAATTCAACAAGAAGCAAAGTGGGCAACAGCCACAGGAATGGATACAGGATAAACAGGATGAATTCGCGTTGAGCGATGGCGTCTGGATCCCAAACGCGAAAAGCTTTCTCCGATTTGGAACGGAGAAGCAGTTCGTCGCATTGAATATTGGGATTCTGTTGCAGAACTTTTTTCCCCCTTTCGGTAAGGTCCTCATCACCTCCGACGACGACGATCGTGTTATTAAACCGACAGGTGTACGCCTGGTAAAAGACGTAATAGGCGTAAAACAATCCACTCGAGAGAACAAGCAGAACCACGGTGACGATCGCGGCCCATTTCTGGCTCAACGTTCGTACGACCTTTTCCAGATAGATCGCAATCAACCCGACGAAGAGGATGGCGACGGCGGTCATCGCTTTGCAGGCCAGGTCAAACCTGCTCTCGGACCGAGGCACTGGTAAGTCGATCAAGGCGAAAGAAAGGCCAGCAACCAACAATACCAGGAGAAAAAGCATGATGCGGATAAACATGTTCCACGATGGTTGGCAGAGATCGGTCTACGGGGTTCTTGAATTCATCGCACGGTAATCTGAACCTTCGAAACAGAGGAGTCGATCGTTACTGGCTTGTTGTCACCACGTTTTCCGCCCCTGACAATCCAGAAGTGGTAGTACCCTGCGTACAAATTCTCGGTCGTGGAGGTCAATGCAGGCAGTTGGTGTTCTTTTCCTTTGCTGGTGTATTCGTCGTCATCCTGGTAGGCCGCCTGGTATCGGGCTTCTTTGTTGTTTTCGATGGCTTCAATCCGAACGGGGATTTTTTTCCAGGGATTGGCAAAGAACCTGCCGAAAAAGGAAACGGTGCGCGTATCGCCGCCGCCTTGCTCAATCGCGAGCGTCCGATGGTCGCTGGCGAAGGCCAGGGCCACCACGTGGTCTTCGCTCCGTGTCACGCGCGCAAACAGCGTCTTGCCGTTGGATAGGTCCCAAGCTCTCACCTCTTCCGTGCGAGCTTTGGTCACCCCTGCGACCGCAACCTTCCCATCGCCGGATACGGTAATCACTCGAATACTGGCGAAATCCGTCCTCAACACTTCACTTTTCTTTTGAGTCGCCAGGTTCCACACTGCCACCGTTCCGTCTTTTTCTGCCATTACCAACTGATCGCCGTACTTGGAAACGCTCAGATTCGTGATGTTGTCGCTGTCCCGAGTTAGCAAGGTAAAACCTTTTCGAACATCCTTGGAGACAAAGATTCCCTCCCTCGGGGAGGCAAAGCAGGACCAGACGCCGTTGGTCGACGCGATCGTGGGTCGAACACTTGGGGGTCTTTCAAAGGACATCTTCTTGCCAACGACATCCCACGTTTGCAGCCCTCCCAATAAATCCGCGACGATGATTTCGCCCTTCCCAAATCCAATCACCTTGGGTTTGTCGGCGTTCGTTCCACCGCCTCCGAATTGATAATCCTTGTTGTTTTTTGCGTCATACATCCATATGCCCTCCTCGGCGGCGCCAAAAAAATAGACTTCCGTTGCACCGAATACATTGGCTTCCTCCGAAAGTTCATAGAGCGATTTGATTGCCTTGTTCGTCGTCCAGCGTTTCGTCGCTCCATCCTGCTTCGGGTCCCATCGGCGAATGGTTCCCTCCGTACTGGCGCTATAGACGCATTTGCCATCGTTTGAAAAGACAATTCCTGGCACTCCGGTTTGGCTCCATGAAATGAACGCGGCGTCATTGCCGAATTGAGCGAAATGGGCCTTGGCCTGAATATCCTTCAAGATCGACAGGAAGATAGCATGATTTTTGCTTTTCGGCGCCAGCGACAATTCCTGCAAAACGGCGTTGCGCTTTTCGAGCACCTTCGCATAGTCCGCCGGCATGGGCGTTTCCTTGGCGGCCGCTTCGAGCGTGACGAGGTGTTGGCGCAGGATCGTCAAGTGCCGCCGCGTTTCCTCGCTCAGACTGGGTTTGTCTTCATGCCGCTTAACGGTTGCGAACAGCGCTCTGAGCACCGGCGGACCTTCGCCTGCGTAAACGGTAGGCGTTGTCAGGATGAGTATTGCGATCAATGAGCGACTCTTCACGGCAATTCTCCGGTACAACGAACGTGACCCGAATTGAGTTCATGGATTCGTTTGATGAACCTGCTGTTAGCGAACGCTCCGTTCTGTTTGCGGATGAAATGTTAATGTGGCGCAGCACCGCTGTCAAGAAAACAGTAGATTCAAACAAAGAATTGCCATTCAAGGCCCCGTCGCGCTTGAAACGAGAACGCCCTTGAGGCGCGCGCACGTGGGGAGCTGGGCCAGAATCGCCCAAATTCCCCGTTTTTTTAGCATTTCGACTTACCCAACGGCCGTTGGGTAACTGGGTTTCACACCAGCCCGTCAATCGGCTCCCAGCCGGTCATGGTCTGGGCGATCTCGCGAGGCAAACCTGGAATGAGGCGGACTTCGCCCATCTCGAAGACTTGATTCAGGATCGTTGAAATCACATTCTGGATGCGTACCGGCGTCGTTGCCGCGTCGCCGCCGTTGGACGTGGAGCGGCCGATCACCTGGCCCATGCGCAGGCCGCCGCCGGTGAAGAGGATCGGCGCCAGGTTGCCCCAGTGGTCGCGGCCGCCGTTGCGATTGATGCGCGGTGTGCGGCCCATTTCGCCGCAGCAAACCAGCAGGATCTTGTCCGATAGGCCGCGAGCTTGAAGGTCCTCGATGAACGCGGATAACGCCCAGTCGAGCGGCACGCCCATGTAGCCCATGCCTTCGCCGACGGGGGCGTTGTTGATGTCGGAGTGCATGTCCCAGACGAAGTTCGTCGTCACCGTCACGAAGCCGCAACCGCGCTCGCACAGGCGGCGGGCGAGCAAGAGGAGCTTGCCGAGGCTCTTGGCGTTGTCCACGTAGTTGTTGTAATTGTTCCAGCGGCGGTCGATGTTTTCGGGCTTGATCAATGTGGACGTGTCGTAAGCGTTGACGGTGCGCGGATCTTCCTTCGAAAGATCGAATGCATCGGCGACGCCGCCAACGACGGTCGAGAGCGCTTGCTCACGGACACGATCGATTCCTTCGGATGTCGCACGCTCGGCGGCGCTCCATTGCACCTGGTCGAGTTGTTCGAGCAAATAACGCCGATCATTCAGCCGTTCCATCGGCAACGCCAGACGCATGTCGTTTCGCAGGGTGCTGCCGGTGGACGGATCAAACGGAGCGTACGCGGTGCCGAGCATGCCGGTCGAGTTGAATCGGCCAAACGCCGTCGTGCCGGGCCGCGTCGTCGCATCGACGGCCTGCGGCAACAAAAGGACGTTGGTCGGGATGCCGGTGTCCGGATGATTGGCGCCGGCGACGCGCGCGTAGATGGAGCCGAGGTTGGCGCCGAACGTATCACGGCCGACGACCGGTTTGATATCGTGATTGCCGTCGCCGGAGACGTAGGAGCGGACAATGCTGAGCTTGTCCGCGAGGTTCGCCAGGCGCGGGAAGGTGCCGCCGAAAGTGACGCCGGGGATGCGCGTCTGCACCTCGCCCGTGACGCTGCGGAATTCGGACGGTGCGTCCATCTTCGGATCGAACGTCTCGATCTGACTCGGCCCGCCGTGCAAAAACAGGAAGATGACCGAGCGATCCTTGAGGATCGGCCGGCGCGGCTCCGCGCTCGCTTTGGCGCTGAGCAAGTTCATCAAGGAAAGGCCGCCCAGAGCGAGGCTGCCGACTTGGAGGAAAGAACGACGATTCATCCGATCGTCGCGGTCGAAAACGGTGAGCATCGCGAGTCCCTTCTCGTCGATCAGGCGGGAGGTAGGTAAGAAGGTTTATAGCAGATTCCTTACAAAAATGCGAGGGGAAAACCTGACAAATCGGGAGGGAGATCTGCCGACAACCGGTCTAGCTTGACGGGAAGCGATCGCGATAATATGGAGGCACGTTGCCGAGGTTACAGGGGACCGCGAACGGGTGGACCACGCGAGGCCGGTCATGCTTCCAACGTGCGTTCTGAGTTTGGCATTGCTGCAACCGGCGCCGGATGCGCTCGTCGGCAAGGCGCCGTCTTCTTCAGGTCAACTTCGATACTTCGAAGTCGCCGTGGAATCGAGCCGGACCGATTCTCGCGGCTTGCAATTCGTCGCCATCCGGTTGAAATTGAAACCGAGGTATGGCATCTTTTTGTCGAATCATGAGAGAGCCTTGAAATTGACCGTTGCGACAAGCGATCCAAGAACTCAAATTCACTTGTCATATCCGCCAGATCGAAAAGACGGCGCCACGATTCTCTACTCGGATGAGCTTGCCTTTCAGGTTCTGATTCGACGCGCCGACGGGGATCAAAGTCCCATCGAGGGGAAACTTGATTTTTGCGGCGTCGGCGTTTGTTGCTGGACCGAGCGCGGCGTGCCGTATCGGTTTTCGATGGGGCCCGCCAGCGTAAGTTTCACGCGGCCAAAGTAGTCGTCCGAGCCTGACGCGAAAGCGAAGTTCGCCGTATCCACTTCGCTAACGCTTCCGGCTCGGAAATCATTTCATGCGATCCAGCTCCGTCAATTTCAACCGCACGCTCACGATGTACGGCATCTCGCCCTGCGTCCAGTGGCCATACGTCGTCGTCACGATCGTGTCGTCCGGCAACACCTCGACGCCCGGATAAGCGCAATCCATGCTCTTGTGATTCTTCATGAGCCGAACGCGGTACTGGCCCTCGCGATTCTTGACGATGTCGTCATACGTGCCGACCCACGCGGCCCAGTCGCCTTTCGTTTTGCTTTCGAGAGTCGTGTCGCGAAAGCTGATGAACAACCGGCCGTCCTTGGTGTAGCGACCCGTGTGGCGATCGCCCGTCAACGAACCCGGCAACTCGCGCGGCTTGGTCCACGTTTCGCCCTCGTCATCGGAGAAGATGACGTGCGAATTGAGCTTGCGGCTATTCTCGCGCAACAAGACCGCTATTTGTTTGCCGTCAGGCGAGCGAATCAAGCCGGGCTCGCACAGCCAGGCGCCTTCCTTCTCTGCGATGGCGATCGACCTGCCCCAGGTGAGGCCGCCGTCCTTGGAGATGGCCTTGTAGATGCGATACTGCGGCGGGCTGACGATCTTGCCGTCGAGGCCAAATTTGCCCGTGTGGAAGAGCGCCATGTAGTCGCCATTTTTGAGGCGTTCAACACTCGACATGGCGACGATGCCGCCGTAATCGCCAATCGCCTTGAGTGCGGTCCACGTCTTGCCGTCATCCGGTGAATGAGCCATTCGGATCGGATAGATGCCGGAGAAGATCAGCAGGTGCTTGTGTCCCTTCGGATCGATGGTGCGATACAGCGTCGGCGTTTCCTGCGAGGTGATCCAGTTGTCGGGTGTCGGCAAGCGTTCGCTCCACGTCAAGCCGCCGTCGCTTGAACGCTTCATGACAATGGCGCCTTTGCCGTGCCCCTTGGGATAGACGACCAGCATCGATTTGCCGTCCTCGAAAAGGAACGTCGTCGGATGGCCGAGGTACTGGCCCTTCTCGCGATCGATGATGACCTGGCGATCTTTTTGATCTGCGAGATCGAGAAACGGAATCGAGTAGCCGCGCGAGAGCTTTTCTTGCGCCGACACGGACGAGATTGAGAGAACCACAGCAAAAATCGACAGCAAACGCATGATAACCTCCGGGAAATGTTGTTGAAGCTACTGTACGGGGACGCTCAATGAAATGGCAAAAAAATGGGCGGCAGAAAAATGGGAACCAAAGATTAACATTTTTTTTGCCAGCCATTTTTTTGCCATTGTTTTCTTGACATTGGCATCCGGAAGCGTACTTTATTGATCACTCAACAAACATGAAACCCGAAACGCGCCAACGTCTGGTCGAGATCGCTCGCGTCTTGTTCTGGGAACAAGGCTACGCCTCCACCGGCATCGCGCAAATCTTGCAAAAAGCGGACGCGGGCTCTGGCAGCCTCTATTACTTCTTCCCGACCAAGGAGGACCTGCTGCTCGAAGTGCTCGACTGGTATTTGAACAACCTTTGCCCGATGGTGCTCGATCCGGTCTTTGCGCGCGTCAGCGATCCGATCGAGCGCATCTTCGGCATCCTCGACGGCTATCGCCGGCAACTGCTGGCGACCAACTTCGCGCACGGCTGTCCCGTCGGCAGTCTGGCGCTGGAGTTGTCGAACAGCCATCCGGCGGCGCGGGCGAAGATTGCCGAGAACTTCAAGCAATGGCGCGCCGCCGTCGAACGCTGCCTGGAGGAAGCCGCGGGACGTTTGCCGAGCGAAGTCGATCGCACGCAGCTTGCGGAGTTCATCCTGACGATCATGGAAGGCGCCGTCATGCTGGCGCGCTCGTATCGCAAAATTGACACGTACGATGCCGCGGTGACGTGTTTGCGCGATTACTTCGAACGGCTGCAAAAAGACGGCACCGATTGGGCGAAGCCGCGCGCGACGCCGAAGCGGTCCCGGCGGCGGACGGTTGGCAAACGGCGGACGTGAGATTTCCATTTTGAAACGCAGAGGCGCAGAGGACGCGGAGAATAATCTCTAACAGTCACCGAGATCTCTGCTCCGCGTTCTCTGCGCCTCTGCGTTTCAAATTGTTCTTCACACTTTTTCTAAGGAGCTTTGTCATGTCTCGAATCCTCAGTCTCGGTTTCGTCCTTCTGTTCACCCTCTCGCTCGTCGGCACGGCCGGCGACAAAAAGGAAACCACCAACCACGCCGGCTTCGACAAGCTTAAGAAGCTCGCCGGCGAATGGGTCGCCCTCGGCAAAGACGGCAAGCCGACCGATCAAGTCATCTCCATTTACAAAGTCACCGCCGCCGGCAGCGCCGTGCATGAAGTCATCTTTCCCGGCACCGCTCACGAAATGATCACCGTCTATCACCTCGACGGCAAAAACCTCGTCCTCACGCACTACTGCGCCGCCAAGAATCAGCCGCAGATGAAGGCGGAGCCAATGACCGGCAACAAACTCGCTTTCAAATTCACCGGCGGCGCCAATATCGATCCCGCCAAGGACATGCATATGCATGACGGCACGATCACGTTCATCGACGACAACACGATCGAATCGACCTGGCAAGGCTGGATGAACGGCAAGCCCGACGATACGCATCGCTTTTCGATGAAGCTGGGTCGCAAAAAGTAACTCGGAACTAACCACAGATGAACACGGATGAGCACAGATAAATGCAGGAAAAACAATGATCCTGACTTCATTCTTATCTGTGCTCATCCGTGTTCATCTGTGGTTCATTCTATTTTTTTGGAGATCGTACCATGATTCGTTTCCTCGTTTCGTCCGTGCTGATCCTGCCCTTCGTCGTCGCCGCGAGCAACGCCGGCGACAAGCATCGCCTCGTTTCGACCATCGTCGTGGACGCGCCGCGCGCCGCCGTGTGGAAGGCGTTCACCACTTCAGACGGCGCCAAAAGCTGGATGGTCGCGCACGCCGACATCGATCTCAAAATCGGCGGCCTCATGCGCACGCACTACGATCCCAAGGGCAAGCTCGGCGACGAAAATTCCATCGAGAACACCATCATCAGCTTCGA
>DAIOGM010000069.1:17670-22457 GCA_036745215.1 Gemmataceae bacterium
CCAAGTCGATCCAGGCGATGTGGACCGTCGTTTATTTCGAGGACGCCGGTGAAGGAAAAACCAAGGTAACCGTTGTCGGCCTCGGCTTCACGGATGACGAGGAATCGCAAAAGCTGCGCGCCTTCTTTCAACGCGGCAACGACATCACCTTGCAGGGATTGCAGGCGCACTTCAAGAACAAAAAGTAAAACGCGCCGTTCATTCAGGCACTCGGCTTGACGCAATCGGACGGCGTGCGTTACAACGAAAAGATGAAGCGTTTGTTACGATGGACCAGCGTTGTCATTCTCACGAGCGTCGCGCTCTATTTCGGCGCGTCGTGGATCTACGCTCAGCGATTGACGCGCGCGCGGCCGAGCAGCGTCGGCGCGCCGTCGGGCGATTTCCCTTATCTCATCGAGTCGGTCGCGTTCTCGACGCGCGATGATCACACTCTCGCCGGCTGGCTGGTTCCGTCGGCGGATCCCGAAAAAGCAATCATCCTCTTGCACGGCTGGGGCGGCAATCGCAAACAAATGCTCCGCCGCGCTCAGTACTTTCGCGAGCATGGCTACACCGCCCTGCTCTACGATGCCCGCGCCTGCGGCGAATCTTCGGGCGACGCCGTCACCTTCGGCTATCGCGAACGAGCGGACCTGATTGCCGCGGTCGGTTTCCTGAAGCAGCGCGGCAGCGAACGCATCGCGTGCCTCGGCGTCTCGCAAGGCGGCGCGACGATTTGCCTGGCGGCCGACGAGTTGAAAGATGTCAAGTGCGTGATCTGCGAAAGCGTTTATGACGAAATGATCAACGCCATCGATCGCCGCATGCGCCGCTACACCGGCGTGCCCGGCTGGCTCGGCGGCGGGGCGCTGGTGCCGATTGCGGAACATCGGCTCGATTTATCCATCGACGATGTCAAGCCGGTCGCGAACATCGGCAAGCTGCCCTGTCCGGTGCTTCTCATCAGCGGCGAGCGCGACGACCGCGTCTGGATCGAAGACGCGCGACGATTGTTTGATGCCGCCAACGAGCCGAAAGAGTTGTGGATGATTCCCGACGCGCGGCACGAGGATTTATTTCGGTTCGACGGCTACAAAGAAAAAGTGAATTCGTTTATCAAGCGCCATATCGAATAAGACCGTTCCAGACCGTAGCCGCATTCGCCAGAATGCGGGCTGCGTCACGCCAAACCCGCATTCTGGCGAATGCGGCTACAAGCCGCCATTGGCAATCAAGCGGTCGCATGCTTCTTGAGTTCCGCGACGCCCTCGCGCAACGCGTTCTGATAAATCCACAAATCGCCGCCGTACGCCAGCATGCGAAAGCCCTGATCGAGAAGTTTCTTGCCGCCGCCGATGTCGCTTGCCATGAATGCGGGGACCTTGCCAAACTTGCGGCAGGCGTCGAGCACATCGGCGATGGCTTGATGAAACGCGGGATGATCGAACTGGCCCGGAATGCCGAGCGAGTTGGTCAAATCAAAATGGCCGATCCAGAGCACATCAATACTCTCGACGGCGGCGATGTCGCGCACATGCCGAACGCCGGCGGCCGTTTCGATCTGTGCGATGAGCAACGTTTCGGCGTTGGCCGTGCGCATCTTCTCGACGATGTCGCCGCCCGTGTAATCATCGTGCGCGACGCCGAACGCCGCCCCGCGCCGGCCGACGGGCGGATACTTCGCACACGCCGCCAGCGTCGTCGCCTGTGCGGCGCTCTCGACCATCGGCGCCATGATGCCCATCGCGCCCATGTCCAGAATGCGTGCGATAAAAGGGTACTCTGTGGCCGGCACGCGGACGAGCGGGATCATCTCGGTCGAACGCGTCGCGGCGAGCAGCATACGAATCGTCTCGACGCTCCAGCCGGTGTGTTCCATGTCGTAGACGACAAACTCGGCGCCGGCCTGCGAGGCGATGCGGCCGATGCCGGTCGTGTTGAATTCGAACACGAATGTGCCGATCGAGGTGCCGCCGCTTTGGATCTTCCGTTTGACGTGATTGGGTCGCATAAATCCCTCGCTCTGTCAATCACCCGTAGCGACAAGCTGCCAGCTTGTCTGCTGTCGCTTCAGCACGCAAGCTGGCAGCTTGCGGCTACGAACGCGCGAACCTCGACAGTTTCTGGCGCATCAAGGGTTGCGCTAACACATCGCGATTGACGACGTCCATTGGTTCGCGCCCCGCCGCAACGTCGAGAATGCTCTGGCACGCCGCCACGCCGTTGTTGCGAAACAACTCGTCCGTCCAGCAGATCGCGTGCGGTGAAACGATCACATTGCCGAGCGTCAAGAGCGGATCATCTGCGTCAATTGGCTCCTTCTCGAAGACATCCAGAGCCGCGCCGGCAATTCGTTTTTCTTGAAGTAAAGTCGTCAATGCAGTTTGATCCACAATGGGCCCGCGCGCGACATTGATGAGAAACGCTGTTGCTTTCATCCGCGCCAATCGGCGAGCGTCTAGCAGATGATGCGTTTGCGGCGTCAGCGCACAGCAAACGCAGACGAAGTCGGCCTGCGACAACAGCGCGTCGAGTTCGAGCAACTCCACACCGCTCGCCCTGGCGGTCTGCGGCGACACGTATGGATCGAAGGCCGCGAGACGCATCTGGAATGGGGCGACGAGTCGCGCGATCTCCTGGCCGATGTTGCCAAGCCCGACGAGGCCGAGCGTGCGCCCCGTCAGGCCGACGCCCATGTGATCGAGCCTGTCGGCCCAGCGGCCGGCGCGGGTGAGACGATCCTTGATCAAGAGCCGATGCGACAACGCCAATAGCAGGGCGAGCGCGGACGTCGCCACGGGCCGGCGCACGGCGGCGGGAGTGATCGTCAGCAGCACATTGTTCCGCGTGCAGGCGGGCACGTCAACGTTGTCGTAGCCGACGCCGAACCGGGCCACGAGCGCCAGGCGCGTGCCGCCGTCAAGCGTCGCCGCCGTGACGCGCGGCGCCAGCACCAGAAGGGCGTCAAACTGATTGGCGACGGCCGCGGGCACCTCCGCGCCATGGTCCGGCATATACGTGCGTTCGATGCGCGCATTCTGCTCCAATAGGTCCAGTCCGATATCACCGAAGCCGAGCGTTCCATCCGGCTTCAAGAAATCGTGCGTGATGCCCAATCGAAACGGCTGGCGGTTCATGCCAATTACCCACGGATGCGTTCAATCGAAAGATGATATTGACACATCAGTACGCGGGCAATCAAGGACAAACTTTTGGCAATGTACTCATCACGCTCCGCGTGATGGAGTTCGACATGTTCGCTGGAGGAAAAGTCAAATGGTGAGACAATACCAAATTCCATCACGCGGAGCGTGATGACTACTCTGGGAATTCGCTGAACGGCGGCGGATATTCAACACGTCCCGTGATCCCGTCCAATGCGCCCGGCGACAACTCGACGGCCATGAACGCCTCGCCGGCGTACGGTGAATCCAATCGAGCCGCAAGTTTCGCGGAGAAGCCGAAGCGTGGATAGTAATTTGGATGGCCCAGGACAATGACAATTCGATGGCCCTGTTCGCGGCAATGTTGCATGCCAACGCGAACAAGCTTTGACCCGATGCCCTGGTTTTGAAACTCTGGAAGCACTGCCAACGGCGCCAACGCCAAAGCCGGAACGACCTTTGCATCGGTGATTATTGGAAGATCGCTAAACAGGATGTGACCGATCACTTGGCCATCCATTTCAGCAACGAGCGAGCCGCGCACGTAACCGCAGTTGCGAAGGGCATCAACGAGCCGAGCCTCGGCATCCTGTCCAAATGCCAGCCGATTGACTTCGCGGATCGCATCGAAATCGCTCGCCGTCTCGGGCCGAATCACGCTCATCGCAATTCCTCATCCGGTCGAGTTGGGCTTCAAGTCAGTTGTTCAAGCAGCGCGGCTGCGTCCACGAGGTCCGGCGTTGTGAAGCCTTCCGTGTACGTGGCGTAAATTGCCGCAAGCGCGGCGCGAGCCTCGTCTCGGCGGGCATGCCGCTGCCAGAGTCGGGCCAGGCTCATCGTGGCGCGCAGCTCCCACGCCCGGCTTTGTTGACGCCGGGCCGTTTCGATGGCCTGGCGGAAGCACCCCTCGGCGGCTGCGTTTTCGTCGGGCGACTGGGCCAGCAAAAGCTCCCCTTTGAGGCGGTACAATTCGGTCTCGTGGCAACGGTCATCGTTTTTCTCGGCAACGGCCAAACCCTCGTTCAAAGCCTTGTGCGCGTCCTCGAAGCGCGCCGTTTGCGTGTAGGCGTCGCCCAGCAGACCAAGGTACGACGGTACGCGCACTTCCGCGCCGGTGGCGCGAAAGGCGCTGAACCCTTTCAGGAGCACCGGCAGAGCTTCCTCGCGGCGGCCCAGCAAAAGCAACCCTGCCCCCTTGTGAAGTGTGCCCAGTGAATGCCAGAACGGAAAACTCTGCTCGGTCGCAATGGTCATTTCTTCTTCCGCCGTCGCTTGGACCTCGGCGCCGAGCCGGCAATAATGATAGAGAAACGCCGCGAAATCCACGGCATGCTCGACGCTGAACGCGTGGCCAATCGTTCGCGCCAGCTCACACGTCGCGCGGGCAAGCGCCAGGGCCTGGTCCGGATAGCCGAGGTGCCAAAGAGTCAACGCGAGGTAACAGCGGTGGGTAACACCGGCGTCGTGCCCGGTAAAAGCGGTCCAGAATTTCGTGCGAGCGCGATCGTCATAGGCGCCCAGAGCTTTGTCGTAACAGGCGCGAGCGCCGCCGAACTGGGCACGGTAAAACATCGTGACGCCGGGCATGAACAGCGCTTCCATCATCATGCCGGGATCGTTCAGACGCTCGGCAAGCGCCAT
>DAIOGM010000070.1:0-11165 GCA_036745215.1 Gemmataceae bacterium
ACGCCTCGTCAAAATAATTCCACGCACATAATCCATCCTCCGACTGCGGCTCCAACACGTACGCCGCCAGCGTGCCGAGCGGCTGAGCGCAACGCACCACGTGCGTGCCGGACTTGACGGCGAAGTTCATGCGCCGCGGCGTAACGTCCACCGTCATCAGCTTGTGCTTTTGAAACTCCTTGTTCGCGGCGACGATCCGATCCACGCGATACGCTTCGACGGCGAGTTCGGAGTCCGCGGTCAATGCTTCGACAACGATGCCGTGCCGCTGCAAGTTTTCGCGCACCTTGACGTAAGACGCAGGGATCAGGTAAGCGAACGGGCGATCCACCGACACCGTGGCGACGCATTTGCCGAGGTAGGCCACGATATGTTCCTTGGTCTGGCCCGGCGGCGCCGTCTTGCCGCCTTCGATGCCGATGACGGTGATGTTTCTCAACGCCGCGTCCTTGTGGCGCAGGGCCACCTTGTTTTTGCCAGCGTCGGCTTCGACGTCCTTGAGCAGCTTGCGAATGGTCTCGTGATTCGCGGCGGCGTATTCGAAGCAGCTCAGCGCGAAATCGCGCGACGCCAGGACGCGGTCGCGGTACGTGGCATAGACGTACGATTCGCACAGGATGCCGATGCGATGGCGAAAGCCGACATACTGCGTGCCGAAGCGCGGCAGCGTCGGGGCGGCTTCCCAGGTTGTCTTCTTCTTGTCAAAGTTGCCGTAGTAATTCGCCAGGTAGCCGCTGCGTTTCGTCAGCATTTTGCCCACTTCCGGCAACATCTTGTCGCGGCCGAATTCGATCAGTCGGCCATCGAAGGCGGGATGGCGCGGCGAGTCGTAGGTGATCGTGTGGTTGTGATAAGAGCCGTTGGTGGTGTGCAGGTCGAGCATGATCGCGGGGTCCCAGCGCGTAAAGAAGCGAACCAGCGCCCGCACCTCCGGCGATTCCAGCTTGATATAGTCGCGGTTGAGATCGAAGCCCTGAGCGTTGGGCCGAATGCCGACCTCGGCGGGGCCGTTTTGCCAGGAGCGATTCTTATCGAACCGATCGCCGCCGTCGGCGTTGAAATTGGGAACGAAGAGCAGGACGAGGTTCTTCAACAGCGGCCGATCCTTGGCCAGGGCGAGATCGCGCATCAGCATCAACAGGGCTTCCTTGCCGTCCACCTCGCCGGCGTGGATGTTGCCCATCGCGAATACGACCAGCTTGCCGCTCTTGGCCGCCTCCTCCGGCGTGGCGATGGGCGGATCAGCCAAGATGACGAGCGGCAACTTGCGCCCCTCGGTGGTGACGCCCAGCTCGGCGACGCGCACCAGCGGCGACAACTTGGCGAGACGTTCAACGTAATCGACCACTTCGGCGTGCTTTGACGTCGCCTTGTATTCGCTCTTTTCCGCGACGGTCAACAGCGATTGCGCCGGCGCTCGCGGCGTTGCAATCGTCAGAAGTGCGGCAACGGCGGCCAGCGGAATCGTGAATTTCATTTCTCGTCCCTCTGGATCAATCCGGCGATTCGCGAACATAGATTTTGCGCTCGTCCGAGCCTTCCGAGAATGGCAGCAGACGATAATGCGATTCGACCCACGTCGCGTATCGCGGAAGCGCGGCAAGCCGGCCCGTCCAGAAGATGATCATCTGGGCGTTTTCACTCGCGCGGATGGCGTCGTCATCCGTGAGGTAGCCGCTCTTGATGCGAACGAACGACGTATCGCAGAGCTGCGGCGGGACATGCCGGCCGGCGCGGAACACTTGCATCTGCTGATCGCTGACAACGAGGTCCGTCGGTTGCGAATGTTCTTGAATCAAGCGCACCGCTTCGATTTCGGGCACTTCGGGCCAGTGTTTGCGGAATTTGTGCGACCGCTCCGGCGCCGGCAAGGCCGCCAGCAGGATCAAGGCCACAAGCCAACTTCCGACCAGCACGAGGATCCATGGGCGCTTCAACAGGCTCGGCGCCCACAGCGCGTTGGCCGCGGCCGCGATCGCCAGCGCGGGCTGCAAGATCAGTGCGTGCCGCGGGAACAAGGGGGTGTGGTCGAGCAGGAAAGCCAACGCCACCAGAATCCAACCGCCGAGCCAGAGTGCGGCGAGCGGCTTCTTGACGACCACGCAGACCAATCCCGCGAACGACAGCAGAACCAGGACCATGCTCGGTTCGACGACCTGCAAGAGGATGTCCGCATTCTCCGCCCGGTCGAGCGTGTAGAGCTGCTTGGCGTGCAAGTGATATTCGACCATCTGATCGTAGATGCTCGGCATGTCCCAGGGATACAGGCCCAGAATCCCCGTCAGCAGGCCGGCGCCGACAAATAGGACGCCGTTGCGCAACACGAGCGGAGAGGTGATGCGTCGAAAAAAAGCAGGCTTGGTTGCCGTGCTCGGCCACGCCGCGACAACCAGGGCCGACAGCGGAACGATCATGGGCACGACCAGCAGCTTGCAATAAACGCCGAGCGCGAAGAGGACGCCGGCGCACACGAATCGAATGGCCGTCGGGTTATGCCGGGCCGAGACCAGCGTTGCGATTGCCAGGAGCGAAAACGCGACGGCCGGCATTTCGGCCTGCACAATTCGGGCGTGCCGCAAGAACAATGGCGTGGCGCCCCACAACAGGATCGCCAGCGGCGCCGCGGCCGGCGACATGATTTGCCAGGCCATCCACCCCACCGCCGCGAGACTTGCCAGCGCAAAGAATAATACCAGGAGGCGTCCGACAATCACCGTGTCGCCGCCGATGTGCAAGGCCAGCGTAAGGATGCGAAGGAACATTGGAGGCTGCGACGAGAAAACGGCGCCAAAGAGCGGCTGCCCGTCCATGGAAGATCGCGCCGAACAAAGATAGACCCCTTCGTCGAAGTCCTGCGTGAACGGCTCGTCCAGGTTCCAGCCGATGAACGCGGCGAAAGCCAGCAACAAGAGAATGCACAACGCCAACGGGACGTGATTTCTGGAGTCCGCCGAAGTCGGCGCGGCCGTTGACATGGAAGGCACGCTTTTCAAAGGACCATGAACCGAGCAGCGTTGTTTTCTTATCTTCGCGTCAATCCGGCGACAAGGCAGTTTCGTGGCGGCAAGATTCCGATCTTGCCGGGTACATTGGCAAGATCGGAATCTTGCCGCCACGATCGAGCATGCGGAAACACGACCGACCGAACTCTTGCATTGATTTTGCGGAATTCACGAATTATGATTACTTCATCATGGCGATAACGTTCAAGTTCGCGCGCTCGTTGAGTTTGTCCCTTCGCGCCAGCTTGGGAATCCTCTTGATTCTCAACTGCCCGGCGAACGTGTTCGCCATCAGCTTGGTCTCGGTTCGCTCCTCCTGTTCGCATGTTGCTCAAAAAACGGAAACGCAGCATGAAAGTTCACCAAGTCCCAAGAAATGTTGTGGGCGATGCGCGAAAGCTGACAAGGTGAAACGAGACACGGCGAAGCCGAAGCCGAAAAACGACTCGAACAAGATTCAACCAACTTGCCCCGTGTGCCCCGCGTGTCCGACGGCTCCGGACGGTTGTTGCGTCCATTGTCCGTGCAAGGCGCCGTGCGCGTTGCCGCTGGTGTTCGTGATTCCGCAATCGCCGGAGATCGTCTGGCGATGGATGGATGAGGACACTTCTCTGACCGATTCTTGCCTGGACGAGACCATTCTCCCGCCTCGCGGTTCGCCATTCGTTGCATTCACGATTTGATTTCCGAAGGACGCCGCGCCGCTTCCTGCGTCCCAGGCTCCGCCTGGGACGCAACTGCCCGCGAGGCTCCGCCTCGCTGCACCCTGTTTGGCGCAACGCCGCCGGCCGTTCGACGAGGCAGAGCCTCGTGGCAGTTGCATCCCAGGCAGAGCCTGGGACGCAGAGGATATCAGCCTGTACTTGGGTGATCATTACGTAATCGGGGGACGCCATGTTCGGGGCATTGGGCTGCCGATTTCTGCCGTGGGACTACGCCATTCGCAATCTGTTTCGCCGACCGGCGCGCAGCGCCATGACGCTATTCGGATTGACGTTGGTCGTGTTGCTCGTCCTCGTCGTCGTGGGCTTCATCCGCGGACTGGAAGCGAGCCTGACTGTCAGCGGCGACGCGCAGGTCGTCATGATTCATACGCTCGGCGCGGCGGAGAACATCGAGAACTCGTCGATCCCGGGCCGGACGACGAGCTTGCTTGCCGCCAGTCTCGATGCGATTGGGCGCCAGCCGGGGCCGGGCGGCGCCAAGATTGTTTGTGCGTCGCCGGAGCTTTACTTCGGCACGCAAGTGAATCTCGATGCGTCGCCCGAAGGATCGCTCGGCGTGATTCGCGGCGTCACGCCGGCGGCGCTATTGGTTCGCCGCAAGGTGCAGATCGTCGAAGGCAATTGGCCTGGCCCCGGCGAGTTGCTCGTTGGCCGACTGGCGGCGACGAAAATGGGCCGGCATCGCGACGAGCTGGCAGTCGGCAAGACTTTGACCTTCGAGGGGCGAACGTGGCGCATCAGCGGGCACTTCGTCGCCATGGGCTCCACGCTGGAGTCGGAGATGTGGTGTCCGCTCGACGATCTTCAGCTCGCCATGAAGCGCCAAGATTTGAGCATGGTTGCCGTGCTCCTGGCACGGGGAGCGGTCTTCGCCGACCTCGACGAATTCTGCAAGGAGCGGCTCGATCTCGAACTGCAGGCGACGCCGGAAACGCGGTACTACGAATCGCTCCAGCGGCATTACGGCCCGGTGCGCATGCTGGCGTGGCTGATCGTCGTCATCATCGCGGCCGCCGGCGTCTTCACCGGCATGAACATCATGTATGGGGCCGTGACCGGCCGGGTTCGCGAGCTGGCGACGCTGCAAACGCTCGGCTTCGCGCGGCGCGCCATCGCGATCTCGCTGATCCAGGAAGGCGTTTTACTTGCATCGGCCGCGTCATTGATCGCGGGCGTCATCGGCGTCGCCGTTCTTGAAGGCGCTGCGGTGCGATTTACCATGGGAGCGTTCACGTTGAGCGTGGACAGCACGACGCTATTAGTTGGTTTTGGCACCGGTCTCTTGATTGGCGTTGTTGGCTCGATTCCGCCCGCGATTCGAGCCATGCGCTTGCTGGTCGTGGAAGGTTTGAAGGCAGTGTAATTTCTTTTCAAAGGAGTTGTCATGCAACGAATGATTCTGTTCACCGCGCTCGGCCTGGCCGCGACGGTCATGATCGGCGGATGCGCCCGTACGCCCAATCCGGCGGCGTCGAAGGAAAAGACGCCCGAGGCGAAAGGCGCCGTTGATCCAAAGGCCGCGGATGAGGCGAAGGCGAAGTACCTGATCGCCAGTGAGCCGGCCGGCGCCAAGAACGTGACGGACGTCAAAAAGTCGGCCAAGGACGGCGACGAGGTCGTCGTCGTCGGCCGCATCGGCGGCAGCGAGAAGCCTTTCACGGGACGGGCTGCCTTTACGATTGTGGATCTCAAGTTCAAACCGTGCAACGAGATTGAAGGCGACAACTGCCCGACGCCGTGGGATTACTGTTGCGATCCGCCGGACGAACTGGCGAAGGGCACCGTCCTCGTGAAGCTCGTTAACTCGGCCGGCAAAACGCTGCCCGACGACGCCAAGTCGCTCTTCGACATCAAGGAGTTAACGACGGTCGTCGTGAAAGGCCAGATGCGCCGCGACGAGAGCAAAAGCATCAGCGTGGTGGCGGCGGCGATTTACGTCAAGAAGAAATGACGGGAGAATTGCGATGAGCCCGAACGTGGATCTCAGTCAACTCGCCGTGCGCCGGGACGGCGCGTCCTCTACACCGAGGACGCGGCGTTCCTGGCACGCGGGCACGCGCATCGTGCTGCCGGGGCTGGTGCTCTTGGGCTTTGTGGCCGTCGTCGGCTGGGCGGCGCGGGACCGTCTGTTGCCGGCGACGCCGGTCACGGTCATTTCAGTCGTGACGACGCACCTGGATGTGCAAAGCGAGGGCACGCCGATCTTTCAGGCGGCGGGCTGGATCGAGCCGCGGCCAACGCCGATCCTGGTGACGGCGCTCACGGAAGGGGTCGTCGAAAAGTTGCTGGTGGTGGAAGGGCAAACCATCCAAGCGGGCGAGCCGGTCGCGCATCTCATTCAAGACGACGCCCGGCTCGCGTTGCAAACGGCGGACGCGGATCTTGAATTGCGGCAAGCGGAAGTTGACAACGTCAAGGCAACTCTGACCCTGGCGAAGGCAATGCTGCCCCTTCAGTTAAAGGCCGCGCGTTCGCGACTTGCGTTGGCCAAGGAAAGCCTGGACGCGCGGACGCGCGCCGCGGAGTTGGGAGCGAGTCCGCTGTTGGCGTTGCCGCTCGCCCGCAGCGAGGTAGAGGTGGCCGCGAGCGCCGTCGCCGAGCTGGAACTCAAAGAAAACGGCATCAAGGCCGAGGGGTTGCGGCCGTTTGCGGAGCTGGAAGCGAACGTGAAGGCCGCCTCGACTCGCGCAAAGCTTGCCGAGATTGCGGTTGCCGCGGCCCGGCTCCGCCTCGATCGCACCGTTATCAAAGCGCCGGTGGCGGGCCAAGTCATGACGCTCATCGCTCGGCCGGGCCAGAGGTTGATGGGCCAGTCGCCGCTTGGACACCAGGAGGCGAGCACGATCATCGCAATGTTCGATCCCGGCATGCTCCAGGTCCGCGCCGACGTTCGGCTCGACGACATTCGTAAAGTTCAGCCGGGCCAGTTGGTGAAGATTCAAGCGCCCGTCACGGCGGACGCGCTCGACGGCGAAGTACTGAGAATCACCTCGCAGGCCGACATTCAGAAAAACACGTTGCAGGTCAAGATCGCGGTCAAGACGCCGCCGCCGTCGCTGCGTCCCGACATGCTTGTGCAGGCGACGTTTCTCGCGCCGGCGACGCCCAAGGGCGCCGACGAAAGTAAGCAAGCGTTACGGCTCATGATTCCGAAGCAACTCGTCGAAACGTCCGAAGGAAATACGCACGTTTGGACTGCGGTTCTTGTCAACAAAGTCGCACGCAAGAAGGCTGTAACGCTCGGGCGATCGATCGGCGACTTCGTCGAAGTCACGCAAGGATTGAATGCAGCGGACCGATTGATTCACGATGGCCGACAGGGGCTGAGCGATGGGCAACGTATCGCAGTCACGTACGCCGAGTGAACCCTCGTACCCGAGCTACCGGGTCAAGTGCGTATCGCGTCTCGCCGAGGCAGAGCCTCGAGGCAGTTGCGTCCCAGGCAGTGCCTGGGACGCAGGAGTAGAATTATGCCATTGGTTGAAATTCATGCACTGACCAAGGAGTACTCGAAGGGCGATCAGAAGATCGTTCCCTTGAAGGATGTCTCCCTGGCCATTGACAAGGGCGACTTCGTCTCGCTGATGGGCGCGAGTGGCTCCGGCAAGAGTACGCTGCTCAATCTGATTGCGGGCATCGACAAGCCGACGTCCGGCACAATCCATGTCGCGGGGACGGACATCACCAGCCTCTCGCGCTCGCAGCTCGCCCACTGGCGGGCAAATCATATTGGCTACATCTTTCAGCTTTACAACTTGATTCCCGTGCTGACGGCTTATGAGAACATTGAAATGCCGCTCTTGCTCTTGCCGCTGTCGCGCGCCGAGCGGCAGAAACGCGTCGAGATTGCTCTCGAAGCGGTGGGATTGACGGATCGAGCCGATCACTATCCGCGGCAACTCTCCGGCGGTCAGGAGCAACGCGTCGGCATCGCCCGCGCCATTGTCGCAGACCCCGCCGTCGTGGTCGCCGACGAGCCGACGGGCGATTTGGATGCGGAGACGACCGAGCAGATTCTTCACCTATTACAACGTCTGAACGCCGAACTCGGCACGACGCTCTTGATGGTGACGCACGATCCGCGGTCCGCGTCGATCGCTCGACGGCAGTTGCGGCTCGAGAAAGGCGTGCTTCTGGAGCCGGAGCCGCCGAAGGTCGCGTTGGCGGTAATGTAGTCATCACGCTCCGCGTGATGGGTTCCTCACGCGGAGCGTGAGGAGTACTTTGAGGTGCTTGATCATGTGGAAGTTCATGCCTTATATTGCCAAGAACCTCTGGCGCAATCGCACGCGTTCGGCACTGACCGTGAGCGGCGCGGCCGTCGCCATGTTCGTGTTCACTTTCGTCGGCTCAGTTCAAGAAGGCCTGGCGAATCTGAATCAGGGCAGTCTTAGCGAACGCACGCTGATCGTCTTTCAAGCGAATCGCTTTTGCCCGAGCACGAGCCGGCTGCCGGAGGATTACGCCCGCGCGATCGGCAAGATGCCGGGCGTCGCGGAGGCGGTGCCGATCAAGGTGTACATGAACAACTGCCGGGCGAGCCTCGATCTCGTGGTGTTCCACGGCTTGCCCGCGGAAAAGCTACTGAAGGTGCGCGACCTGAAACTCAAGTCGGGCGATTGGGCGACCTTCGAAAAGCAACGCGACGCCGCCGTGGTCGGGCAGGCGTTGGCGACGCGGCGAAATCTGAGCGTCGGTCAGCGATTCACGATCGGCGAAGTGACCGTCGCCATCGCGGGAATCTTCACGGCCGCCAACGCCGCCGAGGAATGCTTCATCTACACGCACCTGGAATTCTTGCAACGCTCACGCGGCATCAACTCGGTCGGCACGGTTACGCAGATCGAGGTTCATCTGAATGAAGGAACCGACGCCGCGGCGATGTGCCGAAGCATCGACGAGAAGTTCCGCGGCGGTCCGGTTCAGAGCGACACGCGTCCGAAGGGCGTGTTTCAGGCGCGATCCGTCGGCGATCTCGTCGAGCTGATCGGATTCACGCAATATCTCGGCTATGCGTGCGTCGCCCTCGTGTTGACGCTGGTCGGCACGACGACGCTGATGGCGGTGCAAGATCGCGTTCGCGAACACGCCGTATTGCAAACGCTCGGCTACTCGTGGCGGCGCATTTTCGCGTTCGTGATGCTGGAAAGCGTCATCGTCAGCCTGACCGGCGGAATCATCGGCATCGGTCTCGCCCTGGCCATGCTGTCGTGGCAAGGGCTCGCCGTCGGCTCCGAAGGCGTCACGATCGCGTTCTCAACATCCCCCGCTCTGGCGCTCACGGGATTGCTGGCAACCATCTTCGTCGGCGTCGCGGCCGGTCTGGCGCCGGCGTGGACGGCCGCCCGCGCCGAGATCGTCGAATCGCTGCGCAGCATTTGAACGCCAGCACCGATAAAATGATCGTGTCGCAAGAACCGCGTCCCTTTTCATGGAGACCGTCATGCGTCCCGCCGCTCTGTTTTTGTTGCTTTCCGCAATTTCCTTCGCGGCTCAGCCGACGGAGGAAGAAATCAAGAAGGAACTCAAGCTCTTCCAAGGCAAATGGATCGCGACTTTCATTCAGCCGGTGGGCGGCAAACCTTACTCCGAAGAAATGGTCAAAGAGACGTTTCTCGAAGTCAACGGCGACAAGTTCATTCTGACGCAACAGGGCCAAGCGACGCTCGAAACCAGGTTCAAGGTTGATCCGACCAAGAAGATCAAGACGATCGACATCTATGATTCGAACGATTCGAGCAACCTGCTCGTCAAAGGCATTTACGAAATCAAAGGCGACACGCGCCGCTCGTGCTTCGCGGAGCCAGGAAAGGATCGGCCGGAAGCGTTCACGAAGGACAAAGATTATTTGATCCTGGAATGGAAGAAAGCCAAGTAAGTTGGCCATGATGCTTTACAATGTTGCGCCGACGGGCAGGCGTCGACGGGTCGGTTTTTGATTGAGTTCTGCACCGGTCGCCAATTCACATCAGATCAATGGCTCGCCGTCGTTTGGTCGGAGCGATCTTCTCGCGCCGTGGAGCACACGCAGGACGTTTACCGTGTTGCCTTCAACAGTAAAGAGTATGCGATATCGGTGTTGCCGTTTGCCGTAGAAATGTTGCCGAATCTCTTGCTGAAACGCGTCTGCTTCCGGGGCGAGAGAACAACGTTCGGGGAACGTACGCAAGGAATCAATCGCCTTGAGTAGGCCTGCGAACCAGCGGGCGGCCATTCGCAGGTATTGCCTGGCGATTCTTTGCACGACTTCGTCAGCATCGGCCAGCGCTTGGGCGGAGATCTGAACTTCATACTCCATGTTTCGCGCGCACCTTTTGCTCGAACAGCTCGACGCTCATGGTGCGGCCGGCGGCCACATCGTCAAGCCCTTCCTGAATGGCCGCGATGTTCTCCAATCGTTCGACTAATAAAAGCAGCATATTGAACGATGTCTCGTCGGTGATTTCAAACTTGAGCCGACCGTTGATGTTCAGCAAAACGCGCCGCTGGTTTTGCTGCCATTTTTCTCTTAGCTTGTCCGCTTTAAGATTCGCCGGTAGTGGAGTAAGTTGTTGATCGACCGCGGCCATGTTTGTACTCCTCATTTCCCGTCATGTTAGCACGATCAGCGTTCCGAACCAAGTTGATTGTGGCGATTCAAAAAAGACCGTGCAAACGCGTCGGAAGTCGTGTACAATTCCCTCCATCAAAGTGATATCGTTTCCTGGGGGATTCCATGTTCCGCATCAACGGCGACAACGGTTCGGACTGCACCGGCATCACGCGGCGCAGCTTCGTCCAGGCGGGCATTCTCGGGCTGGGCGGCTTGACGCTGGCGGATTTCCTGCGCGCCAAAGCCCACGCGGACGAACCGGCGCGCGACACGGCGGTCATTCTCTTTTGGCTTTCCGGCGGTCCGGGACACATGGAAACCTGGGACCCCAAGCCCGACGCGCCGGCGCAATATCGCGGGCCGCTCGGCGCCATACGCACCAGCGTGCCCGGCATCCAGGTCGGCGAACTGTTGCCGAGCCAGGCCCGGCTCATGGAGCACCTGTCGATCGTTCGCACCGTGCGCCATAACTCCGGCGATCATACGAAATCCAACCACTGGATGCTCACCGGCTTCGAAGGCCCCGCCTTCAACGCGCCCGATTTCAAGCAGCAAAAACGGCCGTCGCTCGGCTCCGTTACCTCGCGGCTGCGCGGCGCCAATCAGCAGGGCATGCCGCCGTACGTCGCGGTACCGCACTTGCGCGGCGGCACGGACAACTTCTTTCATTACGCGGCGTATCTGGGCGGCGGGGCGAATCCGTTCATCGTCGAATCCGATCCGAACACGCCCGAATACCGCGTGCGCAATTTGCAACTGGCGACGGAACTGACGTTCGATCGACTCGAAGATCGCCGCACGCTCATGCAAGCCGTCGACGACGCCCGCCGTTTCCAGGATCGCCGC
>DAIOGM010000070.1:11175-15731 GCA_036745215.1 Gemmataceae bacterium
CACCTCGGACATCGGCGAACATTACGGCCGCGCTTTTGATCTGATGACGAGCCGCTCCGTTGCGAATGCGTTCGACATTTCGCGCGAGCCCGCGAACGTGCGCGATCGCTACGGGCGGCACACGTTTGGGCAAAGCGCTCTGGTGGCGCGGCGATTGATCGAGGCGGGCGTGACGTTCGTGACGGTCAACTGCGTGCCATGGGATCATCACGGCACGCCGCCGCAGCTTGAAACTGAAATCGGCGCTCGCTTGTTGATCCCGCCGCTCGACCGCGCCATCGGCGCGACGATTGAAGATTTGATGCAGCGCGGCCTTTACGAGAAAACCCTGGTCGTGGCGATGGGCGAATTTGGCCGCACGCCGCGCATGAACAACAACGCCGGCCGCGATCACTGGGGGCAAACGTTCAGCATCCTCCTGGGCAATGCACGCATGCGCATGGGACAAGCGATCGGCAGATCGAGCCCGCGCGGCGAATATGTCGCAGACCGGCCGTTCACGCCGCAGGACGTGGCCGCGACCGTGTATCAACATCTCGGCATCGATTGGCGGGAAGCGTCGTTCGTGGATGGATTGGGCAGGCCGTTGCACGTCATCGAGCACGGCGAGCCGATTCGCGAATTGGTGCGTTAACGAGTCGTGGCGGCAAGATTCCGATCTTGCCGAATCGGAAGCCTGCCGCCACGTTGAATGTCCAACCAGTTACATTTGGCCGATGCCGCGTCGTTGCAGGACGGATTCGAGTTCATCGAGGAATTCCGCGTCGCCGAAGACGCAAACGGCGCCCCAGACGCGTTTGCCGCCGTCCGACGGAAGTGAGACCAGATCGCCGGACGGCCCGTTGTATGTGACCCAAACCTTGCCCTTCCATTCGGGCCCGAGTTTCCCGCCTTTGTGCAATTCGTTCGCGATCTTCCAATCGACCGCTTCCTGGCTGACTAGAAATCCGTTTTGCAACGTGCCATCGGCGCGATCGGACGTGCAAACGAACCCCGCCGCCTTAATGTGATTGTGAGCGATGTCCAGATTCTCAAATTCGATCAAACGAGGCGCAAAAAAAGGCCCACGCGATCAGCACCAAGAACGCGGCAAACACCGCTGCAAATAGCCAACGATCTTTGTTCATCGTTTTCGCTCCCGGGTTTAGCGACGTGCCAACTCTCCACCTGGGAAAGGCCGATTGTACACCAATTAGGACGAATACAATAGTCAATTCTCACATTGTTTGACAAATCCATGCAACCCGAAACACCGCTTGCGTTTAGCGATCGCGTGGCGCCGTGCGAGCGCTAAACGCAAGCAGGTTATTCGCTCGCGCGCCAGCGGAACACCTGCAAGAGATTGGAATACTGATCCGTCCAGACGCGCTGCTCTGGGCGCGCTTCCGCCGGACGCCAATGGCCCGCTTGCCTGAGCGGCGCCAGATCCTCCGGCGTGCGCGCCGCGACCAGCCAGACCGACGGCAGGATGCCCAAATCCTTTTCTTCGTCGCTCACATGGAGATGCTCGCGAATATACGCGGTGCACGCGGGTTTCGCGTCGGCGGCAAGATTGGCGATCGGCGGCTCGAGATTGACGTATCGATTCGAAATATGAAACGCCAACAATCCGTTCGGCGCCAGCCGATCCAGATAGAGCGCAAACGCTTCGCGCGTCAGCAAGTGCAGCGGGATCGCGTCGGAGCCGAACGCGTCGATGACGATCAGGCCGAACTTGTCGTCGGATTTTTTGAGCTGCAAGCGCGCATCGCCGAGGTCAAAGCGAATGTCGCCCTGCGCGTCGCCGAGGAACGTGAAGTAGTTTGGATTCTCGGCGATGCGCTTGACGCTCGGGTCGATTTCGAAGAACGTCCACGCATCGCCTGCTTTGGAATAGGCGGCCAGTGAGCCGGTTCCGAGGCCGACGAGGCCGACTTTCTTCAATCGCGCATCCCCCTGGTAGACGCGAAAAACATCGCCCATCGGGCCGACCTTGGAGTAATACGTCAACGGCTCCCGGCGCCGGTCCGCGTCGAGGCTTTGCCGGCCATGGGCGATGTTGCCGTGAATGAGGTGGCGAAAATCGCGCGTCCGCGTGATGCGATGCACGCCGAAGAAGCTGCGCTCGCGATGCACCGTGCCGCCATGCGCGCCATGCATGAGACTGCCGGCGCACACGACGGCGGCGACGCACAGAGCGAAACGGGCCGCGTGTTTTTGCTGCAAATAACTGACGACGAGCGGCAACGCGAGCATCGGCACCAATGCCGCCTTGCCTAACTCGGCGACGAAATCCGGCTGCGCCTGGATCGCGAGGATTCCCGCCGCCGTGGCGGCGCCGAGGCCTGCGGCGACGAGCCAATCGCGGCGCGTCCAGGCCAGGCCGTTTTCCAGGCCGAATGCGCACGCCAGCACGATCATGAGCGGATACTCGATCAGCGCCGGAAACAACAGCGGCCCGACGAGCGCGTTGAGCACGCCGCCGAGGACGCCGCCCGTCGCGAGACACAGATAGAAATCAGTTAGGTGCTGCGCGCCCGGCCGCGACCGCGCCAGTTCGCCGTGACAGACCAGCGCCAGCCAGAAGAAGCCGACCAGATGGACGCCCATCACGACCAGCAGCGGCTCGGATGATTCGGACATCATCACCAACAAGACGACGATCACCACCAGAGGAAGCCAGCGCCGCAACAGCGTCGGCGACACGATGTCCTTGCGAGCGAAGACGATCGTGAACGTCAACAGATACAGCGCCATCGGAATCAGCCACAACAGCGGAATCGCGGCCACGTCCGTCGTCAAGTGCGTCGTGACGCTCAACAGCAAGCTAGACGGGATGAGGGCGAGCACGATCCATCTGCCGCGTTGCTTCCAGGTCGGCGCCGGATCCGGCTTGGCCGGCGGCGCTGCCACTTCTGTTGATCGCACGAAACGAAACGGCACGCAAAACGCCATCAACGCCGCCCACGCCAGGAAGCCGAATCTCCAGAGTTCGCTTTGTTCATCGAGAGCGAGGAATGGTTCGAGCACTAAGGGGAACAAAGCGAGCGCGAGGAAGCTGCCGAAGTTGCTGGCGGCGTACAGAAAGTACGGATCGCGCGGCGACGCATTGCCGACCTGGCGAGCCGCAAACCAGGTTTGCACCAGCGGCGCCCCGGCCGCCAACAGCACAAACGGCAAACCGGCCGACAACGTCAACGACGCCAGCAGCCAGAGCACCGGATGCCAGCCTTCACGCACGTCTTCCGGCAACCGAATCGGCAATAAGAAATAGACGCCGATGAGCGCGAGCAAGTGCAACAACGCATGCCGGCCGACGCCAATCCGCCCCGGCAGCCAATGCGCGTAAGCGTAGCCCACGAGCAGCCCGGCCTGGAAGAACAACATGCACGTCGTCCACACCGCCGGCGTGCCGCCAAGCAGCGGCAGCAGCATCTTGGCGCACATCGGCTGGACCAAAAAAAGCAACAGGGAGCCAAGAAGGATCGTGCCGCTGTAAAGCCAGGTCATGGGTTCTCAGGCGTGCTTGGAGAGTAGACCTCACGCTCCGCGTGAGGAACCGTCACGCGGAGCGTGACGTCTACATTTTCGCTAGTTTATCTTGACCCGCACGCAACTTCGACCTTATAGTGGAAAAAGGGACACTTGTTCCTACCTACGAAACGGAGAAGCTCGTGGCTCGAAAATCAAAAGAAAAAAACCAAGACATCGAGTTCGTCGGCTTGATCGGCGTCGGCCTGGATAATGATGACGGACACAAACGGCTAACCAAAGGCGACGAGTTCTTCCTCGTCGGCGGCTCCGAGGACACGCACGAACGCATGCAAGACGTCGTGATCCACGTCACCGAAACGTTGAAATCCAAGGGCAAACGCCTCCAGGACGCCGAGGTCGAGGAACTCATCGATCTGATGTACGACGCCGCGGACAAGCAATGATGGATCCATTGTGGCGGCAAGATTCCGATCTTGCCGGGGACAAATCGGCAAGATCGGAATCTTGCCGCCACGGCTAACAAATCCCGTTTGCGACGAAACTCTTTGCCCACCTTGAAGGTACAACTCTACACCCGAGGCGAATACGTGTCGGCTGAGGATGCCATCCTGGTACGTCGCTGCCTCAAAGGGGACGAAACCGCCATCCAGGCGCTCGTCGATCGCTATCATTCCGACGTGTTCGGTTTGTGCATAAGGCTGCTCCATCATCGCCACGATGCGGAGGATGTCACGCAGGAAGTATTTCTGCGCATCTTCCGCAGCTTGAAACGGTGGGACTCGACTCGTCCGTTCAAGCCGTGGGTGATGGGCATCACGGTCAATCGCTGTCGAACGTGGCTCGTGCAGCGTTCGAAGCGGCCGGAGCTGGCGGACTACTTGCACGAGACGGCCGCGACTCGACCGGCCGATGATAGCCCCGAACTGGTGCGTGAAATCCAAGCGGCGATCGCCGAATTGCGGCTCGAATATCGCAGCGTGTTTGTGATGTACCACGAACGCGGCTTGCCGTACGAGGACATCGCCGACGCGATGGAGAAGCCCGTCGGCACGGTGAAGACGTGGCTGCACCGCGCCCGCCTG
>DAIOGM010000070.1:15741-20389 GCA_036745215.1 Gemmataceae bacterium
ACCGAACCGGGGCGCAGAACTTGCGGGATTTCCAGAACGGCGATCTTGGGATGATCGCTCTTTTCCTGCAAATCCGCGTAAGCCAACGCCGTGTTGGTGGTGCCCAAATCGATGCCGACAACAAATATCTCTGGCGGATGCACCGCGCCCGCCTGGAAGTGTTGGAGCGCCTGAAACGGCGCGGCATGGTTTCCGAGGTCGAACATGAATTGCCTTGAGTGCCAGGAATTGTTGCAAGCCCGTATGGACGGAGAGCCGATTGCGGCCGACGCGCTCGAGCAGCACTTGAATGAATGCGCTTCGTGCCGGGATCAACATTTGGCGGCACAGCGTCTACTTGAGGGCTTGAAGGAATTGCCGGCGATTACCCCCGACCCGGGCTTCGCGCGAGCACTCGCGGCCACGATCATCCAGGATCGCCGGCAGCGACGCGACAAGACGCGGCGACGCGTCTTCTTGACGGCGGCGCTGGCGGCGTCGGTCATGCTGATCCTGTTCGCGGCGTATTACTGGTTTCCGCGCACGCCGACGGAAACGATCGTCGTGAAAGATCAGCCGAAGAAACAAGCGCCGCCCATCAAGGAAAAAACGCCGGAGCAAATCGAGAAGGCGCCGGAGCCGCGCAGCCCGTTGACGCCGATGATGGACCGCTGGGCCGACGCGACGCGCAACCACGCCAAGGTCATGCTGGCGGCGACGAACCTCGATGTGGTCGAAAACTTGCCGGCGGTGGACAACTTGCCGCCAATCGACCCCGGCGTGCGCGAGGCGAGCCAGGAAGTGTCCGACGGCGTACGCACGGTGACGCGCAACGCGCGGCGGGCGTTCGACTTTTTCGCGCGCGAGCTGCCGATGCCGGAACTTGGAGAGCAGAAACATTGATCTGGCGAGCCACGGGGTTTATCCCGTGGTATGGACTTCCATTCCACGGGGATAAACCCCGTGGCTCGCTATCCGTGCAAAAACTTTTCAATGAACACGCTTCGCCACTTCTGTCTGATTTTGATCGCCTGGCACTTCGCCGTCCCAAGCGCGTTCGCGCAACCCGCTTCATTCCGTTATGAGTTGCTGCAACTCTTGCCCGACGATTTCGCCGTCTGCATCGTCATGAACGACTTGCACGGTCACGCGTCGCGCTGGGAAAAATCCGACTGGCTCAAGCGCTTCCAGACCTCGCCCATCGGCAAGAAGGTGCTCGAAGCTCCGGAAGTCAAGCAAATTGAACATGGCCTGAGCGAATTGAAAAAACACCTCGATCTCGATTGGCCTGCCTTGCGCGACGACATCCTCGCGGACACGTTGATGCTGACGTACAGCCCGGGGCCAAAAAACAAACCTGACGACGAACGCGGCCTTTTTTTCTTGCACGTTCGCAACCCCGTTCGGCTCAAACGCTTCATCGACAAGCTCAACGACGCCCAAACGAAATCGGGCGAGTTGAAAAACCTCGCGGAGTTGCAATACAAGGGGCAAACCTATTGGCGGCGCTCCGAGGCTGCCAAGGTCAATTACTACTTCCTCAAGGATTCCCTCGCGCTCTTCACGTCCAATGAGGAGATGTTGCGGGCCGTCCTAGACCGGCGCGCGGCGCCGCCCAGGGAAACGCCGTGGGCCAAGCGCTTCGAGAAAGCGGGCGCCGAGCAGGCGTTCATCACCATGTGCGTCAATCCACGCGCGCTCGACGCGGAACTCCTGCCGCAAGGCAAGAACGACGATCCGTTGCCGGGCTACTGGCGCGCCCTCGAAGCCGTGTTTGTCACCGTGACCATTCGCGACGCCGCGGAAGTGCGCATCGCCATCCAGGCCAAATCGGACAAGCTGCCGAAGTGGGCCAGCCCCGCGTTCACGGAAACGATGTCCGCCTCCTCCCTTTGGCAACGGTTCCCCGAACGCAACGTCTTCACCATCGCTTCGCTGACGGATTTCGCCGGCAGCGTCGAGGCCCTGAAATTATTGACGCCGGAGAAGGATCGCAAGAAATTGGCCGATGATTTGGGGAGCCGTATCCAGGAATATTTGCAACTAGATCTATTGAAAGACGTGCTGCCCAACATCGGTCCCGACTGGGGCGTGTGCATGTTGCCTGCGAAGGATGGCCAACAGTTTCCGCCGATGATCTTCGCCCTCGCCGTCAAGCCGGGGTCCGACAAGAAGCCGGTCGATCAGGCGCTATTCAATTCCGTCGAAGCGCTCGCCAAGTTCGCGGCCTTGCAAAGCGCCGACATCAAATTGCAGACCATGACGCAGGGCAAGGTTGAAGTCAAGTACCTCAAGAGCAAGACATTTCTGCCCGGGCTCGAGCCGGCGTTCGCGCTCAAGGACGGTTTCTTCTTGTTCGCCACGACGCCGGACGCGATCACCGAGTTCCGCCTTCGGCCCACTTCCGTTGACGAGCCGAAAGAGGCCCCTCTGTTGCGCGTTTCCACGCAACAATTGGCCAAGCTGCTTCAGCAACGCCGCGAACACATCGTCAGCAGTCTCACCGATCGCCAGCAGATGACCGCGCAGGAGGCGACGCAAAACCTGGAGAACTTGATTTCGCTGTTGAGTCTCTGCGATCGCGTGACGTTGAGCCAGCACGGCGATCAGGGTCAGGCGAGCTGGATCATTCGACTGACGCCCAAGTAAAACCATTGTCGTTTGCACATCCGCCCATTGAAAATCCGTCAATTGCGAGTGTATTCCTGGCGCGATCGTGGTAAACTAATTCACGTCGGTGTTCGCGCCATCTCTCGCAAGGGACTCTGCCATGCCAAACACGCAACTCGCCTGCCCGCATTGCGGTTCAACGCTGAGTTTCGGCTCGGCGATCGCCGCAGGCACGTCGGTGGAATGCTTGATTTGCATGCGCGCCTTCGCAGCCCAGCCGATCGTTACCGATGCGCCGTTGATGAACCCGGAGATCGCGAAGCCCGCAATGGGCATCGCCGAGAAGTCGCCGCCGCTGGGCAAGCCGGAGAAGGCAAGCCCAGCCCGGCCGGCGCTCGCGCGCGGGCGCCGGTCGGAGCAAGCGTCGGACGGCGGAAGCAAGTTTGGCCTGATCGCCGTCGCGGCCTGCCTGGTACTGATCCTCAGCGTTGGCGTCGGCGTGACCATCTGGAAAATCGCCGCGGCGGCCCAGACGGGCGACGTCGAAAAAATCGACGAACCGTTCGCGTCGAATAACAATGCCAATCCGATCGACGAGCCGGCCAAAAAGGAAATTCAAGTCATTCCGAAAAAAGCGGACGACCCCGCCAAGAAGCCGGCCGCCAGTCCGCCTGAGAAAAAAGACGACGACACGCCGATCCCTCCGGACGAAGAGAAGAAAGTGCTTGTGCGCAAGAAGCCGATTCAACCGATCGGCGACGATTTCAAATGGGAGCCGGTATTGAAATTGAAAGACCTTTCCGATGCGTATGTCGGCCTCAATCAAGAGAAGATCAACCGGGCGATCGAAAAGGGCATTCAATTCCTCAAGCAACATCAGGACGCCCGGGGGACCTGGTCGGGCGCGTATTCGATGGGGCACGCGGCCCTTGGCGGCTTGACGCTGCTCGAATGCGGCGTGCCGGCCAAAGATGCGTCCGTCCAGCGCGCCGCCCAGCACGTGCGCGGGCTCGCCGGCGGGCAGGATCAGACTTACGAACTCTCGCTGGCCGTCCTGTTCCTGGACCGTCTCGGCGAGCCGCGCGATCGGCCGCTGATTCAGGGCATGGCCTTGCGCTTGCTCGCGGGCCAGGGCGATTGCGGCGGCTGGAATTACACCTGTCCGAAGCTCACGCCGCACGATATGTACCAGCTCCTCGCATTTTTGCAATCCAACCGGCAGTTCAACCTGTTCAACCCGCTGCAAGGCGACGACCAAAAGCCCGCCAAGCTCGACACGACTATCATGCGCGACAACGGCCGGCGGGACGATCCGTTCGTGCAGTTCAACGATATCCTCATCGCCAAGGGATTGACCGGGACGGCGGGCGGCGAGAAGAATCCCGCCGTCAAGCCCAAGACCGCGACGCCGATCCGGCCCGAATGGCTGACGCCGAACCTGCGCAGTCTTTATGTCGTGCAGAATCAGGGCAAGGGCAAAGGCAGGCATCGCGTGGAATTCAACGGCGCCGCCGACAATTCCAATACGCAGTTCGGGCTCCTGGCCCTCTGGGCCGCCCGGCGCCACGACGTGCCCAACGAACAAGCCGTCCTGGCGGCCTGCCAGCGCTTCATGACATCGCAAAACAATGACGGCGGCTGGATCTATTCGCCGTCCACCAACGACCAGGCCTCCAGCGACACCATGACCTGTGTCGGCTTGCTCGGCCTGGCCATGGGGCACGGCGTCGCTCCGGACATCATCAAGCTGGATCCCAAGAATCCCAGGGACGCCGTCGTCAGGCCCGCGCTGGACGATCCGCGGATTCAGCGCGGCCTCAAGGCGCTGTCGCGACACATCAGCCAACCGGTGAAGAAGGGAAAGTTTGTCGATTCCGGCGGGGAAAATCACTACTTTCTCTGGTCCGTCGAACGCGTGGCCGTGCTTTACGATCTCAAGACGATCAACGGCAAGGAGTGGTATCCATGGGGCGCGCAGTTGCTCGTCCATCACCAGAACGCCGATGGGCACTGGGGCGGCGGCGGTTATCCCGGCGCCAGTCCGCCGGTCAACACCTGT
>DAIOGM010000070.1:20399-22452 GCA_036745215.1 Gemmataceae bacterium
CCAATCTCGTGCAGGACTTGACCACGAACCTGCGGCTCTATTCGGGCATTCGCGATCCGGAAAAATAAGCGACGCTCGCGGCGCAGCACCCTTGCCTATGAAACCATGCATCAGCCAGGCGACGACCATGCCCTCGAGTTTCGGCGAGGACGTCGCCCACTACGCCGACGCCGGTTGCAATGCGCTCGAGGTTTGGCTGACCAAGCTGGAAGATCATCTCGAAAGTCATTCCGTCGCCGACACGAAAAAACTTCTGGCCGACCGCAACATGACGCTCGCCGCGGCCGCCCATCAGGGCGGACTGCTTCTTTCACAGGGCGAACCGCGCAAGGCGCACTTCGATCATTTCCGCAAGCGTCTGGAAATCTGCCAGGCGTTCGGCGTCCCGACATTGCTGGTCGTCGCTGATTTCGTGGACAAGGTTGATGCGCAATCCTTGGATCGTGCCGTCGTATCGCTTGCCGAGGCGGCGCGCTGGGCGGCGGGCTTCGGTGTGACGTTGGCGCTCGAATTTCGCGGCCGCAACACGTTTTGCGCCAGCCTCGATACGGCGATCGCCCTGGTGCACCAATGCGGCGAGCCGAACGTCGGCGTCAACCTTGACGTGTTTCATTATTACACCGGTCCCAGCAAGTTTGAGGACTTCGCGCATTTGACGCTCGATCGGCTCGCCCACGTGCAAATCGCCGACCTGTCCGGCATCGCGCGCGAGCTGGCGACGGACGGCGACCGCGTGCTGCCCGGCGACGGAGACTTCCAGCTAACGCCGATCCTCGATTTCTTGCGCCGCCTCGGCTATCGCGGCTGGATTTCGCTGGAACTGATGAATCCCATCCTCTGGCGCAGCAATCCGAAGCAAGTCGCCGAGATCGCGTTCACGGCGCTTCGCAAGATCCTCGCGCAACCGTCCGAGCCTGAAGCATAAGCGAAGAGTGGGTTTCACTTCGCTCACGCTTCAGGCTCGGATCGCGTTAACTTGTGCCGGAAATCCCGCTTGCAGCGCATGCCGATTCAAACAATTCACGGGTTTTGTTCAAGTCTCCGCTGAGTTGGGCCGCGAAAGAATTTACACTGGAGTTGTGCCGCGCCTGCTCGTTCGAGCGAAATCTGCGGCGGATTCTTTGCGGAGTAGAGACATGATGCGTTTGCATGGTTTGCTTCTTGGCGCTGCGGTAATGTGCGTGTTGCAGATGTCGGCCGGCGCTCAGGAAAAAAAGAATGACGATCCCAAGGACCAGGCGAAAGTGCAGCCGTGCTGCCCGCCCGGTCACACCTTCAGGCACCTCGACGGCCGACCGATTGTCTTCGTCGCCAACGGCGTGGGCGGCTCGACCACGGTCAGCGACAATCTGCTCGAATTGAACTCGGACCGCAATCTAGGCCTGCGCATTCAATCAGTCCCTTGGTGCCGGCAAAACGCCTTGTTTCAAGATTTGCTCGACAACCAGGCCCAGTTGCACGCGGCCGCCCGCATCGCGTGCACCGTGGAAGCGATTCGCAAAGACTGTCCGAATGTGCCGATCTATTTGATCGGCCACAGCGCCGGCGCCCGCGTCGTTCTGGTCGCCGCGGAGATGCTGCCGCCTAACACGGTGGAGCGCGTCATCGTCCTGGCGCCCGCGGTGTCGTGCGGTTACGATTTGACGGGAGTGCTGCGGGCGTCGCGCGGCGGCATCGACAACTTTTTCAGCGCCGAGGACGGCGTGCTCGACGCCGCGGTTTATTATCACACGCTTGCCGACGGCACACGCGACCAAGCCGCCGGCCGTGTCGGTTTTCGCCCAATGTCCGCCGACAAGAAGGACCTCGAAGCCTATCGTCTGGTGCGCCAGTACCGCTGGAACGAAGAGTACCACGGTTCCGGCGGGCACTTCGCCTGGACGCTCAGGCACAACATGAAGAAGACGATCGTGCCGCTCTTATTCATGGGCACGCCGATCATCGAGCCGCCGCTGGCGACGTCTCCAAAAATGCCCGCCGCGAAATAGTCAGCGAACTCGTTCCCAGGCGGAGCCTGGGAACGAGGTGTGAGTAATAGCCGACGATGCTCATC
>DAIOGM010000071.1:0-22280 GCA_036745215.1 Gemmataceae bacterium
CGGCAAACAACGTTGTCGTCGTCGCGCCCGGAAAGGGATTGGTATACGCGATGGAATCGACAATCGGCACACTCGACCCCGAAAGCGATAAATCGAAAACGGGCGTATCGGCACGGGCGCCGGTTAACGGGTTCAAGCGCAAGTTCACGTCTTCGTCGTTGACCACGCGGATTTGACCCGTAACGGGATTGAAGCTCATTCCCCAGAATTCCGAGACCGGCGAATTGACGAAATTGGGCCGCGCGGTTGCCGCGCCGGTGGTCGGATTAATCGTGTAAAGCCGAAGCTGGGCTGACGAACTTATGCCCAAACCATACAAGACGCCGTCGGCCGGCCGAAAATCGATCGCCCGCAACGTATCGCCGGCGACGAGGCCCGTGACGGTCGTCGTGCTGAGGATCGTTGCCGGCGCGGCACTGTCGAACTGCACGATCTGATTCAGGCCGCGCAACAACCCGACGATTCCTGTGGGAACCGTACGATCTTCAAGCGGCTCGCAGCCCAGTTGCACGTCACGCCGCCTGCGACGATTGGACGCACGGTGACCGAACCAAGAACGCAGCCACGACGGTGCTTGCTTCATGAGAGCCTCAAAAAAATGGCAGGGTCGTTCAATCTCATTGTTCTGGGCAGGAAAAATGCCGCAAAGAAATGAGCCCATACCACGAAATCGACCACGGCTGGATGGGAGGAGTAAGAATTGTAGCAAACAACGCTGCCACTTGGCATCAAAATGTCGCGGTATGCGCGTTTTTCTCAAGGCGCCGGGCTTTGGTTCAAAAATCCGAAACTCGTTTCAGTCCAGTCGGGCGCACGCCACGGCTGGCGGAGGCCGCCACTTCCCCCCAGGCCACCTGTCATTCGTCTTCCGAAATGACTTTACGTCGAGTTTGACGCCACGATTGGCCAACGGTTTCTCTCCTGTAACGATGGGATCGCTGTTAGCTCTTTTGCTGGTTGCGAGTTGGTCGAACCGTAGTTTTGCTCGGCGAGAGATGATAAGGTAAGGCCAACATGCATTTCGCGCGTCGTCTTCTGGGCTGGACCGTCGTCCTCGGCTGTGCGATGGCCGTGGGCGGGGGCGTGTTTTTCTTCGTTCGACATCGGCCGCGCTGCACGATCGAGGGGCCGCTCGCCCAGATCCACCTGTCGTCGGACGGCTCCCGGCTGGTGACCGTCAGGACGACGACTGACAATGTCAAGCTTGGCCCACAAGAACGCGGGGCCACGGTCATGTACGGCCCGCTTCAGGTGTGGGACATGCAAAGCGGGCACGTCGTCCACGAGTGGTTCCACGACGAGAAAATCCTGCGGCACGTGTGTCCCCCCGATGGCCGCCATGTCGCCATCGATCTCGGCAACGGCGCGCCGCGGCTCGTCGATACGCAGACAGGCGAGGAATGGTGTTTCGATGACGTGCGCGAGGTGGCGAACCAATTCGTCTTTTCGCCCAAAGGCGGTTGGCTATTCGTCGGCACGGCCAGCGGAAGGCCGAATTACCTCATCGACGTCGCCGCGCATCGGGTTGCGCTGCCATTGAACGACTACTGGCCACGATTCAGCAGCGATGACAAGCTGGTGTACTTTCGCAAACACCCGGCTCGAAACCTCACCGTGTGGGACCTTCAGGCGGGCAAGGCGCTGGGGGCGTTGGCGATCACATCGTCCGACTACGAGATCTCCGCGGATGGCCGTTTGCTGCTCGAACGTCATGTCGAGGAGATTCCCGAGCCGCTCTACGTTCCTATACCCGGACTTCGAATTGGCGGAGGCACCAAGAAGATCGAACGCAAGGACTATCGCGTCGATGTGTGGGATTTGGCGACTTTCAAGCATCTCTTTCATCACGAGGTAAAGCAGGCGGGGAACTTGCAGGCCGGCTTTTCTCCGGATGGCCGTTTCCTGGCGATGTGGCTGCGCGGCGAAAAGAATGCTTCCAATCTGGAGATGATCGACACGGCCGCCGGCAAACGGCTCTGGTCGTATGCAATGAAAGCCGGCTACAACTGCGACTTTTCTCCGGACGAACCCCTGTTCGCGTTTGTGCATGGCGAGCCGAAAGAAACCTTGACCATGTTCGACGCCGCCACGGGTCGTGTTCTTTGGGAACGGCGCGCGGAAGGCACGACCTACTTCGCCAGGAACACCGACATCGTGCTGACTCAGGAAGACTTCACGAAACCGGTGCTGTTTCTTGACGCGCGCACCGGCGAACAAAGGGCGACCGTGCCGCTCAACTTCACCACGGCGAACTATATTCCCATGCTGACGCCCGATGGCCGGCACTTCGCCATCGGCGGTTGGCAGACCCGTGGCCGCGAGCCGTACTACGGGGAAGCGTGGTTGGAAAAACACGTGCCCGCGATCTTCGGCAACGAGCTGGAAGGCGTGATGGTCATGGAATCGGCGACGGGGCGGGAGCTGTTGCGCGTCCTCAAGCGCGACGCTCATTCGCATGAGCTATCGGCCGACGCCAGCACGCTGATCACGATTGAGCCGTTGGACAATCCAGGCACCGTTTTTGCCATTCGCGCCTGGGACGTGCATCCAACCAAAGCGTGGATATGGGCGCTGGGCGCGACGCTCGGCGCTGGTTTGGGCGGGCGATTCATTGTGTTGCCTTTGGTGCGAACATTTCGAAAGAAGGCGCCGAAGGCCGCGTAATAGCGGACCGATTCGTGCATCGGCGATGAACTCTTACGCTTTTTTCTTGGCCGGGATCATCAAGTGCAGATCCAGCCATGTGGTCCACCGAGCCCATTGGTCCAGGATCGTTGCCCGGCCGGCAGGGCCGTGGCCTTCGTACGGGTACATGTACAAGGCCGCCGGCTTTCCCAGACCCCGTAAAGCCATATACAGGTGCTCGGCGTTCATCGGATTGGTGCCTACATTGGCGTCGTCCATGCCGTGGTACATCAGCAAGGCGCCGCTCATGCGATCGGCTTGCAACAGCGGCGACATATCCAGGTACGTTTGTCGTGCGGTCCAGAGCGTGCGTTTCTCCGTCTGAAATGTCATTGGCGTGAGCGTGCGATTGTAGCAACCGTCGCCCGCGATGCCCGACTTGAAATAAGTGGTGTGCACCAGGGCGTTGGCGGTGCTGAACGCGCCATAGCTATGGCCGCCGATCGCCAAACGGTCGCGATCCACCAGCTCGCGCTTGTCCAGTTCCTCGACGACGGCTTTGAGGGAGGATTTGAGATCGGCGACGTAGTTGTCGTTCATCTTTCCAGCCTGGCCGACGATCGGCACGTCCGGTTCGATGACGGCGTACCCCAACAGGGTCAACAGGGACATGGAGCGGATGCCCGGCGCCGTGAAGCGGCCGCCATCGAACCCGCCTTTGCCTCCGCCGGCCGCGCCTTTATTGCCGCCGGTTTTGCTGTTGTAATCCGCCTGGCTCGTGTATTCCTTGGGGTAAATCCAGAACATCGCGGGCAGCTTGCCCTTGGCCCCGGCTGGCAGAGTTACCTTGACCCAAAACTTGAACCCGTCCTCGCGCGTCACCTGGAAGCGCTGGGTCTGCATCTTCTTGGAGAAGCCAGGCGTGCGGTCCGCGTTGTCGGTGAGCTTTTCAACATTGCCGGTTGCCAGGTCGTGGCGGTAGCAATCGGGCACCACGTCCTTTTTTTGACGCGTGGTAAAGACGAACTTGAGATTGTCGCCGTCCACCGTATCGATGGTTTCAAGCACGTCGCCGCGGCCGCTGAAAAGGCGTTCGGTCTTGCCGGTTTTGATTTCCACCCGATCGATGAACGCGCGCGGAAAATTGGCGCCGCCCGTCCGGGTCGTTCCTGCTACGTAGACCTCGGCGGCCGTTGAGATGCGAACGACCTTGCCTTCGCCGCGAGCCGCGCGCGTTAACAAGGTTGGTGGGGCCGCCTGCCCTGCCCCGAACTGGCCCTTGGGCTGCTGCTCGTGGTCGTAGCCCTGGAACGGAAGCCCCCCCTCCTCGTCGATTGGCGTGAATGGACTGTCCACGAATTCCTCATCACCGTCTTTTTTGTCGTCGCCGTCCTTGCCTTTGTCTTTGTCCTTATCGGGCGAAACGGTGGCGATGCCTTTGTGGATCACGTACGTCGTCTTCGGCTCCCTGAGGTTGACGGCAACGACCTGCCGCTGCTTGTCGGCGGTTTGCGTCATGAACAGCCATTGGCAATCCTCGGAGTACTGGACGCTCGTTATGCGCTGCGCCGTCTCGTAAACCGCAGCAACATCGCCTTTGCCGAAGGGAGGCAACCATTGCATGACACGGTCGTTGAGCACCTTCTTGTCCCCCTCGGCGGGCGCGGTTTCAAGCTGAAGGAATGACATGCCCTTGCCGTCGGGCCGCCAGGCGAGATCGCGTTTGCCATCGGCGCTGGTCGGCAGGTTTCCACCCTTTTTCGGCTGTCCATTGCCGCCGCCGGCGGGACCTTTTGCGGGCCCCTTTACGATCCGCAGGTCACGATCCGCGAGAGTATGGAGGTTTTTTCCGGACGAATCCCACAACCCTTCAAGGGAGCCAAAGCTCGATGCAGGCGCATAATAGGAAAACGGCTTTTTCATGAGGGTCACGAGGAATTGGTCACCGCTGGGCGCCATCGCGGCGGTGCGAAACATGTTCGGCGCGCCGATTTTCTTGACCTTGCCGTCATAAACATCGATGAACGCCAGCTGACCGGTGGCGAGGTGCTCCAACATTTCCATGTCATGGGGTTTTTCAAGTAGAAAACGGTAAGTCCGCGTCGGAAACTTGCCCTCAAGGGAGACCCGCACCTTGGGCCCGTCGGCAACGCCCTCGACCGGAAGCTTCCGCGTCCCATCATCGGGTAGCAACACGACATGGATCCGAGTGCCATCCTTCGTCCACTGAATCGACTGCACAAACGTCGCCAACACTGGCGTGTCGGTTACCTTGCGGGTTTGGCCAGTGGCGGTGTTCGTGACATAGACGTAGGTTGCCTCAGGGAAGTGGGCAAAAAATGCGAGTTGCGAGCCGTCAGGCGACCAAGCCGGGTTACTGACGCGTGCCTTCGCGGGAACCTGCACCGGCACCGCCCGCTTGGTAGCGTGATCGTACAGGTCATAGCCCGCGCTGCTTTTCACATAAAGTGGGTGCGCTCGATAAGCAATCGGGTCGAACGCCAACTCGCCAAGATAAATGCAAGGACGCCCCTGCCGGTCCACCGTTGGAAGTCCGTCGTTCTTGGTGATCAGAAACTTCTTGCCATCGGGACTGAGGTTATTCAGTGTGATGTTTTTGTGCCAGTCCGCCAGTACCACGTCGGCGATTTCCTTGCGCGGCATCTGGTACTTTTCGTCGGCAAGGGTCTCTTTGCTCCGCGCTATTTCCTGCGCGCGGCCGGGCAAACCGACCAGCAGGCAAACGACCGAGACAATCAAAGATGAAGGGAGCCAGAGTCTTCGCAAACAACGGATGTTTCTCATTGCGTGACCTCACAAACAGCCATTGGGACAGAGATAAAACGTACCAAGTAATATTGCCGCAATTTGGAGCGGCGCACTGTTTGTCGTGCTTGCTCCAGTACGCGATTTTTCGAGGTGCTTGGTCACTTCCATGTAACCTAATTTGTCTCCTGAATAAACAAAAAAACCAGACAAAGGAGCAAAAGAAACGAGGCTTTGAACGAGTGAGCTGCGAAATGCATTACAAGTCAAGCAAACGGGCGTTACTCCGGCGACTCCTCCGTGCCCGGAAAGTTTTGCGCCATATCATGCTAGCGACGCCACTTGAATACCGGAGGACAAATCATGAGGCTCATCGTGCGTGCCGCGTCGGTTCTCGTGCCCGTTTTCGCGATTACATTCTTCGTCATTCCGGCGATCGCCCAGGACAAGACCAAATCACCTGCAACATACCCGGCGCTCCCGAGCGAGATCCCGGCCAAGTTCAAGCCGAAAAACGAAAGTTTCGACCACACTAAGCGCAGTGTGATGATTCCGATGCGCGACGGCGTCAAACTGCATACCGTGATCTTGATTCCGAAGGGAGCGAAAGGCGCGCCGATTCTCCTGACCCGCACGCCCTATAACGCCGACAAGCTCACCAGCCACGCCGAGAGCGCACACCTCGGACCGGTGCTGCATGGCTATGACAACGCCGTCGATGTGATCCTGGACGGCGGCTACATCCGCGTCGTGCAGGACGTGCGCGGCAAGCACGCCTCCGAGGGGGACTACATCGTCAATCGCCCGTTGCGAGGTCCGCTGAACTCAACGCCTGTCGATCATGCGACCGATACCTGGGACACCATCGACTGGCTCGTGAAAAACATTTCCGAAAGCAATGGCAAAGTCGGCATCCTGGGGATCTCCTACAACGGCTTCCTTCCCTTGATGGCGCTCGTCGATCCACATCCGGCATTGAAGGTTTCCGTGCCGATGAATCCGATGGTTGACGGCTGGATGGGCGACGACTGGTTCCATTACGGGGCCTTTCGTCAGATCAATGTCAGCTGGATTTACAATCAGGTCGCCACTCGCACGGGCGATGCCAAGTGGTGGCGCAGCCACAATGATGAATACGACATGTGGATGCAAGCGGGCTCGGCCGGCGAGCTGGGACGCCGCCGCGGCCTCGATCAGTTGGGCTTCTGGAACAAGCTTGTAGAGCATCCCGCCTACGACGCTTTCTGGAGCGACCAGGCCGTTGACAAGCTGCTGGCAAAACGGCCGCTGAAAACGCCCGTGATGCTGGTTCACAGTTTGTGGGATCAGGAAGACATCTACGGCGCCCCTGCTGTGTACAAGGCAATCGAACCGAAGGACTCAGCCAACGACAAGGTCTTTCTGGTCATCGGCCCGTGGCATCATGGCCAGATGATCGGCAACGGCAGCTCGCTGGGCGCCGTGAAATTCGGCAGCGACACCGCGCTCGACTTCCGGCAGAAAATCCTCGCGCCGTTTCTTGCCCAATATCTGAAAGACGGCGCTCCGAAGGCCGACATCGCCCCGGTCACCGCATTCGAGACCGGCACGAACGAGTGGCGTCGCTATTCGGCCTGGCCGCCGAAAGCGGTTGACGACAAAGCAGGCAAAATGACGCCGCTTTATCTCCGCGCCGGCCTGAAACTGAGCCATGAGGCGCCAAAGCCCGGAGATACGGCCTACGAGGAATACGTTTCCGATCCGGCCAAACCGGTCCCGTTCGTCCGGCGGCCCATTCAGCCCATGGGCTATGAAGACGGCAACGTGTGGCCGCGTTGGCTCGTCGAGGATCAGCGCGAAGCTTCGGGACGCCCGGACGTCGTGACATTTATTTCCGACACGTTGACCGCGCCGATGAAGATCTCGGGCGAGCCCATCGCCAACCTGATTGCCGCCACGAGCGGCACCGACTCCGATTGGGTGGTCAAATTGATCGACGTCTATCCAGACGAAGTCGGCGGCGACACCGTCATGGGAGGCTACCAGCTCATGATCGCCGCTGACATTTTCCGCGGCCGCTACCGCGAGAGCTTCGCCAAGGCCAAACCGATCGCGCCTGATACGCCGCTTCTATACCGCTTCGGCCTCCCGACGACCAACCACGTATTCCTGCCCGGGCATCGAATGATGGTGCAGATCCAGTCAAGCTGGTTCCCGCTCTACGACCGCAATCCGCAGACGTTTGTCCCCAACATATTCTGGGCCAAACCGGGCGATTACCGCAAGGCGACACAGCGGATCTATCACTCCCCGAAAGAAAGCAGTTTCATCGAGTTGCCCGTCACGACGCTCATGACGGCACGCGCGCCAACCGCCCTGGAAAAAACGCTTCGCGAAGTCGGCCAACTGACAACAGGGCAACGTCGGTAGTGTCTCCGTTTCGTGGCGGCAAGGTTCCATGTTGCCGAGTACACCGGCAAGATTTCAATCTTGCCGCCAGGTTCCGGAGGAAATTGAGACACCCCCCTTGCGTTGGGACATTGGCAAGTGAAGTTCGTCTCAAAAAAACGGCCATGCGTTCAAAAAAAGAGGGGGTTCATTTCAAAAACGCGGCCATGGATTTCGTTTTCGAGGCCTTGCTTTTCAAGATCGGGCCGGTTCTTTTCATTTCGAGGCCCATTCTTTTCAAAATCGAGGCCGTTCTTCTTGTTTTTTGGCCTATTCTTCTCGCGAAAATGGGGGTTCATTTCATGCAAAATCTGCATGCATTCAGCGAAAACGGTCATTCGTCTCGCGCCGAAGGGGGGGGTGGCGAGACGATGAGACGATGGAACGCAGAAAGAGGGAGGTTGGTCAATACACTTTCCTGGTAGGCATCACACAAGGCATTTCAAGACGAGAACACCATGAGAAACCTTGTTGTCTGCGTTGTCACGTTGATCGCGCTCGGCGGCGCTCTTGCGCTCGCGCTGGTCCAGCGAACGCCAGGTGGGCCAGGCGTTCAATGGAATGAGGATCTCGCAACCATTACATGGACCGAAGCATTGCGCGATCCGAATGCCAAGGCGGATGAAGTGCCATTCTCCTTGCTGACCGGCCCGGCGATCGGCTGGCTTACCGACACGGAGGCGGAGATTAGCTGGGAAGTGATCGGCGAGAAAACGCTCACCGGCAACCCGTATGCGTCGTTGCCGGCGACTTACCCGGCGGAAAAAATACAGTTTCGCTTCGCGAGCTTGACGGGGTTGAAGTCCAATACGGAATATCGTTATCAACTGAAGTCAGGCCAATTCGAAAGCAAGGTATTCAGATTCCGCACCATGCCGGCGCCCGACGCCACGACGCTTCGTTTCGCGATGATCGGCGACACGCAGCGCGGCGACGTTCCCGAATCGGCGGAGATTGAGCGAAAGCTGTTTGCCCTCATTCATGCGTGGAACCCGGCGCTGTTTGTGCATCTTGGGGACATGCTGGAGACCGGCCGAGGCGATGGCATCAGCGGACGCAAATCCTGGTATCGAACGTTGCAGCGCAATCGCGAGGCGCGCGCTTCCGTCTTTATGGCGCCGACCGCCGGCAACCATTGCTGGGTTGGCAAAGGCCGCGGCTGGTATGCCGATTACTTTGCCGACGTCAAGGGACGATCCACGACCATCAAGGACGGCTCGCAGCCGCCGTTCTTCTACTCCTTTGACGTGGCCAACGTTCATTTCGTCAGTCTGTGCACCGAAAGCGCCAAAGTCTCCGGCAAGAAGGACGTGGCGGACGAGCAGCACAAGGATCTGCCATTCACCTACAACGAACAACTTGCCTGGTTTGAAAACGATCTCGCGAAGGCCCGGGCGACGTGGAAAGTCGTCTTCTTTCACCAGCCATTCCACACCGCCGGCCCGCATCCCGCGCCGGCTTACTTCACCAAGGATTTCGGCGCCATCTGCGACAAGTACGGCGTGCAGCTCGTTCTTTCCGGGCACGACCACAGTTACCAAAAAACCAAACGGATGACCAACGTTGACCGCCAGGTGTCGGACACCGGCACGGTGCAGGTGATCAGCGGCGGCGGCGACATACGCCAGTTCGACCGCGTCAAGAATCCGCCCCACTGGAACTTGCTGCACCGCAAGATCAACCATTATGTTCAGGTTGACGTGAACGCCGAGCGGATGCAATTCACGGCCGTCGATGTGAAAGGCGACGTTTTCGATACATGGCTGCTTCCTCGCAAGGGACAACCACGCGAACTCGATGCCGCGAAATAGAATGCTTGCAGCCAATTACCAAGGAGTCCGATTCATGCGCCTACTTCCCACCGCGATGGCCGTTGCCTTCTGCGTCGCGGCTTTCACTCCGAACGTGCTGGGCCAGGAAAAGAAGAAGCCCAATATCATCGTCATCCTGGCCGATGACCTCGGCTACTCCGACATCGGCTGCTACGGCGGCGAGATCAAGACGCCGCAGCTCGACAAGCTTGCCAAAAACGGGCTGCGCTTCACCAACTTCTTCAACACGGCGCGGTGCTGCCCATCGCGGGCGGCGCTAATGACGGGCCTTTACTCGCATCAGGCCGGCGTTGGCCACATGACCGAGAATCTCAAGCTGCCGGGCTATCAGGGCGGACTGCATCGCAATTGCGTCACCATCGCCGAGGTTTTGCGGCTGATTGGCTATCGCAACTATATGGTTGGGAAGTGGCACCTCTCCAGCAATCCAGACATGAAAGCGCCGAACGATACCTGGCCTCTGGGGCGCGGCTTCGATCGATACTACGGCACGATTCCGGGCGCGGGCAATTACTTTCGCCCCAACGGCCTGGTGCGCGACAAGACGCCCATCGAAGCGCCGAAGGAAGGCTATTACTACACGGACGCGATCAGCGACAACGCCGTGCAGTTCATCCGTGACCACAAGAAGGACCATGATAAGGCGCCCTTCTTCTTGTACATGGCCTACACCGCGCCGCATTGGCCGCTGCATGCGCTCAAGGAAGACATCGCACGCTATCGTGGCAAGTATCGCGAAGGCTGGGATGTGCTTCGCAGCCAGCGGCACAAGAAGATGATCGAGCTGGGCATCGTCGATCCGAAATGGAAGACGCCCGCGTCGGACGCGAAGCCGTTCAAGGATCTCACCGAAAAAGAGATCGATGAACTCGACCTGCGCATGGCGATCTATGCCGCTCAAGTCGATCGCATGGATCAGGGCATCGGCCGCGTAATGGAAACGCTCACGAAGGAGGGCATGCTCGAAGACACGCTGGTCCTCTTCATGGCCGACAATGGAGCGTGTGCGGAGATCATCGAGCGCGGCACGGGCGGCGAACTGGGCGGGCCGGAGTCGTTCACCAGCTATGGCGTCGGCTGGGCATGGTTCTCCAACGGCTTTTTGCGGCTCTTCAAGCACTGGGTCCACGGCGGCGGCGTGTCGTCGCCGTTGATCGTGCACTGGCCGGCGCAGATTCCGCAGTCGTCGCGCGGTCAGCTTCGCCGGCAGCCGGGCCATCTCATCGACATCATGGCGACGAGCATCGACGTCGCGGGGGCGAAATATCCGAAGGCGTTAGGCGGCAACCAGATCACCCCGCTGGAGGGCAAGAGCCTCGTGCCGGCGTTTGCGGGCAAGGCGATCGAGCGCGACGCGATTTATTGGGAGCACGAGGGAAACAAGGCGGTGTTGGCGCATCCGTGGAAGCTCGTGTCCAAACATCCAGGGGCGTGGGAGTTGTACAACCTCGAATTGGATCGGGCGGAGACGAATGATTTGGCACGAAGCGAACCGGACCGCGTGCGCGATCTATCGGCGCGATGGCAGACCTGGGCGGAGCGGAGCCACGTGCTGCCGCTCAGGCCGTATGCAATGGATAAGAAAAAGAACAAGAAATGACGGTCTTCAGCCCGACGCGTTAATCACCGCCTCGATTTCAAGAAGATTCGCGGCGCTGCGAACCGGGGTCTTGAACGTCCGGCGGTTTTGCGTCCGATGGCGGATGGCTCGCGACGGCGGACTGCACGTCGCCGGCAAGGTCGGCGTGCAGACGTTCACGTTCACGATCGATCTGCTCCGGCGTCGCGCCCAGATCGCGAAGGACGTATTCGGTCATGGCCATCGCGATTTCCCCTTCGCCCGCGAACACACTGTCCGCGCCGGCAGCCCGAAGTTTGGGTTTCTCGAAAAGATAGTTCGTCCGCACCAGAATGCGGACCGCGGGGTTCAGCTCGCGCGCCAGACGAATGATCTCTTCCGGATTGCGAATGTTGGACGCCGCCAGGATCAGCGCGCCCGCCTGATCGATGCCGGCGCTTTTCAACGTGTCGTGATGATTCGCGTCGCCGTAAATGACGGTGAGGCCCTCGCCGCGCAAGCGATGCACGCGATCCAGATCCATCTCGATGATGAACGGTTCAATGCCATTCTCGCGCAAGAGTCGGGTGAGCGTTCGACCGACAGGACCAAAGCCGACGATCACCGCGCGATGGGCCGGGTCGGCGGCCGGCGCGGGTTCGGATGAAGCTGCGGCGGTGGCCGGATGGATGCGCAGCGTGAGCCAGCGCCATAGTCGTGGTCGGCGCGCCGCCCATACTTCCGTCGGATCGACGAGCCGGTACAAAAGCGGATTTACGGAGATCGACACGATCGACGCAGCGACCAATGCGTTGACGGCATCGTCAGGCAACAAATTCAGGTTTCGACGGTTGCCGAGCGTCGCCAGGATGAACGAGAATTCGCCGATCTGCGCCAGTGCCACGGCGACGGCCAGCGCGACACGGACGGGATATCCAAACGCCAGCACGATGACGAGGGCCGCGATCGGCTTGCCGAAGAGGACGATCATCAAAGTGACGGCCGCGATCCATGGCGAGGAAAGCAGGAACCGCGGATCAAAGAGCATGCCGACGGACACGAAGAAGAGGACGGCGAAGGCGTCGCGCATCGGCAGCACCTCGGAAGCGGCTCGCAAGCTGAAATCCGAGCGGCCCACGACCATGCCGGCGAGAAACGCGCCGAGCCGACCGCGACGCCGAGCGCGACCACGAGGACGGTCAAAGTAAAAAGTTCGCGCGAACGAGATTGCGCGACGAGGCCGAGCAACCTGGGTATGACAAATCCGCCAAACAGGAACACCAGGCCGACCAGAAAGACAATTTTTAATAGCGATATGCCGACGGCAATCGGGATATCGCTTGCCTGGGCCTGTTGTTCGCCGAAGATCGCGGGCAACAAGACAACGACCACGACCGTGAACAAGTCCTCGACGACCAGCCATCCGATCGCGATATGTCCGGTCGGTGTATGCAGGTCGTTGCCGTCCGAAAGCACGCGAACGAGCACGACGGTGCTGGCGACGGAAATCGCCAGCCCGAAGACAAGGCCGCCTTTCCAATCCCAGCCAAAGCTCCACGCTGCCGCCATGCCGAGCAGCGTCGCCGCGAAGCTTTGCCCCATGGCGCCAGGGATGGCGATGCGGCGGACGGCGAGCAGTTCCTTGAAATGAAACTGCAAGCCGACGCCGAACATCAAGAGAATGACGCCGACCTCGGCAAGCTGCTCCGCCACCTCGCGATTGGCAAAATCGCCGGGCGTATGCGGTCCGACGACGATGCCGGCCAAAAGATATCCAACGATGGGCGACAGTCCGAGCCAGTTGGTCAGGTAGCCAAGCACCAGCGCTCCGGTCAGGCCGGCGGTCAACGTCAGAATGAGATCGAGATGCTGCATGCCGCATTCCTCGCGAACGGCCGGTCACTGACAACGGAGACGCCCGTAATGTGTCTATCCTTTTCTAGTAGGTCCAGCGTGCCGAGCCGGACTTTATCGCTATGTGCAGCTCGGCTGGTGGCGACTAGCGATGGAATCTGCGGGTTGTACCAGCAATGGCACGCCAAAACACAACAAGTGTCTGAATTCAGTTCATTTTCCATGTCGTTCGCGACCGAGCCGCAACAAAGATTAGCAGGACTAACGTAAGTATCGTTTTTCAATGCAGTTAGGACAACCTAACGAGGTTGGCCCTCACACGTTGATAAGGGAAATCCCGCGCGTTGTACGCCCTGCTAAGCGTACGCGCTGTGGTAAAATAAATACGAATGCGGCATATGGGGGGGGAGATAGAATGGCGGCGCGGACGCTCGAACCGGGCCTGTTGCTCGGCAAATACAAGATCGTCTCCTACCTCGCCAGCGGCGGCATGGGAGCGGTGTACAAGGCCGTCGATACCCACTTGCGCCGCACCGTCGCCATCAAGGTGTTGCGAGCACACCGGGCCCAGAGCGATCGAGATCTCGAACGTTTCAATCGGGAAGCACGCCATTCGGCAAACTTGACTCATCCGAATATCGTCACGACTTTCGACTACGGTTACGACGAAACCAACCGTGTCTATTATTTGGTGATGGAGTTCATTGAAGGCTACGACTTGGCTCATCACATTGCGCGCAAGAAAATCCTCTCGCCGAAGGAAACGCGGAACATCCTGATCCAGACGGCCGAGGCGCTCGCGCATGCGTACGATCTGGGCGTCGTACATCGCGATATCAAGCCGTCGAACTTCCTGCTGGCACGCGTCGGCGGCAAGATCGTCGTCAAGTTGGCGGACTTCGGCCTGGCGCTGGGCAGCAACGATGACGAATTCAAGGTCACGCGCGACGGCCGCACGGTCGGCACCATCGATTACATGGCGCCCGAGCAGGCGCGCGACAGCCGGGCCGCGGACATTCGCAGTGATATCTATTCGCTGGGCTGCACCGCCTACCACATGCTGACGGGCATGGCCCCGTTTGCCGAGGGAGGCATCGGCGAGCGCGTGCACAAGCACATGCATGTGCCGCCGACGGATGTGCGCGAATACAATCCGGCGGTGTCGGCGGGTTTGTGGGACATCGTCCGCACGATGCTGGCGAAGAACCCGGCGGACCGCTATACGACGCCGAACGATCTGCTCGCCGATCTCAAGAAGGTCGTCGCGGAGGCCACGCCGGACGACGCTCACACGCCGACGCTACAGCCGATGCAGGAACGGGGCGGACGATCCACAGCTCGCGACACCGCATCGACGCCGACCCGATCCATGACCGGCGCTATTGCCGTTGCGCCGCCGACGGACGCAGGCGACGATGAGCCGACGTCGGAGCCCGAAATTCCGACGCCGAAGCCGACGCCGAAGCGATCCCGTCCGCGCGCCAAGAAACGTCAAGCGTCCATGGCGCCGTTCATCGTGGGCGGCGTCCTCGTGTTCGCCATTGCAATCGCTGGCGTGGCAGCTTTGGCCGCGTGGAAGCATTTTTCGCCAACGCCGGTGGATCCGGACGAACTCATCGCGAAGGCGCCGCCGAAGGATCCGCACACGCCGAAGAAGCCAACGCCGCAAGTTCCACCGCAAGGCAAAACGAATCCGGTGCGCGATCCGCTCGAGAACAACGGCGCCGGGCTCCCCGTGCTCGAGCTCAAGCGCATCGATTGGCCCGGCCGGCAGCTCGTGCCGTTCGACGCGGTCGCTCCGCGCGGCCGGTTGGACGATATCAGGACCGTGCATCTCCAGGGGAACATCACGTTGGCGTCGTCGCCGAAACTCATCAGTGTCATCCTGACCTGGGAATCGATGGCCCGTTTGAAATGTCAGGAAGGCTCGTTCCCCGGCGGCGGCTCCACGTTCGTGCTTGTCGGCAATCACGGCTGGCTCAACACCGGGACCGTCAATCGAGCCGTCGCGGGCGACCTCCTCGATTACTTCCAGGCGTTCCATTACGGGACCGTGCTCAGCAACCTGGTCGTGTTGAATGATGGCGGATTCGAGGTCGAGAAAAGCGAGGATGAACAGGTTCGCAAACGAAACTGCTTCAGCATCATCGTCAAACACGCCGACCGGCCGAATGTGAAGTTGTACTTCGACAAGCAAACCAGCCTGCTTTGCAAAGCTGACTTTCAAGCGCGAATGGTTGACAAGAGCATGGTCGTGCAAGCGAACGCGACGCACGTCGAAGTTTATTTCAGCAACTACCAGGTCATCGACGGTGTCAACCACTGGCGTCGGCTGGAGCAATGGCGCGACGGCCAGCGCTTCTCTGAAATGAACCTGCGCGAGATTCGATTCCTCAAAAACTCCGACGACACTTACTTTGCGATACCCGGGCTTGACGAAACCGCGCGGCGAGCGCTCGTTGACTACCGAAAAGACTCGGTCAAGAGTGCCTTGGCGAAGATTGGCTCGCAACCCGGCTCTGACCTGTCGCGCCTGGTCAGCGGCTTGAGCCATGCGGACACCGGCGTGCGCTGGGCGGCGCGCGACGCGCTTCGCTCGTACGTCGAGCTATGGCGCAAGGGTCAAGCGGCGCCGTTGCAAAGCGCCGACGTGAACGCGCTGTCCACACTGGCGCTGTCAATTGATGATGAAATGCCCTGGTTCGCCATCGACGCGCTGTCGAAGCTGGGCCAGCAGGCCGCCGCCGCCGCGCCGCATCTGGTGTCGCTGGCCCAGGCAAGCAATGACCCGAAGCTCCAGGCGCGAACGCTCCTAGCGCTCAAGAACACCGCGGTGCGCAACGACGAAACACTCGACCTTTACGAATCGCTGATTGAACACAAGGACGCCGCCGTCAAAGAACTCGCCGCCATGAACCTGCTCCAGTTTGGTCCGGAACGCGTCAACGCCGAGCGTCTGGCGACGCTGGTCGGCTGGAAGAATCAACAGATCAGCACCGAGGCGGAGAAGCATCTGCGCCATCGCCTCAGCATGGTCACGGCGAAGGATCTGCCCGCGCTCAAGCAGGGTTTGCGCAATCCGGTCCGCGACGTGCAGCTTGCTTACCTTGACGCGCTCGGCACGCTGCAATCGGCCGGGAGCGAGGCGGCGCAGGATCTCGTGCCGCTCATCAAATCCTCGGATAAGGCTGTAGCCGATCAGGCCGTCGGCGCTCTCGAGCGCGTCGGCAAGCTTGTCGAATTCGCAAATCACCATGCCGATCCCGCCGTGGTGTCCGCGTCGCTCGCGGCCATGAGACGCAAAGGCGCCCGCGACGCCGATGCGATTGCCATCTACGAAAAGCAGCTCAATCACAACGACGATCGCGCCATGGATACCGCCGCCCTCGCGATGATCGAATTCGCGCCGGAGCGTCTGACCAACGAGCGCCTGGTCGAATTCATGTCGCGTTCCAAGCCGTTGGACCTGGCGGCCACGTTTGCCCTGTACAAAGCCGATCCCGCTCATGCGGAGCTGCGCACGAGAGGCACCGCAATTCTCGCGATGTCCTTAAACCCGGAGGTTAGCGATCTCAAAGCGTTCCTCGCGGAGCCGCTCAAGAGCAAAAACGCCGCGGTGTTGCTCGACATCGGCGGCGCGGCGGCGGCGACGAACGTCGTCAAGCATCTCCTGGAGAACAACAATCCCAAGGGCCAGGTCATGAATCAGAAGATGGAGCCGACCGCCGAGCGATTCATGGCGTACGAGCTACTGAAGGAACTCGCCAAGACCGCACAGACCAAGAAAGACCGTGCATTGATCTCGGCTCTTCAGAAACTTGAGACGAGTCTGAGCGGCACCTGGGCGCCGATTGAGTTGAGTCTGACGAAGAACCTGAACCCGGCGCCGGAGATGCTCTTGTTGCGTACCGCGACCGCCGAGTCGGCTCGCCAGGCGGTCGCACGCATCCAATCGTTGCGAGCGCCGTAGCGCTAACTCGGCGAGCCGAGCCCCGTCAGGGGCCGGTTGAGTATGCGCATACCCAACCGGCCCCTGACGGGGCTCGGCTCGCCAGTTTGACAATTCTGTTCGCATTCCAAGACAATTCTCGATACATTGGGGAACGAAAATGGCGTTCTAATCCAGAGGAGGATATGCCATGCGTTCCTTGATTTGCTTGACGCTCGCTTCGTTGTTGATGACTCCTGTACTCGCGTTCGCTCAGGCCAAGACGGAGCCGAGCCCGTTCGACGCCAACGCGGACGCCAAGGCGGATTTGCACAAAGCGCTCGAGCGCGCCAAGAAGAACAATCGCCGCGTGCTTGTGCATTGGGGCGACAACGCTTCTGATTGGTCCGTTCTCTTGCATAAAACCTTCACTACCGACGCGGGCTTGCGTAAGAAGCGCCTCTACGAATACGAATGGATCAACGTCGCCGCCGGCGCCAAGAACGCCGACCTCGCGAAGCAATACCAGGCGTTGTTGACGGACGGGATGCCTTGCTTGACCATTCTCGACAGCACCGGCAAGGTGCTGGCCAATCAGCAATCGGAGCCGTTCCACATCAAAGGCGAGCAAGGCAAGAATGCGATCAACGCCAAGAAGTTAATCGAATTCCTTGCCAAGCACGAAGCGAAACCGCTGGTCGCCGCGGACGTGCTGCAAGCCGGGCTCGATCGCGCAGCCAAGACGGATCGGCTCGTCTTCCTTCATTTCGGCGCGCCCTGGTGCGGCTGGTGTCATCGCCTTGAAGATTGGATGGATCAGCCGGAAATCGCGCCCATTCTCGGCAAGGAGTTTGTTGACGTGCTGATCGACATCGACCGCATGGACGGCGGCAAGGAAATCCTGACCCGCTACAACACGACCGGCAAGGGCGGCATTCCCTGGTTCGCGTTTGTCGATTCCAAGGGCAAGGCACTCGCTACCAGCGACGCCGCCAAGGGCAACATCGGCCATCCCTATCAAGATCACGAAATCGAGCACTTTGTTAAGATGCTTACGACGACCCGGCGTCATCTTTCGATGCCGGAAATCGAGCGCATCGACCAATCACTGAAAGCGCAAAAGAAGCTCGGCAAATAGTTTTTCACCTCGTTCCCAGGCTTCGCCTGGGAACGCGGATCAAATCATTCAATCAGCGCGATCGGCCGCAGCGGCGAGCCGGTCGCGCCGTTGAATTTGAGCGGAATGCCGATGAACGCGAACGCATATTGCTTGAGCGCCGCCAGCTCGCGCAGGTCTAGATTCTCGATGATGTAGATGCCTTTCTTTGTCAACAAATGAATGTGCGCGAAAAGCGTCGCGCCCGTTTCCGGATCGACATCCTTCGGCGTATCCCACGCCATGTTGTCGGCGCCGACGGCGACCACGCCTCGTTCCGCGGCCCAGAGCGTCCCCGATTTGCCCACGCCCGCCGCCTGAAGATATGCCGTTTCATCATTCCAGAGCGTATCGAAACCGGTGCGAACCAGGAGAACGTCGCCTTTCTCGATCATGACGTTCTGCGCTTTCGCGCACGCGATCAATTCATCCGCGCTGATGCTGTAATCGCGCGGCAATATCGGGACGCCCTTCCACGTCGCGATATCAAGGAGCACGCCGCGCGTGACGAGCGGCGGCACCTGCTCGACGCCGAGCTGTTTGAAGCCGATGGGCGTTTCGATGCTGTTGCAGTCGATGTCGCCGAAGAACTTCATGCCGCACGCCTGGTGGCAAAGCGCGTCGATGTGCGTGCCGGTGTGCTCCATCATCGTGAGCACGCCGGACGCCGCCGAGCGCGGCCCGTGCGTTTGCGGTTGATAGGTATCGCGATGGCGCCGATGCAATGCATAGAAGTAACCCGGCTTGTGCGAGGGATGAATCGGCATGCCTTGAAATCGCGGTTGTTCCAGATCGATCCAGCGTGCTTTTTTGAGCAAGTCGGCGAGCGATGGTTGCATGTTTTTCCTTTGTCGTAGCGCCGGCGTCTCGCCGGCACAATTCCGTGCAAGCGAGACGCTTGCTCGACGGACCGTGCAATCAAATCGCAATCTTACGACCGAGAACGCCGTACACCAATGCCCCCACCGCCAACAACGCAAACGCCGTGAACGTGCCGAGACAGGCGTAAAATCCCCAGACCGAACGCGACGCCTCGACTTTCGGCTGCGTCGGAAGCTGCGGAATCGGCTGCGCGATGACAACCGGCGGCGGTTGCAACTTCGGCTGGATCGGCGCCGTGCCGCGCAATCGATAACCTTCTCCCGCGATCACCCACTCCCCCTGAATGCGCGGATGTTCCGCAAGATTGCGCATCGCCGACCACGCCGGCGTACCCGGCGAACTGATGCTTCCATAGATGATCGCGTCCTTATCGACGTTCTCGGCCGCGAGCGTGACGCCCGTCCCGTCGCGAATCACTTGAAGGATGTCCTCGATCCTGGCCGACTTCAATTGGAGCGCGATGGAATTTTTCAGGCGCGGATCATCGTAGAGCGGATCGAACGAATCGTCCTTGAACGGCGGGAACTGCGCTCTCGGTATGCGGGCGATCTTCTCCTCGTCCGTCCATTTCTTGCCGATGAGCCGATAGCCGTCGCCGACATCTTCCCAAACGCCCTGGATCGGCGTGGCGTTTGCCATCGATCGCATGGTCTGAAAGGCCGGCATGTTGCCCGTCGTGAACGCCCAGACCGGGATGTTCGGATCGACGTTCTCGTCCATCGTGAATTGCAGTTTCGTTGCATCTTGCAATCGCTTCAATACATCTTGCGGCCGAGCATTTCGCAACTTGAGCAACATCGGAACCTTGAGGCGCTCGTCGAGGTGGAGGTTGTCGTTTTTTTTGCCGTCGGCGAAGACCCCCTTCGCCGGCGGCAGCGGCGTGCCGGAGATCGCTTGATACGCCCGCCGAGCCTCCTGTCGCATCGGCAAGTCGAGCGTGATCGGCGAATCCGCTTTCCCCTCCGCGAGTTCGCGCAAAAACGGCAAGGCTTCCTTCGCTCCCGCGCCGAGCTTGCCCAAGGCGCGAGCAGCTTCGAGCCGGACCGTCGTCGGCTTGCCTTGGCCTGGGACGTCCGACCAATCGATGAAATACAACGCCAGCTCCGGCCCCTTGACCAAAAGCCCCGGTAGGAGCAACGGCGTCGTTTCTTCCGCGTCGGCGAAACTGGACGCAGCGCGAGCCGCGGCCGCAAACGCGAAACCATTGTCCGCCGTCACGGGCCCTTTCTTCAACGCTTCAAGGACGAGCGTCCGCCCCGATTCCGGCACGCCGACGTTCGCCAACACCGCCAGCAATTTGCCGCGCACATAAAGCTCAGTCGATCCCAGTTTCTTGAAGTACGACTCCGATTGATAGAACTTTACAATCGGTTCCCCCGCCGCCGCCGCCTTGGGTCCGAAACGCCGCAGCAATTGAATGTATGCTTCCAGATGGCTCAATGGCACCATGTCGTCCAGTTCAGCAAGCGTCGCCAGCAGCGGCTCCAGCATCTCCGCGTGCGCCGCCGGCGGCAATCGGAGCGTCTGATCGCGACTTCGCAGCTCCGTCGCGGCGCCAAAACGCACCTGCAAATCCTGGTGCCTCAAACCCTCCGCCAGCGCCCGCGCCGCCGCCGGCTCCTTGGTATCCGCGAACCCGAGCGCCGCCCGCGCCTTGATGCGTACGTAAAAGTCCTTGCCGCCCATCCGATCGAGCATCGCCGTGATCGCCTTCGGATTGCCTGTCCTGGTTTTCATCATCGCGTCGAAGGCCGCGCACTCCAGATACACCGGCGGCATCGACTCCAGGACGCCAACCAAGAGCGGCACCGCGAATTCCCCCTTGACGCCGGCGTCGCCGATGCTCGCCAGGACCGAATAACCATGATCCGGCGTCTCTTGCCAATCGATTTCCTTCATCGTTCGCAATTGTTCCATCGTCGGTCGATCGAGCGCATGCATCTTGCCGATCAATTCATGTGCCAACAAGGCCAGCTCGGTCGCCCGGTTCTGCAACGCCTTCGCGATCCGCGGTTCCGCCGACTTGGGCACGACCGCCGACATCGCGATCAACGCTTGCAGCGCCGTTTTGTTGGTGGTGTTGTCCTTTTCATCGCCCGTGAGCAATTCGAGAATGACGCCCGCGCCCTCTGCGTCGCGCGGCGCCATCTTGGAGAAAGCGAGGATTGCTTCGGTTCGCACCGGCAACGCCGTTTCCTTCTTGATTCGCTCCAGCACAGCCGGCGCCGCCGCCTTCGCTTCAACGCCGTATGCGCCCAGCATGCGAACGACGGTGCGGCGAACCGCATCCGACGCATGATCGATCCGTTGCAACAGGAACGCGGACCCCTCCGCCACCGGAATGCGAGCGCGCTTCATATCCACGGGTATCAAGGGACTGGCATTCGGTTTCAAATTGCCTTCGCGATCGATGGCGTCGCCGATCAATTTCATCCGTATCTCAAGCGCCGTTTTGGTGTCCGACTCCGCAATGAGCCGATTGAATTGGTTGTACTCCTCCGGCGTCAACTGAGCCCTTGCGACCGCCGGCAGGCACCAAACGAAAGCGACAAGAATCAAGATGCGCCTGCTCATGAACGCCTCCTGTTAATGCAACAGCCCGAACCCTCGGTCCCAGGCTCTGCCTGGGACCGCACTGCCGCGAGGCTCCGCCTCGCCGTTACGCGAGTCAGCGATCTCAACATTCTAATCTCGGTACGCCCCAAAATGACACAAGATTCTGCGTGTCCTGCAACCCTGGAAAAGCTACGCACGTTCCGCATAACAAGCTCACCCGCACTCAAAGGAACGACCATCATGACACCAAGAACGCTCCGCGTCACCATCAACGGCACCGGTTTCGCCGCCAGCTACACGACGGCGTGTTACGGCTTGATCCCGCACAAAAACAATATCACGATCGAACTCGCCGGCGTCACCTCGGGAAAATTCGAACGCGCTCAAGCCTTCGCTCAATCGCGCGGCATCACCAGCGCATTCACGACGCACGCCGAAATGCTCGCCAAGGCGCGTCCCGACATCGACAACATCTGCTGCGCCAATTACGCGCACGCCCCCTACGTCCGCGAAGCCGCCGAAGCCGGCGTCAACGTGATCGTCCTGGAAAAGCCGCCCATCGTCTGGCCCGGCCTCGCCGAAAATCGCACGGCCCCCGCTCAAGTACGCACGCAAGAAACGATGGCGTATTTCAACGAAGTCCTCGACGCCGTTCGCCGCGGCGGCAGCAAGCTCCTCTATGCGGAAGATTTCGTC
>DAIOGM010000072.1:0-9270 GCA_036745215.1 Gemmataceae bacterium
TTTAGAAACGCAGAGGCGCAGAGAACGCAGAGTGTTTCTGATTGTGAACCAAGCCCTCCGCTTCGGATTTTTGCATTAATTGCGGCTTCGCCGCGCCGTGATTTACTTGGCTCATGCAAAACGACGGGAATCGGCAGTCAATCTGGCCGAAATCGCGTGCCAGCGCAATTTCCATAGATGAGGCCCTCCATCATTCACCACGAGCGCCAATCGTCAACCCAAGGAACCAATCATGACACCAACCGAATATGCCGATCGTTACCTGCCCATCATGGTTCCCGGACCCGCGGAAGCGTACCCGGTCCACATTCGCCGCTATCGCCTCGGCGACCCCAAGCCGACCAAGGATGGCCTCCTCGGCGCCATCGCAGGGCATCTTTTCACCGAGCAAAAAAAGAACAAATCCTATCGCCTCAGCTTCCTCATCAACGGCCAAACGCAATCCGTCGCGAGCTGGGGCGAAATCGGCGTCGCCATCCAGCGGCCCTTCATCGGCAAGGGTTCGCCCGAGGATTGCCAGCTCGTTTTGCAACTGGCGTATCGCGTCGGCGGCGTACCCCCCCTACTCCTCCAGCAATGGGCCGACGACAACATTGGCCTCGACTGCAACGGCTTCGTCGGCAGCTACATCTATCATCATCTGCTAGGCAACGCCTGGAACGCCAAGCCCGCAAAAGGCGACCCGGAGCCCGGCGCCGTGATCACCACGATTTTCCAGTGGGCCGCGGGCGCTCTGGACAAAGACGCGCTCGATGATCTGTCCAAGGTCGATCCGTCGAAGAAGTACATCATCGCTCGCGTCGATGCCGCCGGCCGCGTCATGCCCGGAGGCCCCAAGGCCGCGGTCGGCCACATCGCCATCACTCAGCCGGGCAAGATCATGAAGCAATCCTTCGTCAACAACTCGATGGGCGGCCTCGACCTGGAGATGGCCAAGCTCGACATGTATAACCATCTCGCCCTGCAAACGGTCGAATCCACTGGCCCCATCACCGGCCTCAGCAACAACTGGATGGTCTTCATCCGCAAACACCAGCATTTGCCAAAGGTATTCGAAGTCCGCCGCGACAAGATCCACAAGCTCGACATGGTGAAGATTGCACCAATCACGAAATCGTAGTGACCACATTTGCGGAATTGTTATTTAGGCCGAGGTTTGTCAATGTCCGTTGGAGTAATCATCGAGATCGATGCGCCCCCCTGCGTGCGTTTTGTGGGTAACAGGGCATTGGTGAGTTCGCAAAACGTTTGCACCAAATGGCTTGCGGCGTCGACTTGTTACCCAAGTATTGTTGGGTAAAAGGGTCAGCCCGCGTTGGGGCATTTTCACGTTGCCCCGCGCTCCACAATCATCGCCACCGCATTGCCGCCGCCCAGGCATAAGGACGCCAGGCCGCGGCGAAGATTGCGGCGCTCCAGGGCGTGGAGCAGCGTCACGAGTACGCGCGTGCCGGAGGCGCCGATGGGGTGGCCGAGCGCGATGGCGCCGCCGTGGACGTTGATCTTGGCCTCGTCGATTTTGAGGTCCTGGTTGCACGTGAGCATCTGAGCGGCGAACGCTTCGTTCAATTCGAATAGATCGATGTCGCCAAACTTGAGCTGCGCTTTTTCCAGCACCATGCGCACCGCGCCGACGGGCGCGAGAAAGATGTCCTTCGGTGCAATGCCCGAAGTCGCATACGCAACAATGCGCGCCATCGGTTTGGCGCTCGTTTTCTCGAGGCCGCGCTTCGAGACGACGGCGACGGCGGCGGCGCCGTCGGAAATCATGGACGCGTTAGCGGCGGTGACCGTGCCGTCGGTCTTGAACGCGGGCTTGAGTTTCGCCATGGCGCCCGCGGTCGTGTCGGCGCGGAAGCCTTCGTCCTGCGTTACCGTCTTCGCCTTCGCGCCAACGCCGACGGTGATCGGCATCACTTCTTTCGCGAAGGCCCCTTGCGACCACGCCTGTGCCGCGCGTTGATGACTTTGCGCGGCGAAGCGATCCTGATCGGCGCGACCGATGCCGCACTTGCTCGCGATGTGTTCCGCCGCCTCGCCCATGTGCCAGTTTTCGAACGCGCACCACAGGCCATCGTGAATCATGGCATCGACGGCTTTCTGATCGCCGATCTTCCAGCCGGAACGCGCGTTGAACAACAGGTGCGGCGCCCTGCTCATCGATTCCATGCCGCCGGCGAGGATGACGTCGGCGTCACCGGCGCGGATCGCCTGAGCCGCCAGCATGACCGCTTTCAAACCGGAACCGCATACCTTGTTGACCGTGAACGCCGCAATCGTGTCGGGCAGCCCCGCCTTCAGCGCAGCCTGTCGCGCGGGATTTTGGCCGAGCCCGGCTTGCAAGACGCTGCCCATGATGACTTCATCGACGGCGGCGGGTGCGATCGCGGCACGCTGCATGGCTTCTTTCAAAACGCGGCCGCCGAGTTCCGGCGCGGACATTTCGGCCAGACCGCCGAGAAATTTGCCGATGGGCGTGCGAACGGCGGAGATGATGAAGGCATCGAGCATGACGGAGTCCTCGCGGAGCCAAGACGTGCGTCGCCATCATCATTATAGGGCGACCTAGGACTCGCGAATTCGAGTGTCAACTTCCTTGATCGCCGTCGAGAGGTCCAGACTCGGTTCCGCTGCCGGCGCGGGACGCTTGGCCTCCCGATGCGGCCAAAGCAGCCAAAGCGCCGCGCAGGCCAGCAGCGGCATCAGGCCTGCCATGATGATTCCGTTGGCGTAGGAGCGCGTGTCGTCAATGTTTTTGCCGACCAGCCATTGCATGAGCGCGCCGCCAATCCAGGCAACGGTGCCGAGCGCGCCGGAGACTTTGCCTTGATGCATCCGCGTCAGTTCCTGCGTGAACGAATAGTAGTTGGGATAAAACCCCAAACTGCCGGCGGCGACAATTAGCAGCAGGATCAATAACACCGTCCCCGTTTCCAAGTAGGCGACGCCGACCGCGAGTAATGTCATGCCCGCGCAAACGCAAAAAGTCACTAGCCGAGCACGGTGCACTTCCCAGCCGCTGTCGATCATCCACTTCACGAGAAAGCCGACGGCGAGACAGCCGATTTCCGCGGAGACGTAATACGCCGACGTGAACCAGCCGGCCTCTTCGCGCGTGTAGCGATGCGTTTCCTGAAGATATTTTGGCAGCCAGTTGCTGAAGTATTGCCAGGTCAAGTTGATGGTCATGACAACGATGACCAGCGCCGCCACCATGCGCCAAAGATCGCCGCGCGAGTACGACGGCGATGAATCCGCGATCGAATTGTTTGAAGGCGTCGTCGTCCGATCGAGATCGCCGGGACGTATAACCAGAAGCCACGGAACGACCCACAGCATACCGATGAGGCCGATCGTCATGAAGGGCGGACGCCAGCCGCCGAGGTCATCGGTCACCATCGGCATCACGACGAAGGGCGTGAGGATCGAGCCAAGCGAGGCGCCGCTTTGCAGGATGCCATTGCCGAGCGTGCGATCGCCGCGCGATAGGATAATGCGCGTCGTCACCAATGCGCACGGCCAATGCCCGGCTTCGAAAAAGCCGAGCATGATGCGGCACAACATGAAGCCGAGATAGGCTTGATCGCTGACCTGCGTTCTGCCGGGAAATAGACAAGACGCGGCGGCGAGCGGGCCGTCCCCTCCGGCGAGAGCAATTGTGCTTGCGCCCAGCGTCGGCAATAACGTCGGATCGTCGGGGATGAACCAGGCGCCGATGATTTGCGAGTAGGCCGTCGCGACACCCGCGGCGGACCAGCCGATCAGGACGGTTGGATACAACCAGCGCGGGCCCACGCGGTCAACGAGAAAACCGAAAAACAACGCACCGCTGGCGAATGCCAGACTGAAACCTGTGGCCAGCAGTCCGAATTGCTCGTTCGAGAGCGAATACTCGACCGTGATGGTGGTCGCGAGTTGGGAAAGCGTGAGCCGATCCATGTACATCAACATGGCCGCGAGAAGCAGAAGGCTGCATACGCCCCATCGCCACGTCGCCGAGCGTTCAACGGTCATGACAATCCCTTAGTCGCGAAATTGCGACAGACCGGCTTGATCCAGCGTGTCCGCCCGAGCGGCACGAGCGACCAGTTGGATTAGTGCTTCCTTGCCGAGGCTTTCAACATGTTTGCGCAAGCTTTCAGATATGGTGCCAAAACGTTCTTCGAGCAGGGCCAACGCAACGTCTTGGCGACCTCTTTCCAGTCCTTTTTCGAGGCCTTTTTCGAGGCCTTTTTCGAGTCCTTCTTCATAGACGGTCTTGTTCATTTGTCGCGCCTCCGAATAGGTCTCCAATTGCAGCAGTCTTTCATATTCCTGTTTCTGCAAGTCGTCCAAGGGTAGGTATGCTTGCACACATTCCGCCAAGAGAAAGCGCTCGTGCGGGTTGAGCGGAGCGCCGCCCAGGCGTCGCAACGCTTCGGCGCCGAGCCAGGCGACGCGATCCTTCGGGATGCGCATCAATGCCGCCAACGCCACTCCCAACCAACTGTCTCCTTGAACGTATTTTACACCATCCAATGCCGGCAAGCCCACATAGAGATAGCGGAAAGTGATGACTTCCAATTCCCAGAATCGTTCGGTGTACATATCGATGCCGATGCCGTCGAGTTGCACATTGAGGTAAATGACAATCGGCAATACCGGCACGCCATGAGCATTGCGAAGATGGTAGTAATATTCGGGCAAGCGCGGCTTGATGCGTGTCGTCTGGTCCGGCGATTCGATTTCGACGTGCACCAAAACGAGCCAAGGCGCGTCTTTGTGCCAGCCTTCGACCGGCTCCTTGGCGGCGACGCGCGCCACCATGTCGAGCGAGTGCAGCGGCCCTTCTGGCGGTTGTGAATGCAACTCCTTATCGAGCCATTCGACGCGCGAGAGATCCAGCCGGGCTGCCCAATCCGCGAAAAAGAGCCGAAGAAACTCCGCGAAGAAATGGCGCAACAGGTTTTTGAATCGCTGGTCGTGGTCCATTTTGTACCCGACAAAATCACGCATCCCAAGATTTACCGTCCCATGCGACAACGCGTTCCAGGAACTTCACCACGTCCGCGGAGAACACGCGAAAGATCGTCTCGCCCTTCTCCGCGGTCGCGAGCGCCGGATTGCCGATGTGCCCCGGCTCCGTGCGGTCCTTCGTGATCCACGCCCGATGCGCCGGCGCGAACGCGACGCCGAACGGCACCTCCGCGACCTTCGTGTGCTCGACCACCAGGTGCGGTGCGATCCGCAGCATCATCGAGGTCTCGTATTCACACGCATGCCCCATCTGCGTTTGTTTGATCGATTTGTCCACTTCATATGGCTTGCCGCCGAGCGTCCAGTACGTTGTGCTCAATAATAACAAATCATTGCGCGAGCGCACTTTTTGGCGCAACTCAAAAAGCGCTTGTTGCGCGGGCACGATGTTGCCGCCGTGGCCATTGATGAACACGATGCGGCGGAAGCCGTGGAAGATCATGTTCTCCGCCAGGTCGATGAGCATATCCATGTACACGCGCGGCGACGCGGAAATCGTGCCGGGGAAATCGATGTGATGATGCGAGTTGCCGAGCCATTGCAATGGTGTGAAGAGCACGCGATCCTTGACGGGCGTCTCTTTGACGCGGCGAATGACCTCGCCCAGGAGCATGCTGTCGGTGAAGACCGGCATGTGTTTACCGTGCTGCTCGAGGGCCGCAATCGGAATCACGACGGTCGTGTCCTTGGAGAGCGCCGCGACTTTCGGCCAGGTCATTTCATAGAGTTCCATGGATGATCTCCGGGTCATGAGCGAAAGACGAGTTTCGCCCGTTCCACAAAGAAGTCAAGCGGCGATTGCGGTTTTTGCGCGCAACCACGGCCTACGCTGCTAAAATCACAAGAACATCGCCGACGCGCGGAGGGCAAACGCCAATGTCTGCATCAGGATTCTATTCAATTAGCAAAATGTTGTTCGCTGGCCTCTTCATCACTGGATTGATCAGCGCATGTTCCCAGCAGCCTGCGGTCGATCCCAAGAAAAATGTGGACGCGCAGCCCAAACCGGACGATGGCAAAGCGCCGATCGAATTTGCCAAGCTGAAGGTCGGCAAATGCACGTTGCTGGGCGATGTCCGCGAATTCAACGACGACGCGATCTCATTGCAAGATTTGTCCGACGCGACCTTGTGCATGCTCGGAGACGGCATGGGCGGAGTCAGCAACGGCAAGGTGGGCGGCCAAGTCGCTGCCGAGCGAGCCTTTGCCGCCATGGGCCGGGAATTGAAAAAGAACTTGACGAAGACCGCGACGACTGACGAAGCCCGCGACGCGGTTCGCCGCGCCCTGGTGGCGGCCAACGCGGAAGTCATCGAGCTGAGCAAAGACCCCGACTTGAAGAACTGCGGCACCACCATCGTACTGGCCCTGTTCCGGCAGGGACACGACGGCGTCCTGATCGCCGGCATCGGCGATAGCCGAATCTATCATGTGAAGGATGCGGCGATCGAGCAACTCACGATCGATCATTCGCTCGCGCAGGCCCTGGTGGACAACAAGACCATCACGCCCGCCGAAGCCAAGACTCACCGGTTCCGTAACGTCCTGTGGAAATACCTCGGCAGCAAAGAAGTCGGCGACAACCCCGAGGTCAAGCACGTCCCATTGCGCACCGGCGAGCGTTTGCTTCTGTGCACCGACGGGTTGCACGGTGTTGTTACCGACGACCGAATTCTTGACAAGATGAAACAAATTCGCGACGTTCAGCAATGCGCCGACGCCCTGTGCAAGCTTGCGATTACGTCGGGATCGCGCGACAATGTGTCGTGCCTCGTCATTGAACCAATCGATTGACCACCACCATGCTGCGGCGACCTCATCACACCATCGACGCCGACGAAGTTCACGTTTGGCACGTGAATGTCGATTGTGTCGATTCCGCCGGCCTGGACGCCATGGGCGCGCTGCTTTCGCCGCAGGAAATCGCACGAATGCAACAATTTGGACAAGAGCGAGATCGACTCTTATTCCTGTTGTCGCGCGGGTTGATGCGCAGCGTGCTCGCCAGCTATCTGCGAGGCGACGGCGCCGCTTTGCAATTCGGCGCGACGGCCTTCGGTAAGCCCATACTTGACGCCAACGGCGCGGCGCCGCTGTGCTTCAATCTCACGCATAGCCGCGGCGCCGTGGCCTTGGCGGTGAGCCGCGAGCGCGAAGTCGGCGTGGACATCGAAGAACGCCGTCGCCGCGTCGATTACGTCGGCCTGGCCAAACGCTACTTCGCCGCCGACGAAGCTCGCCATCTGGAATCGTTGGTGGAAGAGCAGCGTGCGGACGCATTCGTCGCAATCTGGACGCTCAAAGAAGCGTACGTCAAGGGCATTGGCCGAGGACTAATGTTTCCGCTCGACGCATTCGCGTTCGATCTGGACATAAGCCGGCTGATCGGATTTCGGCCGCTCGCGGATTTTGTGGCTTGCGATTGGCAGTTTCAGCAGTTCGATCTCGGCGAACGCCATTGCGGCGCGGTCGCGGTGCAGGGGTCTGGAGTTTCGATAGAAATGCGCGACTGGGCGGCGGCGTTTTTTGACGTTTAGCGCTCGCGTGGCGCCACACGAGCGCTAAACGTAAACGACGTTTGGTCACCGCCAATCGAAGATGCGGAAAATCCCCTCGCGGCGACGAATCTTCTCCGGCAACGCCAGCAGCCGATCGCGATATATGCTCAAAAACAGCCCGGAACCAAACAGCACCGCGCCGCCTGCCGTCAAATAGATGCCGATGATCCATTGCTGTGCCAGATGGCGATGCAAATCAATCAAGATGATCAACAGATAAACGGCAAACGTGCCGGTCCCGATCAAAGTCGTCGCCTTGATTCGGCACACGACGCCGGCGGCGAACAGCACAAGGCAACCGAGGATCACGCCGAGATCGTCCAGGCGTGGTTCGTGATCGTGCAACCAAAACCGGTGCACGCCGGCGGCCACGAGCATCGGCACGACGAGGCAGAAACTGCCGAAGACGAACGCGATGCTGACGAGATCGCTGGCCTTTTCCGTCTCGCGCCACCAGCCGAAGAACGCCAGGCCCAGGAGTACGACGCCCACGACGACCGTGATGATCTCCAGTTTCTGCCACGGCGACAGCACGCTGACCTTGTGGACCATGACCGCAATCAAGACGCCGTTGACGACGCTCAACGCCAGATGCACGCGTCGCCAGACGGCATGATGCACGAGCCACGCGGAGATGACGCTGATGACGGCGAGGAACGCCAAGAGGAAGATCATCCTCCAGACCGGGTTCTCCCATTGCCCGCCGCCGGCGGGATTATCGAGACGCGCCAGCGCGTCCTGAGTCATCAAAGCTCGGCTCAGGGACAAGAGGGCGCCGGAAACGAAGCCTAGCGTCGAAAGCGCGTTGGCCGATTGAAAGACGGCGCGATCGACAGTCGGCATTTCCAGCTTTTCGAAGACGCCGACTCGGTACAGGATTAGCAAGATGAAGCCCGTCAACGCGAACGCAATGACGTAGAATTCACTCGGCAAGTTGAACGAGATCAACACTTGCCAAACCGCCCCGCAGAACATGACGGCCGCCAGGTACAGGTTCACTTGTGAGCGATGCAAGACGCCCGCGAGGCCGTAGAAGAGCGCCGCCTCCAGACAGAAAGCGGACAGGAGCAGGTTGTGCGCACGGCCTTGCACGCCCGGGACGACTTGCGGCGCCACCGCGGCCCACAGACTGCAAAGGATCATCACGACCGTCGAGGCATGCGCCGCCCAGATCAACGGTCGTTCGGGCGTGTGCCCCTTATAGAAGTGTGACGCGATGAGATAGAGAATCGGGATGATCATCACGAGCGGCGCTTCCAGCTCCCAAGCTTGCAAGCCGAGCATCCACGCCAGCTCGGCCGCGCCGATGAGCGTCGCCGCCGCGGTCGCGAAGAAATAGATGTACGAAATCTCCGGGAACGTGTGCCGATAAAGATACGCCCCTGCCCTGCAACAGATCGCGGTGACGGCCATGGCGCCGACGTGCCACCAGGTGATCGTGAACGGCCAGCGCAAGAGATCGTGGATCACGATATTGGTCGCGCGGAAGTGCAACACGACACCCAGGAGCACTGGCGCGATGCTGAGGAAGATGCCGAGCGGCGCGATTGTCCGCAATACGCCGCTTTTGCTCGATAACGCCGCCTGAACGATATTGATCGCCAATGCCGTCAGCGCCAGGGTGATGATGACCACCGCCTCCATCTCGGCCGGTGACACCCAGATCGGTGAGCTGATCGCCGAGGCGATGGACAAG
>DAIOGM010000072.1:9280-22233 GCA_036745215.1 Gemmataceae bacterium
CGGCCGGCGCCAACAGCACAAGCATCTGAATCTCCGCCCACAACAGCGTGATCGCGGCGAAATACAAATAGACGCCGATGCGTCGCACCACCAGGTCGGCGTAGATGAACGCATACGTCCCCGCAAGCACAATCAACAACGTCCACGGCAAGAACTCGTGCTTGGAAACGTCCGGCGGTTCGCGCAATCCAAAATGGCGGAAAATCGGCTCATGCAGCCAGCCGACGATCTGGCCGCCAAGAAGCAATAGCAAGCCAACGGCAAACAACGGCTGCGCCGACCAGTAGAACGCCATGCCAAAGCGTTCGCGGGCAAACGGCCCGTCGCCGGGCGGAAACGCGCGCTCGGCGTGCAACGAGATCAGGCCAAGGATGATCAATAGCAGCGTTGGCGCAAACACTTCGCCGAAGCGGTTCATCTGGGCCAGGATGAGCAGCCCCGTCAGCGTGATGCCGCCGACCAGAACGTAAACGAACAGCGAATCCTTGAGAACCAGCGCCGACGCCGTGTAGAGCACGCAACAAACGAGCGCGGCGACCCAGAGATGATTGTCGAGTGTGATCAGGCTGTGCCAATGGTAGAACCACAAGTTGAGCGGCATGACCAGACACGCCAGCAGGGTCAATGCGCGGCCCGCGTTCTTGTAACGCGTGGCCAAGATGATCGCCCAACCGCCGCCGAGCAAAACGGCGTTCAAAAACCCCAGCAGAATGGCCACCAGGGCGGGGTTATCGAATAGGCCGATGCTGGTGAGCCAAATGATCAAACCCAACACGATGAGCGCGCCGCCCGCCGCGAGCAGCCATTGAATCGTGTGCGGATCGAGCATCACTTCTAAAAAGCTGCGGCGCGGCGTCGCTTCTTCGGCCGGCTCATCCTCCGGTCGTCGGCGGCGCTTTTTTTTCGCCGGCGCCGGTTCTTCTTCAGGTACGGGAATGACCGGCACCGCTCGTTCTCTTTCCAGCTTCCGCTGCAAGGAGTCGATGCGTTCCTGCGTGTCGTTGAGAAATTGATGCGCTTGCCGAAGCGTGAGCCAGCCGGAGTCCTCGAGCCTTTCGAGTTCTCCGTACAGAAATCGCCAATAACGAAGGGACGTGACGCCCGGATGCGTGATCGGCGCTCCGCATTCCGTGCAATGCGACGAACTGGTGTACAGATATTCTTGACAACTCCAGCACTGATCGCGCCGTTGAAAGCTCGCGTCGGCTTGAAAGGTCTGCCAGCCGTTCGCGGCTGCATTCATCTCTGCTTTGCGCTTATCGTAAATGTCCGTAAGCGTTTGCAGTTGGCGATCACTCAGCTGCCCCTCCTTGTGCCAGTCGCGCACTCGGCGGATGACGAACTCGATCGCCTCAATCTGGTCGTGCCAGTCCTCCGGGGCGCGGCAACGCGGGCAAGTTCCATTGCCGTCTAGGATGGTTTGACAGGCCGAGCACGCGGACAACGGCGGAGGTGCAACGTTCATGCGGGCAACCTGGGATGTGGATGAAACCCTGTTGGATTCTAAGCCGACCGCCCGAAAAATCGAGGACAAACTCGCGAATTCGCCCCGCTTTTTTCGTGCGCCGACTTTCGCGGCTGGGTCCGAGCGGCGAAACACCGGAAGATGGGGAGACCTTGAAACCTGTTCGGAGCGATGCCCGAATCAGGGTGGAATATCTCTCTTTTTTTTCGTCGCGCTTTGACTGAATTCGACGTATGATGGTATTAGAGATCCCTTTTGGCCCTCATCATCGAGAAGGGGAACACCGATGAGCGGCTCCAGAAGCTACCCGACCTCGGACGCGTCCGAGTCACCTGAGCGCAACGAAGTGGTCTTGAGCCTGAAGACGGTCCACAAGATGTTGCCTCTGGTGCAGCGCATCGCCAATGACATTGTGGTTGCCAACCGCGCCATCGCGCTGTTGCACCCGGAAGAAGATCGGCTCGATCGAGGCAGGCATTCGCTCGATTGGCCGGGCCGTAAACGCCGTTACGAGGTCAAGGAAGAAGTCGCTAAGGCGGAGAAGGAACTCGAAGTCGCGCATACCGAGTTGCGCGAACTGGGCTTGGTTGTGCTTGACGAACTCCTGGGCAGAATTGGCTTTCCGACGATGGTCAATAACCGCCGCGCCTACTTTTCGTGGGTGCTCGGCGAGGACGCCCTGAATAGCTGGCGTTTCTCGGATGAAGACGTTGATCGTCCGATTCCCGCGTCGTGGCTGAAAGAGCTGAGTCTCGCCGGCAAAGTTTGAACGATCGATCTATATTGCCGCTTGCAGCGCAGCACGAGTGCTGCGTCGCAAGCGGCTTTTTTTTTCATTCTGAGTCCGATCGAATGTGGCGGCAAGATTCCGATCTTGCCAATGTACCCGGCAAGATCGGAATCTTGCCACCACGAAGCCGAGTTTTTTTCGCGCTTGACACATCCTCATAGTCGAGTAGGCTTGACGTTAGTAATCCCGCCGTCGGTTTCCCGCCTGCCGATTCATTCCATCAGGAGTTCTGGGATGTCCCTTCCTTCTCCCGCCTGGATCGCGTGCGTTTGTTCCCTGATATTGACGAATGTGGCGCTGGCTCAGCCGACGCTATCGCAACGAATCGATCAGCACATCCAGAAAGGTTTGAAGGAAGCTCCGGCGCCGCGCGCCAGCGATGAGGAATTTGTTCGCCGCGTTTATCTCAATCTCACCGGCGTCATCCCGACGAGTGACGAGGCCCGCGCCTTTCTTGCCGATCAAGCGCCCGACAAACGAGTCAAATTGGTTGACAAACTGCTCGCCGGCGACGGCTACGCTCGACACATGACGAACCTGTTCGACGTGCTCTTGATGGACCGCCGGCCGGACAAGCACGTCAAACGCCCGGAATGGCGCGAGTTTTTGCAAACGTCGTTCACCACGACCAAGCCGTACGATCAGTTCTTCCGTGAAATCCTGTCCGCCGACGGCACCGATCCCAAGACGCGCCCCGCCGCCCGGTTCTACCTCGACCGCGACGCCGAGCCGAACGTGCTCACCAAGGACATCACCCGGCTGTTCCTCGGCATGAACCTGCATTGTGCTCAATGTCACGATCACCCGCTGGTTGATGCGTACAAGCAGGACTTTTATTACGGCGTCCTGGCGTTCATCAATCGTGGCTACCTGTTCGCGGACAAGGGCACCAAGATTTCCGTTTACGCCGAGAAGGCCGAAGGGGACGTGAGCTTTCAATCGGTGTTCGTACCGAAAGTCACGAAGAACACGGGGCCGCGCCTGCCGGATGGCAAGGAGTTGAAAGAGCCGAAGTTCGACAAAGGACAGGAATACGTCAAGCCGGTCGCCAAAGGCGAGCGTGGCATTCCGAAGTACAGCCGGCGAGCGCAGTTGGCGGACCAGATCGTCACGAAGGACAATCCACGTTTCGCGCGTGCCACCACAAATCGCTTGTGGTCGTTCATGATGGGCCGCGGCATCATCGATCCGGTCGAGTACGATCACGACGCCAATCCGCCGTCGCATCCGGAATTGTTGCAGATGTTAAGCGATGAATTCGTGGCCAGCAAGCATGATGTCAAGGCGATGATTCGCGCGATCGTCTTGAGCGACGCGTACCAGCGGACCAGCGAGATGCCGAAGGGGAAGGACATCGATCCCAAGGTTTTCGGCGTCGCGTCGTTGAAAGCGATGACGCCGGAGCAGTTCGCGTTCAGCCTTTTGCAGGCGACGGGCATGATCGCCGCCGAGCGCAAGGCCCAGCCGAAGGCGAACGCTGCAGCCATTTACGCAAAGATGACGGGATTGGCGACGCCGATCGTCAATTTGTTCGGCACGCAAGCGGGGGACGCGGCGTTCAATCAGGATTTCGAGGCGACGCTCGATCAGACGCTCTTCCTGGCGAACGGCGCGACACTGCGCGAATGGCTGACGCCGCGGCCGGGCAGCTTGCTCGATCGGGCGAATGCGCAAAAGGACGCGGCGCTAGTCGCTGAGGAATTGTACCTAAGTGTCCTTTCGAGACGGCCGAGCACCGAGGAAAGCAAAGAAGTGTCCGATTACCTGACGCGCCGCAGCGCCGATCGAGTTGCGGCCTTGCAGGATTTGGCGTGGGCGTTGATTACCTCGGCGGAATTCCGGTTCAATCATTGATGCCTATTTCCGTCCCGCAACGGGCCGCTCCTCCGTGACAAACAATGCCAGCAGCTCCGGCCGTGAGTTGACGCTCATCTTCAGGTAGATTTTCTTGACGTGATTGTGCACTGTGTGCTGGCTGATGCGCAGCTTCGACGCCACTTCCTTTTCCGATTTACCTTCCAGGAGCAGGTCAAGCACGCGCCTCTGGGCGTCCGATAGTTGTTTCAACGCCGCGGCCGCGGTGCCCGTCGAGTTGACGACGAAAGTGGGCGCCATGGAATCGTCTCGGCTCGGCGGCTGATCTCCATAGCCGATCAGCTGAAATTGGGCATTGCCAAACCGCACTGATTGCGTCGGCAGCACCTCGGCTTCCTCGATGCGGCAATCTTCGACGAACGTGCCGTTGCGGCTGCCGAGGTCCTTTACGAAAATACGGTCCTCATTGACCGTCACCTCCGCGTGATAGCGAGAAACGGACTTGTCCTTCAAAACGAAATCGCAATCCGACGATCGGCCAACGCGGTACAACTTGCCCGATGCCAGATGTCCAGGCAGGCTGTAGTAGGATCGGTCGATGCAAATCATCTGCAAGTTCATCGCGATCGACTCCTGCTGTTGCGAATCCAGATATGCTGTGCGGATTTCACAATCGATTTGGGCGTTATTATATCGCATTGATGCAGCTTGCGTGCCGGTTTTTCCGATCGGCGCGTGGCGGCGGAACTTTTGGGAAAATCAAGTTAAGGATTGCACGCTGCCGATTTGTTAAGTAAGATTTAACAACGATTACTGCCAACGGCTCCCGCCAACGCATACGCCACGTTTCCTTGTCACACCGAACGTTCTTTCAAGGGGGGATTCGATGAACGCTCACTACGCTTGCAATTCGCCGGCTCACGCTCTTTCGCGCCGTCAGTTTCTGGGTGGCGCCGCCGTCGCCGGCGCTTCGATGCTCGGCTTCAAAGACTTGCTCACCGTCGCGAACGCCGACGAGATTCGCCGGCAGGACAAGCGCGTGCTCGTGATCTTCCTCTCCGGCGGCGTCAGCCAGTTCGAAAGCTGGGACCCGAAGCCCGGCACCGCGACCGGCGGTCCGTTCCAGGCGATTCCGACGTCGGTCCCCGGCACGCACCTTTGCGAATTGCTGCCCTATACCGCTCGCCAGGCGCACAACCTCGCGATCGTTCGCAGCGTCACCGTCATGACGGACGATCATGGCCAGGGCGCTTATTTCATGCAAACCGGCCGCCGCCAAAATCCGGCCGAGCGTTACCCGCACCTCGGCTCCGCGGTCGCGAAACTGCTGGGCAACGAAGACAGCCCGCTGCCGGGTTACATCCACGTGTCGCCGCGCGGCGAGTCCGGCTTCAATCGCAACGATTCCGCGTTCCTCGGACCGCGCTACGCCTCCGTGACGCTCGCTGACGGAAGCCCGCCCGCGAACCTGGTTCGCCCCGCCACGTTAACGGAACTCGCCGACAGTGAGCGCAACGATCTGCGCGACCGTCTCAACAGCCGTTTCGCCCAAACGCGCCGCAGCGCCGACACCGAAGCGTACACCAACTCCTACGCGCAAGCGCAGCAGGTCATGCAGCGCCGCAACCTCTTCGATCTCAGCCAGGAGCCGATGGGCATCCGCGATCGTTATGGCAATCACGAGTTCGGCCGGCACTGCTTGCTCGGGCGTCGCCTACTCGAAGCGGGCGTCACGTTCGTCAAGGTCACGCATTCCAATTACGACACGCACCACGAAAACTTCGACTTCCACATCGAACAACTCGGTGAGTTCGACAAGACGTTCGCCACCCTGCTCGACGATCTGGAACAACGCGGCATGCTCGAAAAGACGCTGGTCGTCGTGATGTCCGAGTTCGGCCGCACGCCGAACATCAATCGCAACTATGGCCGCGACCACTGGGGCCGCTCGTTCAGCGTGGCGATGGCCGGCTGCGGCGTCCGCGGCGGCGCCTTGATCGGCCGCACGAATGAGACCGGCACCGCGATCGCGGATCGCCAGGTCAACGGCGGGCATTTGTTCCACACCTACTTCCGCGCCCTCGGCCTCAATCCGACGCGCAACTTCCACCACGAAGGCCGGCCGATCCCGATGGCGGATCCGCAGGCGGCGGCGATCAACGAGGTGTTGGCGTAACATCCGCTCAAGTTGGATCGCGGCATGATGTCAGGATCGCAACATGCTCGCCGACGATTTCCGTGACTTTCTGAGACAAGTGCCTTTCCGGCCGTTTCGTGTAACTTTGACGGACGGTCGATATTATGATGTCAAGCATCCGGAACTTCCCTTGGTCGGCTTCAGTGTTGTCGAGCTTGTTTTTCCTGACGTGGCTCGGCGTGTAACTGTTGCTCTGTCACATGTAATGCAAATCGAGTACCTCGCGACGGCGCAAAACTGAATCATGTGCGTTAAGATAAATGATGAAAGTACTCGACAAATGGCAGAGGTTCGAACCATGGAAAGCGAACAACTTACTTTGCTCCGACGTCAAACTCCATTCCGTCCATTCCGAGTGAAGCTCGTTGACGGACGCTGTTACGACGTATTGAATCCGGAATTGTTGTCGGTCGGTCCGACGGACGTTTCGATCGGTTTTCCAAGGCCGGGCTCCGACAAGCCGTATTTCTTCGAACGCAAGACAACGGTAGATCTGGATGATATCAAAGAGATCGAATTCCTCGAAGCAGCGTCCTCGTCGGCGTCACATTGAGTCGCGTGATGCAATATCTTGACCTGAGCCCTTGGAAAGGATTTGGCACTGGCGACGACGTGTTCAAGGCCGTTGGTTGGCTCAGCAAAACTCACGCGTTTTCGACGGGGTCGATTCCTTCTGATATCATTGAAGCCTTGCGATTGTTCGTCAAAGAATCGTGGAAGCCTTGGATCACTGCTGGCCATCATCATTGTGAGTTTTGCTCTCCTGCCGGCCCTTGGACTTTGGAGAATACCGGCAGCAGCGAGATTTGGTTGCCTGCCCAAGGCGTTATTTTCGTGGCGCCGACATTGATTTTGCATTACGTCGAAGCGCATCACTACAAACCGCCAGATGAACTCCTGCATGCCCTCATGACTTGTCCGCCGCAGTTTTCTGACGAGTGGTTTGCGCTAATGAAACAGGCGTCGTATTTCCGCAACCTACCCGGATTCGGGCCGAATTGAATCGGAGCATACGCAATGGGCATCTTCTCCCGTAATCCATCTCCGGGCATCTTCTCCCGTAACGGCGGACCGCCGCGCACGGGCCAGATCACGCCGTCGCGCACGCGGATGGCGTTCGAATTGCGTCACAACGCTCCGCTCATCGGCTGCCGATTCGATCCGTCGGGGCGATTCGTGTTCGCGAGTTCGCAGGACAACACGATCCAGCGCTGGGACCTTGCGGATCGAACCAAGGTTGCGTTCGCCGGACATCGCAGTTGGGTGCGAGGATTAACGTTCCATGCCGAAACGTGCAAGCTGTTGAGCACCGATTACAACGGCAAAATCATGATCTGGTCCGCCGACGCCGCGACGCCGACCGTCGAACGCGTCATCGACGCCCACGAAGGCTGGGTCCGCGCCATCGCCATGAGTCCGGATCAGCGCCAGTTCGCGACCTGCGGCAACGACAACCTCGTCAAACTGTGGAACGTCGCCGACTTTTCGCTGGCGCGCGAATTCGCAGGCCATGCTCATCACGTGTACAACGTCGCGTTTCATCCGAGCGAACGCGCCATCGTCTCCGGCGATCTGCGCGGCAACATCAAGCAATGGGATTTGCAATCGGGACGTGAGACGCGTCAGTTCGACGCGTCGGTCATCTTTCGCTACGATCCGACCTTCCGCGCCGATCACGGCGGCATTCGCAGCATGGCGTTCAACGCCGACGGCTCTCTCTTTGCTTGCGCCGGCATCACCAACGTCACCAACGCGTTCGCCGGCGTCGGCAATCCGGCGATCGTGCTCTTCAACTGGCAAACCGGCCAGCGCACGCAAACGCTGCGCGTCAACCCGGCATTTCAGGGCACCGCGTGGGGCGTCGTCTTTCATCCGCAGGGCTTCGTCATCGGCGCCGGCGCGGGCGGCGGCGGCGGCCTGTGGTTCTGGCGGCCGAGCGAGCAAAACTCCATTCACAACGTCGCCGTGCCGAACAACGCGCGCGATCTTGCGATCCATATCGACAATCGACGCCTCGCCGTACCGTGTTTCGACGGCGCCGTGCGCATCTATGAGCTTTTGTGAAATAGTTGTTCGAAGTGAAGCGTTGAATCAATACTGCGGCAATCCCGCGAGCATGACAAACAGCCAAACCAGTAAGCCGATGAACGTGGAAAGAACGACGAACGCCGCGGGAAAGGCGCTGTCGGCTGCCGAATTGTTGGAATTGTTCATGACGCGACCGATCCATTTCGACGAGAGTACCTGAACAAACATAGGTCACGATTCCGATCGACGCAAATGATTCGCTAATTCATGATTCTCCCCGTTCTCGACCTGATGCACGGCCAAATCGTCCGCGGCGTCGCCGGCCGGCGCGACGAATATCGGCCGATCGTCAGCAAATGGACCGATTCCGCGGAGCCGCGGGCCGTCGCCGAGGCGATTCGCACACATTTCGGATTCAACGAGTTTTACCTTGCGGATCTCGACGCGATTCAGGAGGGAACGACCGCCCTCGCGACTTATCAAGAACTGCGTGCAATGGGATTGGTTCTCTGGATTGACGCGGGCGTCAGCTCGACGTTGAGTCCGGGCCTCGCGGAGATTTTGAAAATCGAATCGTTCAGCGCCGTCGTCGGGCTCGAAACGGTCGATGGCTCGGCTGCATTGGCTCAGATTCTTGGCACCACCGACAAACGGCGCATTGTGTTTTCGCTTGATTTGAAGTCAGGCCAGCCGCTCATTCGCGCATCGACCTGGAATGAAAACGATCCATGGGCCATCGCGACCCAGGCGATTGATATGGGGGTCGAAAGTTTGATCATTCTCGATCTTGGCCGAGTCGGCGTCGGCGAAGGCGTCGGCACGGAAGACCTGTGCGCTCGCGTGAAAAAGGCATATCCCAGGGTGCGGCTCATCGCCGGCGGCGGCGTACGCGGCATCGATGATGTGTTGCGTCTCCAGGATATCGGCGTCGATTACGTACTTGTCGCGTCGGCATTGCACGACGGACGAATTGGACGGGCCGACCTCAATCGGCTTTGATGTCGCCACGCCATGCCCAGACGGCCGACTGTCCGAAGCTCTCCTCGACTTCGACGCGCATCACTTCAGGCGAGTAGTTGCACGTCTTCCGCAAATCGTCGCGCAGCCGTTCGCCGATGTAGCGAGCCAGAAGTTCCGCCGTGGTGTTCTCGATCGGCAACAGCACGCAATCGTCGCGCGGAAAGAGCCATTCGTGGTCCTTGTAGCGAACGCGAACACTCTTAGCGGATTCCTCTAGCAGGATCACGCGATTCTTCGTCGGCAGCATCATGCGATGATCGAGTTCGTCCGTGATGAGCTTCGCCCGGTTTTTCAGCATGATGAAATCGAACACGTAATAATTCTCATCGAGCGAGCCCTCGATTTCGACGGCGGCGCGATAGTTGTGCCCGTGCAGGCGTTCGCACTTGTCGCCTTCGTAGCTGATGAAGTGCCCGGAGCAAAAGACGAGGTAATCCTTGGTGACGCGAACGTGAAAGCGTTCGGACATGGCGTGCTCCGGAATGGACGAGCCTGAAAACCGCAATTTCGGACGGGTACAAAGCCCCGAAGGGGGGCGATGCCAAAGCCCAGGGCAACGCCCTGGGAAACGCCGAGCGCGCCAAAGAAAGCCCCGAAGGGGCGCGATGATCATCGTCCGGACGCGGTTTCGCCCCTTCGGGGCTTGATCTCGTTTTTCTCCTCGTCCCAGGGCGTTGCCCTGGGCTTTATCATTTTCGCACCGTTGGTGCTCTGGATCGCGAACCTTTGCGAAGCCGGTTCAATTACTGGCCGAGCTTCTTCTTGTCCGGCGGCGACGGCGGATCAAACGTCACATCCCCTTCGAAACGATCGACGAGAATTGTTTGCGCCGGGTTCGTAATCACCTGAATGACGATCGCGTCTTTCGCCGGCGTATTCAGCTTCCAGTGCACGATCAGCTTGCCGTCCTTGACTTCGAGCGACTTCGTCTCGACCGAGTAGCCGCCGGTTCGCTGCGTGCCGCCGGAGATGACGATCACCATCTGCTTCTTCCAGTCAATGGCGTCCACCTTCAGCATCTTCGCGAGACTGGCGCTCGCCTTGTCGGCGTCCATGTTCTGCAGTTTGCCGAGTTGTTCGGCGCTTTTGACGACGGCGGTCCCCTGGCCGATGCGCGCGGCGGACTTTGCATGAATTTTCGGCGCTTCGGGTTGCATCGAGAGCGCGGCCATGATGAGCACGGGGGTCAAAGTAAGAGATTGCATAATATTGCCCTTTCGAAATCGACCGGTGATTTGGGAAAGTCATTGTATTCTCCGGCGCCTCGTCGCCCGCGCGAGATTTTCCTTTTGCGAAATTCAATTGAGTCGCCGTGAGCAATACGCTAGACTATGGACGTGGGAAATACCGTCCTTCCTTCGTCCTCCGCGGGTGTGCCATGAAACGCATCGGCCTTTTGATTGCCCTGTTCGCCGGTTTGATTCTCGTCTTCTCGCCTTTGACTGCGCAAGACGAAAAGAAAAAGGACGGCGACAAGACCGAAAAGAAAGACGACGCCAAGAAAGACGAGGCCAAGAAGGACGAGAAGAAGGACCCCGAGAAAAAGGACGACGAGAAAAAAAAAGGGCCGCCGGCCAAGGAAAAGAAGGTGACGGAAAAGATGCCGCCGTATTCGCAGATGTTCCGCACCAAAATCCTCAGCGCCGCCGGCGAAAGCAACCGCGAGTTCACTATCGAATTACAGGAAATCGATCCGAAGAAAGTCTACGACTTCAACAACTGGAAAGCCCAGCGCACTACCCAGTTGGCTCAACAACAATTCAACGCGAATCGTGAGACAAACATTCAGAGCCGCGCGCAACAGCTGGCAAATTATCAGCGCGACTACGCCAACTTCCAGATTGAGCTGGCCAAACGCTCCAACAATTTGACCTCGCCCAAGGCAATGGAAGTCCGCGCCCACGAAGACGCCAAGATCCGCACCGCTTATTTGCCTGTGCGGTTCGACGATCAGGGCTTTCAAAAGAAATGGACCGAAAAGGAAAAACGCGAATTCCGCGGCGACACGACGATTCCCGGCTATCCCGCTGATTTCGACGTGATCAAGTCGGGTCAATTCATCGACATCTACATGGCCAAGAAACCGGCGGCCCCCAAGGACGCGCCGAAAAAGAAGAAGGCCGACGACGATCCGCTCGAAATGAAAACCGCGGAGTTCATTCTCATTGTCGTCATCGCGGACGGGAAATGAACAACGGGGCGAGCCACGGGGTTTATTCCCGTGGTACGAATGATTAATCCACGGGGATAAACCCCGTGGCTCGCTTAATACTTCGCCATCTCGACTTTCTTCGCCGCGGTCGGCAACTTCTGCACTTCCATGGCCGCACCGTTCAGCATCATTTTCAATTCGCTCGTGATGGCAATGAACTGCCAGCCTTCCGCGATGCGCGCGTTCGCCTCGTCGGCGCTGCCCGTGTGCAGGCCCGGCGCGACGCCGTGTTTCTTGCACGTTTTGAGAATGTGATCCATCGCCTCCTTGGTCGCCTGGGCGCTGGGCGGCTTGTTGTCCTTCGAACGCATGCTCTGAGCCAGATCGTTCGGCCCGACGAAAATCGCGTCGATGCCGGGGACCGAGAAAATCTTGTCGGCGTTTTCGACTGCCGTGATATGTTCGCATTGCAAGACGACGAGCAGTTCCTCGTTGGCGTGCGCGTAGTACTCGTTCGCGGTGGCGCCGAAGTTGAGCGCGTGCACGCTGCCGCCGACGGAGCGATTGCCGACGGGCGGATACAGCATCGCGGCAACCGCGTGCTCGGCCTCCTCGCGGCTATTGACCATCGGCACGACGACGCCCATCGCGCCGTTGTCGAGCACGCGCTTGATGTGATCATGGCGATTGCCCGGCACTCGCGCCAGGGCCGTGCAGCCGGCGTCGGCAATAGAGCCGAACATGTGCGTCGCGGTTTCCCAATCGACCAAGCTGTGCTCGATATCGACGGTCAGCCAGTTGAAGCCGGCCCGGGCCATGAAGCGCGACGCGGTGATCGAGCCGAGTGACAACCAGGTGCCGACCGCGGGTTGGCCGGCCTTGAGGAGACGTTTGACGGCATTCGGACGCATGGATCACTCCAAACGGCGAGCCACGGGGTTTTTCCCCGTGGCCCAGGTTTTCCATCCACGGGGATGAACCCCGTGGCTCGCTAATCCTCATAATGGCGCGGCCTCGGCGGCGGCGGGCGACGTTGCAACTTCTTTTTCGCGATCGACGCCTGGCTCATGCCTTCGCCGACGTCATCGGCGACGACGTCCGGCTGCTCGTCGTGATAGTGCGAGTCTTGATACTCGTGATCGCGCGTCGGCGCGAATTCCTCGGGGGGGTCTTGTGCTGGATCAGACATGGCTCGCTCCTGTTTCGGTAGTTCGCGGGCAACCTCCCTCGGCGCCATGTGCCAAGGGGTCCCGGAACGTGTATTATACAAGCATCTCGACGTGTGGCGTGTCAAGAAAAAAAGTGGTGAGTGGTGAGTGGTGAGTGGTGAGTGGTGAGTGTGGTGAGTGGCAAGTGGAATTGGCGTCAATTGACTTGACGCGGAGACCGATTGCAAAAAATACGCATTACCACTCACCACTCACCACTCACCACTCACCACTCACCACTCACCACTACCACTCCGGTGGAGCGGAAATGAAAGACG
>DAIOGM010000073.1:0-18801 GCA_036745215.1 Gemmataceae bacterium
TTCCTCAAGTCCTTGAGGAGTGCCTGGATCCAATCTCGCCCGACGCCGGGACAAAGCCGTTCGATATCGGCGAGGCGAAATTCGCCGTCCTGCGCTTCGATTGCCAGCATCACCATATCGGTCTTGGCGCCCCGCGGCGAAGCCATGTCGCCCACGCGCTTCTCAAATTCCTGACAAGCGTCCCGAAGCGTGTAGAGAACATAATTGATGTACGGCCACGGATCATGCTTGCCTTCGTGCCAGCCGTGCGAACTCATTTGCAGGGTTTCGTAGTAGCGATCCTTGCTTTGCTCGATGAGCCGTTCGAGGCTTATATACCGGCCAACGTCATAGCCAAGGTGGTACCAGGACAAGAGCATCAAGAGACGTGACACTCGGCCGTTGCCGTCGCGAAAGGGATGAATGCAAAGGAAGTCGAAATTGAACGCGGCCAGGGCGATCAATGGATGAACGGTCCGGTGCTTCAAAATGTCGTTCCATCTCTCGATCGATTCCGCCATGAATGCAGGAACATCGGCGGGACGAGCCGTGCGAAAACGCAAGCGACGGCGGCCGTCCGGCAAGACTTCGACGATGTCGTTCTGAATTTGCTTGTACTCGCCCGCATCTCCCATTCCGGATCGAGATTCGCGGTGAAGCCGACGGATCGATTTTTCACTGATCGGAAGGTCGGCGCCGCGAGTATGAATCAAGTCCAATGCTTTTCGGTAACCGCGAATCTCCTCCTCCTCGCGGTTGCGAAGATGCTTCTTCACGCCGAATACCACCGTGCCAACGCGTCCCGGTTCGATCTCGACGCCCTCGATCCGATTCGAGGAAACGGCGCTTTCGATCAAGGCGTGTTCGCGCAGCGCCTTGAGCTTCTGCGGCGATTGTTTGGTGAATAGTTCTTGCTTTCCAAGTGCCTGGCTCAGATCGGCCAGGTACCAGGAAGTTGCCGCCGGGATCGTCTCCGGCGGTTCGGTGAATTTGCGTAAGCTCATCATGATGGAAGTATAAGGGCCGTCAGGACAGCGGACAAACGACATGCTTCATCCACGCCGCATCGTCGCGGCGCGGAAAATCGCTGCGGAAATGGACGCCGCGCGATTCTTCGCGCGTCAAGGCGGATTCGATCATCAGGCGTGCGACCGTCAGAAGATTTTGCAGCTCCCAGCCGGGCCGATCGTTGAACTCGCGAACGAGCGCGTAGCGACGCCAGAACGCGACGTCATTTTTTGCTTCATCCAAACCGGTGCGATCGCGTATGATGCCCATATGACGCACCATCAAGCTGCGCAAACTGTTGGTGACGTCGGTCACGTCAAGGGTGCCCATGGCGTCCGGTTCGAATCGGCTCGACAACGGCAACGCGGTGAAGCGGTCCGGCAACTTCGTCGCGGCCTCGACGGCGCCGCGCGCACACGCGGTGCCAAACACGAGGCCTTCGAGCAAACTGTTCGACGCGAGACGATTGGCGCCGTGCAAGCCGCTCGACGTGACCTCGCCCGCCGCCCAGAGGCCCGGCAGCGTCGTTTGGCCCTTCTCGTTCACGGTGACGCCGCCCATCATGTAATGCGCGCCGGGACGAATCGGGATGAGGTCGGCCGTGATGTCGAGGCCGAAGCCGCGGCATACCTTGTCGATGCCGGGAAAGCGGCGGCGCACCAGCGCCTTGTCGAGATGGCGCAGATCGAGGTAAACGTTGGGATGCTTGGTGCGTTCCATCTGGCGCACGATCGCCTGGGCGACGATGTCGCGCGGCGCCAGCTCCGCGCGGGCATCAATTTCCAGCATGAAACGATCCAGATGCTTGTCGCGGAGGTAAGCGCCCTCGCCGCGGACGGCTTCGCTGATCAAGAATCGGCTCGATCCGGCGACGTAGAGGACCGTCGGATGAAATTGCATGAACTCCATGTCGCGCAGCTCGGCGCCGGCGCGATAGGCGGCCGCCATGCCGTCGCCGGTCGCGACGGGCGGATTGGTGGTCTCGCGATAAACCATGCCCGCGCCGCCGGACGCCAGGATCGTCTGCTTCGCCCAAATAAGCAGTTTTCCCTGGTTGGGCCGATGCACGAGCGCGCCGACGCAGCGCCCTTCATCGGTCAACAGGTCGAGCGTGAACGTGTCGTCCCAGATCGTCAGGTTCGGCGTGTCCTTGACGCGCGCGATGATGGCGCGCATCACCTCGAAGCCGGTCGCGTCGCCGAGCGCGTGCACGATGCGGCGATGGCTGTGCCCGCCTTCGCGCGTCAACGCGAGATGGCCTTCCTCCTCGTCGAACTTCGTGCCGAGCGTGATGAGGTCATTGATCTGATTCGGCGCTTCACGCACCACCAGTTCGACGATGTCCCGATGACACAGTCCGCCGCCTGCGGTGAGCGTGTCCTCGATGTGGTTCTCGAAGCGATCTTCCGGCGACATAACCCCAGCGATGCCGCCTTGCGCGTAGGCACTGTTGCTCTGCTGAATCTGGTCCTTGGTGACGACGAGGACATCGACTTCCTTGGGGATTTCCAGGGCCGCGCGCAGCCCGGCGATGCCGGCGCCGACGACGAGAATATCGGTGAATACGTGCGGCGTCTTTTTGGGACTGAATTGAACGAGGTAACGATGTGCGGCCGGCATGGGTGAATTCCAACATCATGGCAAAAAAATGGTTGGCAAAAAAATGACGGAACCTAGTTGGATACTCAACTCTCCTATTTTTCTGCCGTTCATTTTTTTGCCGGTTCCGGCGGCTGCGAGAATCGCCGCAGCGCGTCGCGCAGCTCCGGCGGCGGTATGGTGGCGGACGGCGACTCATTGCTTGCGCCAGTGTTCTCGACAATATTCAAACTTGAGCCGGGCGCCGTGCGCGGGCCGACCATTTGCTTGAGCGCCTGCCGTGCGATCTGCGCGTTCAAGGCTCGCACCTGGGCGTCATAGTCGCGCGTGTTCTTGACAAAGCGGTCCCATTCCTCGGGGCTGACGTTGGCTTTCTTGAGCAAATCGGGCGTCAGGCGTTTTTGCCAATCGGCGAGCTGCATTTGCCCGATGCGAGCGGCGAACTCGCGATTGGCGGCGGCGGTTTTGATTTCGTCGCTGATGCCGGGCGACTTCCCGCCGGAGCCGAAGGGGTTCTTCATTTTCTTGCCGGTCTTCGCATCGCGGCCGTTTTTCTGCAGGATGGCCTGAGCGAGTTCGCGCTTGGCCGGATCGTTTGCTTCCTTGGCGATGTCGGCGAGGTCCTTGGCGGCCGCGTCGCCCTCGGGGCCGTCGCCGGGGAGCTTTTGCAGATTCTTGGCGATGCGTTCCAAGCTCGGTTCCCTGGCGTCCGTTTTCGGCTCTTCGCCGCGAGCCTGGCCTGCGCCCTTGGTCGGATCGCCTGGCGCTTCCTTTGGATCGGACTTCGGCCCGCCTGCATCATTCATCCCTCCGGATTTGGCTTGCACATCGGGAGGCGGCGCGGCGTTTTTCGCTTTCTGCTGTTCCGGCGTCGGCCGCTCCGGACCGTTGTGCTCGGCCGGCTTGGCGTTGCCCTGAGGCGGCGGATCGTTGGCGCCCTGCTTCGGCATCGGCGTACCCTGACCGCGCGTCTCAGCGCCGGCGCCGCCCTGGTCCTTTCGGTCTCCGCCTTGATCCGGCATCATCGATTGCGGCTTGTCCATCGGCTGGGGGCCGCCGCGTGAGCCTTCGCCGCCTTTCGATCCGGACGACTCCGGATTGCTCCCCTTCGCGCCGCCGCGATCCGGCTGCGACTGGTTGAGCGCGTCGTTGATCTTGTCCTTCGTTTCGTCGTTCTGTTTCTGCATCTGATCGAGCCCCGCCTGCGGATTGCCGCCGGCCCCGCCCGTGCCGCCGTCCTTTTTCTCTTTTGATTTCTGATTGTTCTTCTTTTGTTGATCGTCCTGTTTCTTTTGATGTTGGCTCTGCTGTTTGGCGGCCGCCTTGCGTTTGATCTCTTCTTGCTTGGGGTCCACCGGCACATCGAGCAACTTGATCTTGTATGCGTTGCTCTTGCCGACGTTGCCGGTCGCGCTCGGATAGTCGGTCCCGTCGGTTGCTTCGAGCCAGTATTCGAGGATGCCGCCGGCCTGCAATGCGCTCGACGCGCCTTGCGCATCCTTCAATTGGTTGAGCGCGGCGAATTCCATGTAATCGATGTCGAGCGGAAACGTGCCGTCATCGAGCTGAAACGATTTGTCGGGGCGATAGACGATCGGCGAAAACGCGAGCCCCTTCTGAGTCCCGTCGATGACGCGCATTGCCAGCTTCAAGCCGCGGACGCCGAAGCCGCTCGTCGCTTTACCTTCGAGGACGAACGATGCGTTGTACGGCATCTCCATATCCTTGCCGGGCCGCGTGAGCACGACCTTCGGCAGGTCGTCCAGCAATACGTCGATCGGGTACCACTCGCGATCGGCGTTTTCCTCGCCGTCGTCCGCCGTATAGATCACGCGAAATTGGCCGGTACGCTCCAGCGTGAACCGACAAACGAAGGAGGGCACTTTGACTTTGAGCAATTCGACCGGAAGATCTTGCTTGATCTTGGCCGCGACGAATTCGACCCGCGCACTCTTGATGGGCCGACTCGTGCGCACGATCATTTCCACTTCGCTGCCGAGCGGACCGAAGATGTGCGGCGTTGCCGATTGTTCGTTGGGGAAAGTCGCTTTTGTATTGGCCAGCTTGCGAAAAGCGCGGTGCCGATACGCGATGTCGAACTGATTCACATGAGCGCGAGCGCGGACGCGGACCTGGTGCTCCGGCGTCTCGACATCGGCAGCAGTGACCTTGTACGTCAAGCCGGTGCGCAGTTGGCTCGCATGCAGCGTCGCGGTCCACAGGCCGGCGTCGTCGCGCTGCAGGGGGAGCGTGAAGTAATCTTCGTTGTCCTGATAACGCCATTGCAAACGCGGCGCATCCGGCTGGTTCACGGCGGGCACACGGCCCTCAATCCTGGCGGCGAACGTCACGCTTTGTGTTGAAATGACCTCGATATCGCCTTCCGGATGAACGAGCGTCAGGAGCGTCCGGCTGATTGGCGCGGGGGCATAGAATGGCACGAACGCTCGTCGCAATGACGCCAGCAGCGCGCCTGGGTCGAGCACGAAAAGAACTGCCAGACCAACGAGGGGCGCCGCAAGCATGCCAAGCAAAATCCAGTTCTTGCGCCTGGCCACAATCGTGTCGGCGTCCACGTCGTCCCATTGCTCGGCGGCGCGGGCGCCGAGGTTTTTTTGAAATGCCGACGGCAGCTCTTCTTCGTTGAGGTCGAGCCAATTGATCAAACTGTTCTTGGCATCGGGCAACGTTTCTTCAAGCTGATGTGCGACATAGTAGGGATTGACGCGGCGAAAAAAACAATGCACCGACTTCGCGGCGAGAAGAAAGAACAACAACAGGAATGCGACGTAGGCGATCCAGCGCGTCGTGTCCACGAAAGCAGCGGTTGACGTGCCGACGAACCAATCGAAGACGGCGACCAAAAGCGCGTAGATGACTGTTGTTAACAACAGCACGAGGAGGTGGGCGACGAGATCGACACGCTGGATGCGCGCGCACACTTCGGCGAATTTGCGTCGCAATACGTCGTCGGATTTGAGGCTGGCTTTGCGCGTTTTCAGATCGGTCGCCATGCCGGTCTCCGGGGCCCTTCGCCAATGCGGCCATTATATCACGCACCCTGATGAGTGATAGCTTGAACAACGCATATTCAAACAAACTCCGCGGCTCTGGGAACGGGAATTCCATTGAACTTTCCTCCGCGTTCTCTGCGTCTCTGCGTTTCTAAACTGGGGTCCCCATTTAGAAACGCAGAGACGCAGAGAACGCGGAGATCGAGTCACGGGAGATTTAACCGAAACGGCATAAAGCGTGTTTTTGATGGTCATTTGGGCGCGTGCCGATACGATGCGATCATTGAGCTCAAACTGTAAAGGTCCAAACCATGGCCGATCTCACGCGCGTCAGCATTTCCCTCGAAGAAAACTTGCTCCAGGCGTTCGATAAGCTCATCGCCGCCAAGGGCTACGCGACGCGCAGCGAGGCGATTCGCGATCTCATTCGCGATCTCCTGATCAAGCAGGAGGCGCGCGCAAAGAAGGGCGAGCAAGTCGCCGTCGTCACCATGGTCTACGATCATCACGCCCGCGAGCTGGCGTCGAAGCTCATCGACAAGCAGCATCACCATCACGATCTCGTCGTTTCCACCATGCACGTCCATCTGGGCGAACGGCATTGCCTGGAGGTGTCGGTCCTGCGCGGGCCGGGGCACGACGTCGATCATCTGGGCCACGATTTGCTCGCGACCAAGGGCGTCCTGCACGGCGACATCACGTTCACGAGCGGCGAAAGCGCGCTCAACAAGCTGGCGTGATTCGGTCAAATCAACTCCGTGACCTCCTCGCCCGCCGGCGTCGGCGCGTGGACGACCTCGATGCGTCCGTCGCGCAAGCGAAAAATCATGTCGCCGAGCTGGTCCGCCTCATGCTTGCTGTGCGTGATGTGCAGCACGGTCACCTGCGCTTTCTGCGGCAAACCCTTGAGCAGCTCGATCATGCGATCTCTCGTTTCCTCGTCGAGGGAGCTGAGCGGTTCATCCATCAAGAGAATCGGCGGATGATTGGCGAGCGCCCGGCCCAGCGCGATGCGTTGCGTTTCGCCGCCGGACAGGCCCACGGCGCGGCGATCCAGCAGATGAACGACGCCGAGCCAATTCGCCAACTGGTCGATGCGTTCGTTGATCTGCTTGGTTGGCTGATAACGGATGGCGAGCGCGAAGGCGAGATTGTCGCGCACGCTCATCGTCGAAAACAGGGCGCCGTCTTGCGGGACGTAGCCGATGTCGCGCTCGGCCGGCGGACGATAGGTCACATCGCGATCGTTGAGCATGATGCGCCCCGTGGAGATGGGTCGCAGGCCGGCGATGACTTCGAGGATCGTCGTCTTGCCGCAGCCGGTCGCGCCCATGAGGATGGCGTATTGCCCCTTCGGCACGTGCAGCGAGACGCCGGCGAGTTGAAAGGCGCCTTGTCGGAGTGCGAGATTATCCACGTCGATCATGGCAATGATCTTATTACACCAGACCCGCGCCGCGCAGACCAAGCGTGCGCATCAATACGAGGACGACGACGGCCGCCGCGATCATCAACAGCGACACCGCGATGGCGGCTTCGAGGTTCGAGAAGCCGAATTCGAGCCAGACGGTCGTGGAGAGCACTTCGGTGCGATAGCGTGTGGCGCCGGAGAAGATGAGGATGGGGCCGAACTCACCTAATGCGCGCGCCCAGGCCAGCGTCCCCGCCGTCATCAGGCCGCGCCGCGCTTCGGGCATGACGACGCGCCAGAACGCCTGCGACCGCGTGCAGCCGAGCGTCATCGCGACTTGCTCGGCACGCGGCGAGATTTGCTCGAACGTGATGCGCATCGTCCGCACCGCGAACGCCGCCGCCACCGCGAACTGGCCCAGGATCACGCTCGGCTCCCAGAACGTCACGCGGAATATGTTGTCCTGAAACCACCGCCCGGGCGGTGTTTGAAACAGGATCAACAGACTCAAGCCGATCACCAAGGGCGGCAGCACGATCGGGATGTCGAGCAGCGTATCGACAACGCCCCTGCCCCAGAAGCGCGTCCGGGCGAGCAGATAGCCCATCGGCACGCCGACCCACAATGACAGGATCGCGGTGATCGTGCACGAAATCAGGCTCAGCTTGATGGAATAGCGGATCTTCGGATCGTTGAGCGCGGCCAGCACATCGCCCGGAGACGTGTAGAACAGATCGGCAACCACCATCGCCACGATGAGGACGACGTAGGAGCCGCCGAGGATCGTCAGGCATAGGTAAAACACCCAATCCGCGGGCAGCCACGGCCTGGCGGACGTCGTGGGCGGGGGAGCAGCCGAAGTCGTCATGCGCGTTATTTCTCCCGCAGTTCGACTTCCTTGACCTCCCAGCCGAAACCCAGCTTCTCGAAGCGATCGCGCGATTCGCGGCGCTGCAGGAACTCGGACAGCTTTCTGCTCAATTCGGGATGAGCCGAGCTTTTGCTGACCGCGATCGGCTGCGACGGCGTGGCGCACTGCACGTTGGTGATGGGGATGCCGTCGAGCTCGTTGGCGTACGACAGCATGTTGCTGCGATACGCGACGACGACGTCGAGGGCGCCGGCGCGCATCTGGCTGACGAGCAAATCGCCCGACGGCGCCTGTTCGACGACGTTCTTCATCACCTTCGCGTAGACGCCGGTGCGGATGAACGTCTCGCGCGTCAAGGCGCCGAGGGCGCATTGATGTTCATGGCCGACGCCGACCTTGAGGCCGTCCTTGCCGAGATCGAGGAGCTTGGCGATGGCGTGCGGATTGCCTTTCTTGACGATGATCATCAACTGGTTGTTGGAGATGTTTTTCGGATCGCCGAACTTTTCCTGGACCTGCGTCATGAAGGTCGTGTCGCAGGCGAAGTAGATGTCGGGGATGACGCCGACCTTCATCTGGCCGACCAGGATGCCGCAGCCGTTGTAGACGCGCGTGATGCGGACGTTTTCGAGCTTTTCGAATTCGTCGAGCGATTGCTCGACCGCGGGGCGAAGCATGGAGCCGGCGTAGACGACGAGCTCGGGCCGCGCCGTTTTTGGAGACGACGCTTTTTTCTCAAGCGGCGGTCCGAGCGCGGGCGAATAGCCGAACTTTTTCAGCACGGCGCCGCCCTTTTCTTGATCGCACACGAAGCTCATGAACGCCAGCGCATTCGACGGCTGCTTGGAACACTTGGCGAGGCTGATCTTGACGCGTGCCTGGACGGACTCGAGTTCTTTGATGCGGACGATCTTGAGGCCGGGATTCTTCTTCTGCAGATACTCGGCCAGCGCGTCCCAGGTGATGCCGATGTGGCTGCTGCCGACCGCGACGCTGTTGCCCACGTGATTGACATCGCCAATGTAACTCGGCTTGCGCGCTTCCAGGCCGGCATAAAGGCCTTGCTTCTGCAGTTCTTGCTTCGTGAGTTTGCCGATGGCGGCCGACTCGGGACTGGCGAGGCCGATTTCCAGTCCCGGCGACAGGAAATCCGCCCACGTCTTGATTTCCTTGGCGACTTTCGGATTCACGATCACGACGGCGTTCAAGGCGGCAATGTCGATGATGTCGCTGACGAGGCCCTTCTTTTCGGCCAACTCGACATAACTTTCATCCGCGGGGAGGAAAAGGTCGCCCGATTTCGTCAGCTCAAGTTGCGTGAGGATTTCCTGCGATGGGCCGAAGTGCAGCACGACCGCCTGCCCATGCTCCACCTCGTAATCCTTGACGATTTCCTCCATGGGCAAGCGCATGGCGGCGGCGCAATAGACTTCGAGCGGCTCGTTCGTCGGCAGCCCGATGTAGTAGAGAGCGCCGATCAACCCGGTCAGTAACAACACGGAGCCGCCGAATGCGACGAGCGCGGGAGAAAGACGTGCGAACATGCTTTGATCTCTGTTACTTGCGAACCTGATAAACGACCCACCCGCCCGAAAGCAGCACGAGCCCGCTGGCGGCGCCGATGCCGAGCCATATTAAAAAACGCACATTGATCGGCGTTCGTTCCGCACGTTCCTCAGCCGGCGCCTGCACCGACGGCGTGATGCGATTTTGCGCCACGACGATCTGCGTGTCGATCGGCGCCGATTTCCATTCGACCGACGTTTGCTCCTCAACTTTTGGCGGCGCCGGCGCGACGACTTTCCGCGGCGTCAAATACGCCGGCGACAGCGGCGGCATCAAGATTGGCTCCTTGCCGTCATACAGTTGATCAAACAGGTCGGGCCAGTTGGCGCTGATCAACATGTCGATGCCGGGGTTCAACTCCTTCACTTGACAGGAGCACTCGCGGCAAAGGAACTTCGCGACTTCCACCAGCTGATCGGGGCGATATTCGTCGCCGATCAAGCTGCCGAGGACGCGGCCGCGGCCGAAGATCGGGAAGACAATCGTCCCTTTTACGTCGGCTAAACGATCCTCGGTGCCCAGCAGCAAGCGGACAAACGCCGCTTCTTCGGGCTGGTTGCGATCGAGGACGAGGATCGGGAACGAAACTTTGAGCGGAATCGGCAGCTTGATTTGCGGCCCCGTGTCGCTTTGCATGGGCAACTTGATGCCTTTTTCAAGCTTGGCCAGCTCGCGCGTCATCATGTCGAGGGCGGCGCGGTCCTTCACTGCGTCGTCGCCGGTCATGACGATGAACACGGTCGAAGCGCCGCGCGTCAGATGCGCGAGTACGGCGCGGCGCATCGGCGAATCGAGGACGCTGTTCATATTCGCCACGCTGCACGGGCCGGTCCACGATGATGCTTCCATCGGGTCGGCTGCCGCGTAACGCACGATCAGCCACGGCGTTTGCTTATCGTTGCCTTCCTTGTCCCAGATGCGTTGCTGCGATTTCGTCAGTTTGTCGCCGAGGTCGATGCGCGTCACTTCAATGTTGGCGTCTTTCGGAGCGTTCTCCCACTTTTTGAGGGCCTTTTCGACGTCGGCAGCTAGCGGGCCGCGATGGAAGATCATGATCTCGTAGGGCGTGAGGTCCCACTTTTCCAAAGCGTAGCGGAACACCGGGATCGTGCATGCCCGCGTTTGTTGCGGCAACAGGACGGCGAAACCGACGAGGACCATGCAAGCGATATTTTTCATGGCGGCCGATCCGATGAATGTTGGGTGGGAACGAACGTTGGTATTTTAGCGGAGCGAGCGGGGGTGCGTCAAATCAATTGCCATGGCGCGGCGAGCCGAGCCGGCTTATGATTTGATCCTCGGTCCCAGGCTCTGCCTGGGACCGCACTGCCGCGAGGCTCTGCCTCGCCGAACCAGAGTAATCGTAATGCCCCTTTCAGTGCGCGCAAACGTGGGCTGCTGGAGGTGGCGTCCTGTCGAGGGCGGTACGGCAAGGCGGAGCCTTGCGGGCAGTGCGTTCCCAGGCGGAGCCTGGGAACGAGGGAATAGCCGGCGAGCCGAGCCGCGTAAGCGGCCCGTTGATGGGGATCCTCAACCGGCCGCTTACGCGGCTCGGCTCGCCGGCTTATGATTCACAATCCCTTCAATTGTTCCGTCGCATCCTTGCCGTTGATGTAGAGCAGCCCCTTGACGCCCTTCAGCGTGCCAAGGTCCGCTTTACCGCGAATGTTGATGCGCAGGTGCTCGATGCTCATGCCGCGCAGCACGGCGTAGTTGGTGACGTTGGTTTTATTGATGCCGATGTATAGCCACTTCATGTCCTTCAGCGGCGTCAAGTCGCTTATTCCGGTTTCCGACAACTCCAGCCAGTTGACCTTGCTGTCCTTGAGCGCGGCCACGGTCTTGATCGGCGTCTTCGACAGCGTCAACTTCGTCACCTTCATCGACTTCAGCGGCGTCAAATCGATCACGCGCGTGCCCGTCAAATCCAGCGTGTCAATGGGCATGTCCTTGAGCGGGGCGATGCTGATGATTGGATTTTCCGAGAGCCAGATCTTGGCCAACTTCATGTCCTGGATCGGCGCCAAATCGGTCACCTTCGCGCTGGGCATGTAGAGGTTGATGAGCGGCATGCCCTTGAGCGGCGTCAAATCCTTGACGGCGCCGCCGGAGATGTAAAGGATCGTCAGCGGCATGTCCTTCAACGCCGCGAGGGACGTCAACGGCGCACCGTGAGCGTAGAACGTCTTGAGCGGCATCCCTTTGAGCGGCCCGAGGTCCTTCACGCCCGTCGCGCGAATGTCGAGATAGCTCAGCGGCATGCCTTTCAGCGGCGACAAGTCGGCGACTTTCGTGTTGCCCACGCTCAAGGTGTCCAAAAGCAGCCCCTTGAGCGGCGTCAAGTCCGTCACCTGCGATTGATAGAGGCTCAAGGTCGCCAGCGGCATGTCCTTCAGAGGCTTCAAGTCTTGCACTAGCGAAAACGATGCGTTAAGTGACTTGAGCTGTGCGTCCTTCACGGGCGCGAGGCTGGCGACTTTCGTGTAGGAGCAATTGAGCGACGTCAACGGCGCGCCCTTCAACGGCGCCAGCGAATTGACACTCGTCGCCTCGCAATCGACCGACTCCAGCGGCATTCCCTCGACCGGCGCCAATGAGAACACCGGACTGTAACTGCAATTGAGCGATTTGAGCTTCATGCCCTTGAGCAGCGTCAGGTCCTTGACCTTGCTGTAGCGGATATTCAATTCCACAAGCGGCATGCCCTTGAGCACGTCGAGTTTGTCAACGCGTTCCTTGTCGGTCTCCGACGTCGGCGCCGACCCCGCGATCGACAGCTTGCGAAGATGCTTCAGTACGACCAGCGGCGAGATGTCATGGACGCCGTTGCCGAGGAACACGTACTCGATGATCTTGTCGTCGTCTTCCTTGAAACTGAACGTGGCGGGATGCTTCAAGTTGAGTTCTTGAAGCTTGTCAAAGATGGCCTTCGATTGTTCCTTTGGTTTGAGAGCGGAGACCTTGTCGATCCATTCCGGATTGACTTTCAGCTCCTGCGCGGCGAGGTGAGGCAGAGTAAAAAGAAGCACGACTCCTGTAAAGGTCCATTTGCACATGACGCCGCCCCCTGGTAATGGTTATCATGCCCATTATGGTGTCGGCGAAGGGGTGCTTGCAATCAAGAAAAGGAGTTTTTGGTCATCTCCTGGTTCGAATTGCCTTTTGCCTTCTTGATCGATGTATGGATTCTCAAAGCACCGAAGGTGCGAAATGTCAAAGCCCAGGGCAACGCCCTGGGAATGATGATACTTTCCAGCGAAGCCCCGAAGGGGCGCGACGACATGTGCAAGAACCATCGCGCCCCTTCGGGGCTTTGCGATTCGTCGGCCACTTCCCCAGGGCGTTGCCCTGGGCTTTATCATGGCGCACCTTCGGTGCTGTCGTTGCACACCCACTTAGATCGGATCGCCCGGCGCAGCCTGCATGCGGAACGCCCGGCCGGTTGAATAACCGATGTACCATTTGCCCGCGAGCTTGCCGGCGATGTCGGTCTTGCCGTCAGCGTCGAAATCGGCGAACTGGATGGACGACCATGACGCGGGCGTGGACCAGACGGCCCAGCGCGTCGTGTTGAAACGGGCGCCGTCAGAGAGGCCGACGTACCAGACGCCGCCGACGCTGAAGCCGAGGATGTCCATCTTGCCGTCGCCATTGAAGTCGCCGACTTTCACCATGCGCCAGTTGCTGGAATTCGACCAGCCAGCCCACTGCCGATTGACGAACGATCCGTCGGCCTTCGGCATGCTCACCCACCACGTGCCGTCGGCGTTGAAGAAGATCGTGTCCTGGATGGCATCGCCGTTGACGTCGCCGGTGAAGCGGGCGACGCCGGTCGCGGCGGGGACGGTGACGCGCATCGTGCTCGTCGTCGCCAGCTTGCCGTCGGAAACCGTCACCTGGACATCGAAGCTGCCGGAGAAATTCGGCGACGTGTAAATCGTCAGTCGATTGCCGACCAACACGAGCGTCGCCGGCGGCTTCGCGAAGGCGCCGAGGATTTTCGCGCTATAGCGGATCGCATCGTTCTGGGCGTCGGCGGCGGCGATCGTCAACGTTTGGCTGCGATTGGCGGCGAGCGTACGGCTGGCGAGCGCAGCGAGTTTCGGCGCGGTGTTGGCCTGGATCGTCAGCGTGACGTTCGCGAACGATTTCAAGACGCCATCCGAGGCGCCGACCTGAATCTGATAAACACCGGGCGCGACGCCGGCGCCCGCGGTGATGGTGAGCTGATTGCCGACGACCTTCAACGTCGGCGCCGACGCCGGCTTGGCGTTCCACAACAAACTCGGATCGGTGTAATAATCCGTCGGCAGCGTCGCGAGCAAGTTGGCCGCGAGCATCGTCGTCGTCATCGAGCCGGTCCAGCGGCGGAGCTGGCCGTTGGGGAGAATGCAGTACCACGTGCTGCCGTTGCTCGACAGCCACTTTTCGTTTTTGCCCCACGTATTGGTGTAATACGAGCCGGCGTAACTCAGGCCGTACTGTTGTTTGAGCTGGTACGCTTGACTGGCCGGCGCGCTCGTGACGCTCGCCGTGTAGATGATCGGCTTGCCTTCGGGATCGCTCGCGCTCAAGGTGACGACGCGTGTGCCGCCGACCGGCAGCGTTTGACTTCCAATCCCGTTCAACACCGGCGGGGCATTGCCGGTGTCGTCGAGCGCGTCGAGGGCCGCGGCGAGATCGAGGCGTTTGAACGTGAGGCCGGTGTTGGCGACATTGTCGTTTTCGTCATCGCCGTCCACGATGCTGTCGCCGGTCTTCTTCATCATGTTCAGGATGGTCGTTTGATTGGCGTTCAGTCCCATCGTGTCCATCGCCTGGCGCAGAATGACGGCGGCGCCGGCGACGACCGGAGTGGCCATCGATGTGCCGGCCATCGTCTTCGTCGTGTTGTTGAGGAACGTGCTCGTGATCATCGCCCCGGGCGCCATGAGGCTCAAGGCCGCGGAACGCTGCGAAAAGCTGGCGACGCGATCGACGGCCGTCGTGTTGTCGCGTGCCCCGGAGCCCCATGCCACAGGGCCAAAGTTGCCGGCCCACGCGGCGCCGACGGAGACGACGTTTGGACTGATCGCGGGGAAGTCGAGCCCGACCGCACTCTTGTACGAATAGTAGCCATTGCCCGCGGCGACCGCGATGAAGACGCGTTTGCCGGTGAGCGCGGTGAACTCGTCCTCGAGGAACGTGTACGGACTCGCCGTGTAGTTGCCGGCGCCGAGCGACAGATTGACGGCGACGATGTTGTACTTCGCCTGATTGGTGACGATCCATTGCAGCGCCGCCTCGACGTTGCCGAAGCTTCCGCTGCCGTTCTTGTCGAGGACCTTGAGCGCGATGAGATTGACGCCCGGCGCCACGCCGGAGTGTGTCGCGCTGGAGGAGCCGATGATGCCGGCCACGTGCGTGCCATGGCCGTTGTCGTCGAGCGGGTCGGCGTCGTTGTTGACGAAATCCCAGCCGGCAATGACTCGGCGTCCGGCGCCGAAGCCGGCGCCGAGATCGGTGTTGCGGTAATCGATGCCGGTGTCGATGACGGCGACGCTGTAGCCGTTGCCGCGATAGGGAGTATTGCTGAACACGCTCGGCAAGCCGATGACGGCGCCGAAGCTGGCGTTTTGCGGCACGCCGGTCGCCATGGGGCCGACGGGAAGATCGATCGTCGCGACGGAGGCGTCATCCACCTTGAACGTCTGCTGCCGCCATTGTTCGTACGTGAGCGTCGAGGGAACGAGGCGATCTTCCAGCATCTCCAGCGCCAGCCGCGCCGTCGATGCGTTATGCCGCGCCGGCACGGGTTTCGCGCGCCGCCAGCGCCACGGCCAAATGCTTGACCATTTCATGAGAGGATTCCTTCGGCAACCTGGCGACCAACGCGGCCCGGTGCGGGGAGGGCGGCGTTGGCCCATGGCTTTGCGTCCCCACGTCACCGTGGGTTTGCGCTATCGGGAATCAGTGTTGTACCGATTCTGCCGAAACCTTAGCTCATGCCGAAAGCGCGGGCAAAGCCAACGATGCGGACTTTGCAGCGCAGACAGGCGCATGAACGTATGACGGTGACGATTGTGCCGGAAATGCCTGCGCGGTTCCGTGTGCGCGCAGTCGATTTCAAATTCCGGGCATCGTGCCCGCCGCGCCAATTGTACAGTTGAACCGTGGTGGGATTATTCAGGAAATGTCGTGTTTTCCGAAGTTACCAGGCTTTCGTGGTAACCTTTGCCGATCAGGCGAACCTAACCGGCACTGGATAGCGGGTTACCTTTGTGGACGGCACACTCCGTGTGCCGGGTTCCGCACACGGAGTGTGCGGTCTACATTTGAAAAGCGTTGGCAAACTCGATGTCCAGGCGTTAACTTGGTGTTGCTACTTGAAAGGATGATCCGTCATGAAAATCCACGGCGCTACATTCCTCGTCAGCGGCGGCGCGTCCGGACTCGGCGCCGCATGCGTCCGCATGTTCGCGCAGGCCGGCGGCAACGTCGTCATCGCCGATCTGAATCAAGCGGCCGGCGATGCCCTCGCGACGGAGCTTGGCGCGAAGGTGCGTTTCGCGCGCACCGACGTCGCCGATGAAGCGAGCGTGCAAGCCGCCGTCGAATTAGCGACGCGAACCTTCGGCGGCCTGCATGGCTCCATCCAGTGCGCCGGCATCGGGCTCGCCGAAAAGGTACACGGAAAAACGGGACCAAATCCGCTCGCCGGCTTTGTCAAAACGATTCAGATCAACCTGATCGGCACCTATAATGTCGTTCGTCTGGCGAGCGCCGCAATGATTTTGAACAATCCGAGCGCAAGCGGCGAGCGCGGCGTCGTTATCAACACAGCATCCGTGGCGGCGTTTGACGGCCAGATCGGCCAGGCCGCGTATTCCGCGTCCAAGGGGGGCGTCGTTGGCATGACGCTGCCGCTGGCACGCGAATTCGCTCGCCACGGCATTCGCGTGATGACGATCGCGCCCGGCATCTTCGACACGCCGCTGTTAGCCGCCCTGCCCGAGCCGGCGCGTCTATCATTGGCGCAGCAGGTGCCGTTTCCGCCGCGGCTCGGTCGACCGGAGGAATACGCGGCGCTCGTGCGGCACATCGTCGAGAACGAGATGCTCAACGGCGAGGTGATCCGCCTGGATGGCGCGATTCGCATGGCCCCAAAATAGCGAGCCACGGGGTTTATCCCCGTGGTATGGTAGTCCCTTTCCACGGGGATAAACCCCGTGGCTCGCCAGAAATCGATCCATGTACGAAACCTTCGAACACACCGCCGACCTGGGCCTGCGCATCCGCGCCGCCGATCGCGATACGCTCTTCGCCGAAGCCGCGCAGTGTCTGTTCTCCGCGATCGTCGAAGATCTTGCCACCGTGCGTCCGCTGCGAAAAATCGACATCAAGGTTCAAGGCGACGAACTCGATTTTCTCTTCTTCGATTGGCTGCGTGAATTGCTTTACCGCTTCGACGCCGAGCATCTGCTGCTCTCTAAATTTGAAGTTCACGTGACCGCCAAGGGCCTGACCGCCAGCGCCTGGGGCGAGCCGCTCGATCGCGCTCGCCACAACATGGAACACGAAGTGAAAGCGATCACCTACCACGGCCTGCGCGTCGAGAAAGTTGGCGACGCCTGGGAAGCGGAGGTGATCGTCGATATCTAACACAACGATTGAACCACAGATGAACACGGATTAACACAGATAGGGTCTTTCAGCGAATGAATCGCCGGTTATGAGTCCATTGACGCGGCAAAGCGTGGCGGTTGCTTTTTGATCTGTGTTTATCCGTGTCCATCTGTGGTTCTGTCACTCCGCGGATGCGCCAGCGTATAATGAAGCATCCCTTTCGATGGAGGTTCCCATGAAGTTTCGCGTTTTCGCCACCATCCAGGCCATCGCCAAACGCACGCTGCATTCGCCATTTCTCGCGGCCGCCGCCGTCGTGCTCCTGGCCGTCGGCGTCTTTAGCTTGTGTGCGAGCGTCGAGGCGCCCGTCGCGAGCGCCGCCCAGCAAAAACCGCCCCCGGACGCACCCGATCTCGTCGGCGGCACCGATTGGCTCAACACCGATAAGCCGATCACGCTCGCCGACCTGCGCGGCCGAATTGTGCTGCTCGATTTCTGGACGCTCTGCTGCATCAATTGCATCCACACGCTGCCGGACCTCGCGAAATTGGAAGCGCGTTACCCCGGCGTGCTGGTCGTGATCGGCGTGCATTCGCCGAAGTTTGAGAATGAAAAGAAGACCGAGAGCATTCGCAAGGCGATTCTGCGTTACGAGATCATGCATCCGGTCATCAACGACGCCGACAAGAAAATCTGGAATGCCTATGGCTGCAACTGGTGGCCGACGCTCGTCTTGATCGATCCCGACGGCAAGTTTCGTGGTTCGGCCATTCGGGAGGGAAACTACGATCTTGTCGATAAGAGCATCAAAGCGCTCATCAAAGAATTTGAAGCGAAAGGCACGCTCAAGAAAGATCCGATCCACTTCAAGCTCGTCAAGGACCAACCCACGCCGCTTTATTTCCCCGGCAAAATCCTCGCGGACGCGGCGTCGAAACGCATCTTCATCGCCGACAGCACCAACCATCGCATCGTCATCACGGACCTCGACGGCAACAAGATCGCCGTCGCCGGCGCCGGCAAGGACGGCCTGAAGGACGGCAAATTCGCGGAAGCGCAGTTCAGCGATCCGCAAGGCCTGGCCCTCGATGGCGAGACGCTCTACGTCGCCGATCGCCGAAATCACTCGATCCGCGCCCTCGATCTCAAGAACGAAACCGTCAAGCGCATCGCCGGCACCGGCGAGAAGAGCCTCAACTTCGGCAAACCGGGCAAGACCGCCTCTGCCAAAACGTTCGCCATGGCCAGCCCGTGGGACGTGCTCTGGTTCAACAAGAAGCTCTACATCGCCATCGCCGGGCACAATCAAATCTGGACACTCGATCCCGTCAAGGAATCGCTGTCCATTTACGCGGGCAATGGCGATGAGGACTTGAAGAACGGTTCCGTCTCGCAAGCCGCGTTCGCGCAGCCCTCGGGCCTGGCGACCGACGGCAAACGCATCTTCGTCGCCGACAGCGAGACCAGCTCGATCCGCATCGTGCCGCGCTACGGCATCAACGACACCGTCTCCACGATCGTCGGCAAGGGCCTCTTCGACTTCGGCGACATCAACGGCGTCGGCATCAACGTGCGCTTGCAGCACGCCCTCGGCGTCGCGCATCTCGACGGCAAGCTCTACATCGCCGACACCTACAACAGCAAGATCAAGCTGATCGACCCCGTCAAGCGCACGTGCAGCACGTTCCTGGGCGACCCCCCCGGCTGGCTCAAGGCCAAGATGTTCAACGAGCCGGGCGGCCTGAGCT
>DAIOGM010000073.1:18811-22194 GCA_036745215.1 Gemmataceae bacterium
GTCGCTGCCCTCAACCACACAAGCTTCCGACCACAAGATCATCGACCCCAACAAGCGTACCTGTGAAACATGGCTCGCCGGCCCGAACCTGTTCAACGAGCCCGGCGGCGTCAGCATCTCCGGCGGCAAGATGTACGTGGCGGATACGAACAACCATCGCATTCAGGTGGTGGACATGAAGTCGAAAGAAGTGACGACGCTGCGGCTGCAGGGCGTCGAGCCGGTGCGGCGCGATGCGGCGAGCAAGGCGCCGTGAAGCACGGTGCGATTTCGCTTTCAATTTCTCAATTCCAAAGGCGTGCAAAGTGACAACCGAAGAACTGTTGGCTTTGCCGGACGATGGCACAGAACGCTGGCTACTCATGGGGCAGTTGCGGGAGAAGCGAATTCGAACGCAACCGTCAAAACAGAGCCGCACTCTCGGCCGCGCGCGCTGCCGAATTATGGCGACCAGTGTTTATGCATTGATGAAGTGGCTGAAACTCCAACAAGAGCCGCGGGGCGAAATCCTTTGCGGCGAAGCGGGCTGCCGTTTCGGACGAAATCCGGACACTACGGTTGGCATTGATGTTGTTTACATCGCCGCAAACTTGGTGATGCAGGAGTCGGAAGACACCACACTAATAGATGGTGTTCCAACGTTGATCATCGAGATTCTTTCGCCGAGCGACGCGTTCAAGGAAATCAAAGAGAAAATCGACCTTTATCAGAAGTTTCGCGTCCCTCTCATTTGGGTGATCGATCCGCACGATCGGACGATCACCGTCTATCGGCTCGACGCGGAGCCGGAACTCGTCAACATTCGCCAAGAATTGATCGGCGACCCGCACCTGCCGGGCTTTCGCGTGGCGGCGGCGGAGATTTTCGCGTAAGAACGCGGCGAGCCGAGCTCCGTAAGGAGCCGGTTGAGCCGCGCGAATTCGCGTGCATCAACCGGCCGCTGACGCGGCTCGGCTCGTCGGAAGTGTTCACCAATCGCCACTGACCACTTCGCCGCCGGCCATGGTGCCGAGCGCTCGCCAGGTCACCGCGGTGATCGAATTGGAGACAAATCGGCAACTCGCGTCGCCGAGCGCGACCATGGCGCCGCCGGGATGTGGGCTTCGAACCGTGGCATGCGCTCTGACTTGATTGTTGCTATGGCTGCCCGGCGGCCGATTCGGCCCGCCGAGGGAAGAACATGGCGCCCGGTTATTCGCATTGTAATCCAAATCGCCTTGGCCCGGATATGGACAGGGACCCCAAACTCGGTCGGCGGAACTGGAGTTTGGCGTATTGAATGTGGAGAAAAACGCGGCGCCCATGTTGCCGATCGTGATGTCGCTTATCGTACCCCAGTTATTCGTGCATTGCCGAAGACATTCGCCCAGCATGATGGTGTTCGTCGTCCCGTCGGTAATATGACTCATTTTCGTATGCCAAACTGCCTTGCCGGCGTCGCCCATGACCTGTCCGATCGTCACAGAAAAGATGCCTCGGCCCGGCACGTAACCGATCGGAAAGCCATCGGGAAGATTACCGTAGAGGTCGCCGCTGCCTGCGCAGCCGCGGTAGTTGCCCCGGGCACGCCGGTAGTACGTGAGGTGGTTTTCATTGATGACTGGCGGCCGGTCGGACGGACAAATATAAGCCGGAATTTGGGCGACTCGTGCGAATTGATAGGGATCGCCTGGCAACCCGGGACCGCCGAATCCTTGGGCGCCGGGCCAGTCACCTGTTTGTGAGATCGTGCCCGCATCGATATTGGTATACATGGCGTAAACTTGTTGCTGGTCGATAAACGGCAACACCAGATGGCTCCAGTTGTACGCATCGAGCACGTCCGCCTTCGTCGCATACGGGAACTTCTTGTGTGCGCTCTCATACGAATGGACGCCCAGTGCGACTTGCTTGAGGTTGTTCTGGCATTGCGACCGCGCCGCGGCCTCGCGCACCTTCTGGACCGCGGGCACCAAAAGCGCAATCAAAATGGCGATGATCGCGATGACGACCAGCAATTCGATCAGCGTGAAGCCACGCCGATTGGGAGAGGCTGAATAACGCATCAGGTGAACCTCCGGAATCATGATGGAACGGATGAATTACTTTTTCGGCGCGGGGAATTCCAAGGTTATGTTCAGTTCTCGAGCGCTGGTGATCTCGACCTCTTGATTATTTCCTTTCGCATCGCCAGGGACTTGATCGCGGCGTTCGAGGTCTTCGTCCTTGAACTTCTTCAAATCTTCTTGAGATTTCGGATAAGCAGGCGACTTGCCTCCACCGGTTATTACGACCGAGTATTTCCCCGGGTTCACCTTTGTCGTGTATGACCCGTTCTTGATCTCGCCGCCGTAAGAGCTGTTCTTGCCATCCGTGGGGTGAAAAGCGATCGCGCCCTCCTCAACGGCTTTGCCATTGGCCGTCACCATGCCGTGAATTTGAACGTGCGACGGACCGCAGCCGGCGATCGCGAGAAAAACGACGCCCAGCATCAACGTGGCAATACGATTCGGCATGGATGGCAATTCCCATTTATTGGGAGGAAGTGGAAGTATAAGATGGGTTGATCATAGCCGCGTCTTGAAGCCGCGGCAAGAACGAAAAGCGCTATCGGTAAAATGATGTAATCTTCATTAACTCGCGTAAAGATGAGAATGCGCCGTCGCGTGCTTTTCCCGCTACTTCATGCACACCAACGCGGCCAACGGGCCGCCCATCAAAATGGTAATTGCCATGAAAATGGCGCTTCGCGCCAGCCAGCGCGGCAGCCGCAGAAAGCATAGGTAAATCTCGACTGCGTGACAAAAGCAGAACGGCACATTGACGACCGCCACGTACACCAGCCCGAAATACCAAAACGATTCGCCCCTGGGAACGACGCCGGTGTCCAGGGCCATGCGGGCGGCGAGGAGCACGAAAACAATCAGCATCATCGCGTTGTAGACAACTCGCAGCTTTTCCCATGCCCATATTACTTGCAAAAACGACGGCTCTCGAATCGCGATCGACGAGGCTCGCTCGCACAGGTCGGCATCATCATCCACGATCGGATATTCGCCATTGAAATCCGTCGCGAATGATCGGTTCGGACGTTCGCTAATGCTATAGTCGCTCATTGAATGGTCCGGATGATTAATGACCGTTGATTATCTCGACCTTGTTGATCAAGTTAATCAATTTGCTTGATGGGTCCTTGAGGCGCGCGCACTTGGGGAACTCGTCGAATTAGGGCTAAATCCTCTGTGCTACTAATGGTCAGAATCTTTGTTTCCTGCGCAAATTATCAAGCGCCGAAATCTCGGCGCTGTTAAACACAAATCCAAAAAGGATTTGCGATTCTGGCCTCTGCGTTCTCTGCGTTCTCTGCGTCTCTGCGTTTCTAAATTGGATGCCCTTCACAGACG
>DAIOGM010000074.1:0-22140 GCA_036745215.1 Gemmataceae bacterium
GCCCGACACCGACACGGTCGATCCGGCGCTGGTGGAGAAGCCGGACAGGCCGCCTCCCTGGTCGCCTGCCGCGTTGCCGACGAACTGGGTCGAGCGGACCACGAAGGCCCTGTTGACGCCAGCGGAGTTGAAGCGGACAGCACCGCCACTGCCATTCACGGCGGTGTTGCCGGTGAACACACAGTTCGCCAGGGTCGTGCTGGCCGAGGAGGAGATGGCCCCGCCACTGCCGCCTGGTGCAATCACCTCATTGTTGGCGAAGGTGGAGCCCGTCACGGACAGCGAGCCGATCGAGTGGCTGATCGCGCCGCCGCTGCCACTGGAGGGGTCGTTGACGACGTTGGACTCGAACTGGCAGCCTGAGATCGCGAGGTTTTCGGTGTTCCTGATCGCGGCGCCGCCGGTGGAGGCCAGGCCATCCTTGAGGGTCAGCCCGCTGAAGCTGACCGCGACGAAGGTCGCGGCGTTGCCGTCAGTGATGTTGAAGAGGCGTGAGTCGTCGTTGCCGCTAATGGCCAACTTGCTGGCGCCGAGGCCGGTGATCGTCAGGGCGTTGCTGATGGCGATCTGGCCAGAGGTGAGCGTGATGGTCTTGTTCGCCATGCCGGCGGCGAACACGATGGTATCCGCCGCGGCAGTCGTGTTGGCGGCGAGAACCGCGGCACGCAGGCTCCCCGCGCCCGCGTCGTTGGCGTTCACGACCGTGAAGACTGCGGGGGCCAGGCGATCCTCCAACAGCTCAAGGCTTGGCCGAAAACGGCGGCGTTCGTCAATCTTGGCCTTTTTCGAATCGACGCTTTTGTACCTGGACCATGGGAATGCCATCGCGGAATCTCCAACAAAGGACCTGAAACGAAGCGGGGGCGCTCGCTGCCCTCGGTACTTGAGAATCAGGAGTTGCACCGAAGGTTGGCCAAGAAATCTGATTTTTCTTCAAAACACGACCGATTCACGCCTCTTCTTCCGGCGTCGCGCTCTTTGGATCGCCCCAAGTCGTTCAATTCCGCGCGAAAATTCCAGATCAAATCGCTGGTTTGCGTGGGATATAAGGCAGAGAATGGAACGGCCTCTTAACCTCCGGCGCCCGTAATGGAGACGTCCGTGATGCGTGTTTACCTCCTCTCCCTCGGCGCGGCATTGCTTCTTGGCATCGGCGGGCTCGCCCAGCAAGGCGATGATCGCACCGTTGAATCGCTGCTGGCGACCTTACAGACCGGCAACAGCAGCGCAAAACGTCAAGCCATCGAGAAACTCGGCGAGCTTGGCAGCAAGGCGGAAGGTGCGGTTCCCGCGCTGACGCGGATCGTGACCGAGTTCCAGCGAGGCGAACTCGATGAGTTGGCCATCGTCGCGCTCGGTAAAATCGGGCCGGCCGCGAAAGCCGCCCTGCCGACTCTGCACCAGCGTGGCAACACGATGCTCAACGGGCGGCGCGAGTCGGCCGAGCACGCCTGCGTCGCCATCGGACGGATCGGCGCCTGGTCGCCGGCGACGACGCGCAGCATTCTCGCGCTGTCCGTCGGCAATCCCGCTTATTTCGCCGCCAATCCGGACGTGACGCTCCCTCAATTGTTCGCCTTGCTTGGAGACGACGACGCCAAGATTCGCCTCGGCGCCCTCTACGCCTGGCGCCGGCTGGCCGAGGATCACGATGAAGACGTGCTGAAGAAGCACCCGAAGATGCGCGCCAGGGTCGTCGAGCATGCAGTGACGAACTTGGCCGACGATAATCCTAGCCAGCGACAGTACGCCGCCGACCTGTTTCGCACGCTCGTGCCCAATGAAGCCGACAAGATCATCCCGGTGCTGATTCGCCTGATGCACGAAAGGGCGATCACCTGGCGCGACCTCGATCACATGCTAAGCGGTCGCGGCGAGCGCAGCGCCGTGCATGACGATCTGCGCAAGAAGGCGCTGCCGTCGCTGGTCGCCGCCTTCGCGGATGCGTCGCCGGCCGTGCACGCGGAACTCGTGACGTATCTCGGCAATTACGACATGCGCTACGATTTCATGCGCAACCATGTCGAATGGCTGCCCGGGGCGTTCGCTCACAAGAATGCGATGGTCCGCGCCGGCGGCGCCGCCACGGCGAGGCTCACGACTTCGAACCAGAAAATCGTGCAAGAATTGCGCGGGCTTCTGAACGATCCGGAACTCCCCGCGCGCTTTCACGCCGCGGCGGCGTTGATCGTCCATGATCGAAACGGCGCAGTCGGTCCGGTTCTCGCATGCGTGCTCGAGGGCGTGCGCCAGGAGAACGCTGACATGCGCCTTGATGCCGTCCGGCAACTGCGCCGTCTCGGCAAGGATGCCGTTCCCGCGACGGCGGCGCTGCTGGACGCATTGAGCGATTCGAATTTCCACGTGCAAAGAGAAGCCGCGGAAATACTCTTGAGCCTGGACGCCAGGCACGGCAAGCGCGTTCTGCCCCTGGTGCAGGAGATTTTTCGCAACCAGCCCAATGACTACAACCGCATGACGGAGGCGTTTGTCCTGGCCAAGAAGCTCGGCACCGACGTGGCGCCCATAGTGCCCGATCTCGTCGCGCTCGTGGAAGCAAAGCCCATGTGGCTTGGCCAGGCGGCCGACGTGCTGGGATCCGCTGGTCCCGAGGGCAAGCAGGCGATCCCCGCCTTGCAAAAGCGCCTGCAAGAACCCAATGGCGCTCACGCAACGCGTGATCTGGCGCATGTCGCCCTGGCATTGGCGAAGCTCGGCGCGCCCGACCATGCGCGCGCGACACGCACGCTCCTGGTGTTCATTCCGCGTTTAGGACGGAGCTACCTGCTGGATTCTTATCTCCCCCACTATCCAAATGAATCGGTGAGCGAGCTGACGAAACTCCTGAATGAACCGAAGCTGCGGCCGATCGTTCTGAAGACGCTGAACCAGATGCGCGACGAAGCAGGACAACCCAAAAACCTCGGCGTACTCCTGGAAAAGAAACTCACCCCGAGTGTGAAGGACGATCTCAAGAACGCCCTCGTCCAATTGCTCGACGACAAGGACCTTCCCACCAAGATCTCGGCCATGACGGCGATGCATCAATTTCGCCAGGAGCCGCCGGTGGAAAAACTCGTCGCCCTGGTTCGCGAGTGTGTTTCGACGAACGGAAATCACACGCAAGCTCTGTCGCTATTCATGGAAGGAAAAGAACCAACGCTGGTTCCCGTGATCATCGAAGAGGCGGCCAAGCATGGCGATTACGACCGGTTCTACAGCGTGTTCAGCAGCACGCCAAACGCGATCCCGATCCTTCTCAAGATTGCGAAAACGGCGTCCTCACGCCAGTGCGTCCAGGCAGCGTGGGGCTTGGCCGGGTATTCCTACATCAAGATGACGGACGAATCACGCGCCGAGGCGATGGCGACGCTCCTGGCCCGGCTTCCCGATCTGAAGTCACCCGCGCGCGGCGAAGTCGCCATGGCGATTCTGCATCTCCATCGCAACGCGCACCTCAACGCCAAGGCGCCGCCGCGCGAAGCAGTCGTGGCCGTCGGCGAATATCTGGTGGACAAGGATGTGAAATCCTCCGCCAACGCTGCCTACCCGTTGCGCCTGCTTGGCAAGAACGCAGCCCCGGTGACGGAGCAACTGCGTCTGGCATTGGACCATGCGAACGCCTACGTTCGGCTTGAAGCGGCATCGTGTCTCGCTTCGATCGACCTGATGCACGCCAAGGAGATTCTGCCGCTCGTCCAAAAAACGCTTGAGGAGCGCGCCAAGGAAGAGACGCCGGAAGCCGATGGGCACGTCGGGATGGCTCTGCGGATTTGCAGCATTCTTGGAGCGGAAGCGCGTTCGGTGCTGCCGCGCGTGCTTGAAATCAATCGGACAGGCCGAGCTCAAGTGGCCATCTCGGCAGGAAAGGCGGCGGTCGCCATCGATAAGGACTGCATTCCTGAAGTTGCCAAAAACCTCGCGACGCTTCTGGGGCAATCCAAGTTGCGCGACCACATGCAAACGACCACCGTGCATCGATTGTTGCGCGAATGGGGCAAGGCGGCCGGCGGCGCGGATGAGCACCTGTTGCCGCTGATGAGGCAAGACCGGGATTCCTCGCGTTATGATGTTGCGGTCACGCTGATCATGATGCAAGGGCCGAACGCGAAAATGGGAGTCGAACCGATGCGCCGCGGTCTGCGCAACATCGGCAGCGACGGCGATTGCAGCGAGGCGCTGCACCATTTCGCGCTCCTCAAGTCCCATGGCAAGGTCTTCTTGCCGGAACTCCGCACGTTGCTTGACAGTCCGAACCAGTACGATCGCGAAGAGGCGCTGCGAGCCATCGGTGCCATTGGGCCGGATGCGAAGGAGCTTCTCCCGGAATTGCGGCGTCGCCTGGAAAACGCGACGTCCGAATCCGCGCGACGCAATTTGGAAGACGCCATCAAGGAGATTTCGCGGAAGGAGCATTTCCAATGAAGAACCGAATGTGGGACGTCATGCCAACCAGGAACGCGGGGCCCGTGTTTGCGCTTGCTATCCTATTTAGCGGGTTGCCGCTCAGGGCGTATGGGCAAGCGAAAGTTGACAAGGACTCGGGCGAAATACGCCGGTTTGAGTACGCAGGCCGCATCTACCAGGTCGCGTTCTCACCCGACGGCAAGTTGATCGCGACGGACCATCAGGTCTGGGAAGTCGCGACCGGCAAGAAAGTCGCCACGCTCCCGGTCCCGGCGCTCGACCGCCGGCCCTTCCGGCTGGCCTTTTCTCCCGACAGCCGGCACATCGCCGCCCACCGTTATTACGACATGGTGCTCGTGGAGGCCGCCACCGGGAAAGAGGTCTGGCGGGTCGAATTGCGGGAGCGGGGCAATGCCAACGAGGACACACCCGCGCTGGCATTTACACCAGATGGCAAACAGCTCCTCACGGCCCGAAACGACGAGGCCCTCGTCCGCGTCTGGGCGGCGGCCACAGGCAAGGAGATTCGCAGCTTCCGTTTCGACATCAACAACGGCGGCCTGTTTGGCGTCAAGGTCTGGAGTTTCGGCGTATCGGCGGACGCCCAACGAGTCGTGGTTCACAGCGCGCCGGCCGGGCACCTGGGCGGGCCGGTGGTGCTTGCGTTCGAGACGGGCAAGGAGTTGCATCGCTACCAGGTCAGCGCGGAGGAAGACTGGGTCCGCTTTTCCGCTCCTTCCCCGGATGGGCATCAATTCGCCTACGCACGGAAAGACGCCCTGCACCTCATGGACCTCAAGACAGGTAAAGAGGTCCGGAAGTTCGACGTGGCCGGCACGTACGTCGCCTTCTCGTCGGACGGTAAGCACATCGCGGCCAGTGTCCGCGCCGCCGGGCGTGACGACGATTGGGTCCAGTGCTGGGAGGCGGCAACGGGGAAGTCGGTCCGGCTATTCAAAGGGCACACGGGGCAGATCACGAGCCTGGTCTTCTCCCCGGACGGGGAACATATCCTGTCGGGCGGCGAGGACAAGACGGCACGGCTTTGGCGTCTGAAAGAATGACTGGCCGTCCCGAAGTTGATGCTGTCAGATTGGGACAATCTTGGACAATGCACTGTCTCGTCAGTCACTACGAAAGAACGCAATGAAATCGATGACATTTCTGATCGGCCTACTTTGCGGCTGGCCGCGCTGGCCGCCGAATTCAGCGCCGGGAACTTCGACTCCGCATTGGTGAAGAAGTGGCTGCCGTACTTTCCCGCGGATGCCGGCGCCTTCAATGGCATCGACCTTGAATCGTACTTTCATTTCCATTACGCGCAGGTGATGTATGGCCTGGGCGACAAGGGCCACGCAAGCCTCTTCCCGAAGTCCGAGAAGCCTACAACCTGGACCGCGTATCACCAAGCTCTCTGGATGCGGGCAACGGAATTCCAAAACAAGGACGGCGGCTGGAGTCATCCGGTTGGGAATGTCTACGCGACGGCGACGTACCTTACCGCACTGCAGATTGAGAAAGGGCGCGTGCCCTTTTTTCGGCGTGGAAAATGGCTACCGTAATGGCAATGATCAGGAGAATTCGGCAGAGAACGAACCAGGTGATTATCCTTGCATGAATGGGCCGACGGGAGCTCGACATGCTCACGCGAGTTGCAGCACAGTCCTTATACGCCCTCTGCGGCGCGAGCTTCCTTGGAGCTGGAGCGTGCGTGCTGCTTCTCGGCACTGGCTTGTTGCCCGAAGGCTTGAGGGATCTCATCCGGAGCATCGGAGAGGACAATTCGAACACCTTACACATCATGCAGGAATTGGGCTCCTTACTCATTTTCGCCGGCCTGATTTCACTCTGGTTTGTCCGGCATTATGACCAGAGCCGAGCGTATCACTGGGCCATGACCGCGTTCTGGGGACTGTTTGCTCTGGTTCACTGGTTTGATGTCAGTGGTTCTTTCGAATTCGATGTCGGCCAATTCATCAATACCATCCCATTTGGCCTGTTTGTGGCGATCGGCTTGCTCCGAGAAACGTCGGCAGGGAGTGAGAGACGTGGGAACGTGGAGCCAGCATAGGGTTTAGCGGATAATGGCAAGCCTTCCTGAAGAAGCCAAGCGTGCGCGAAATGGAACCGATGGCGGCAATTTGCTCATTTGGGAACGAAGACCAGAAGGGACAAGCCCCATGCTACGCTTTTTCATCCTGTCAGCGTTGCTCGCATTCGGTTCCACGGTGTCGAATGCGCACGCCCAGCCTCCGACCGACTGGATCGATCCGGCGACCGGCCATCGCGTCATTCGACTCTCTGGCGAGGGTGGCGGTTCGAGTCTCTACTTTCACCAGAACACTTACACGCCCGAAGGCGACAAGCTCATCTTCAACACCAAGGGCGGCATCGCCGTCGTCGATCTCAAGACCCTCGGCGAAAAGCCGCCGAATGCGGAAATCATCGTCAAGGGCGCGAGCGCCATCGCCATGGCCCGCAAGACGCGTGACGTCTATTTCATCAAGGGAGGCAAAGGCGGCGGCGTGTTCGCCGCGAGTGTGGACAGCGGGGCCATTCGCGAAGTCAAAAACGCCCGCGGCGGCACTATCAACGCCGACGAGACGATATCCGTGTCCACCGTGACCGCGACCGATCCCGACGGCAAGACGCCTCGACCCGAGCCTCGCAAGCTGTTGCCGCAACGCGAGCGGATGTTCGGCGCCAAGCTGCTCAACAAAATCCCGCTGACCGCGGAGGAAGAGGCGTCCGCGGCGAAGGAGCAGAAGCTCGCTGCCCGGCTCGCGAATCCGAGTTGCCAGACGTTTCGTTTCACCGATCTCAAGACCGGCGACGCGAAAACGGTCGGCTATCAATACGCCTGGCTCAATCATCTGCAGTTTTCTCCGACCGATCCGAACTTGCTGCTGTATTGTCACGAGGGCACGTGGCACGAACTCGATCGCGTCTGGATCATTCGCACGGACGGCACGGGCCAGCGACTCCTGCACAAGCGCACGCAAGACATGGAGATCGCCGGGCACGAATTCTGGAGCGCCGACGGCAAGACGGTCTGGTTCGATCTGCAAACGCCGCGCAGCAAGGAATTCTGGCTGGCAGGCATCAATCTCGAAACCGGCGCGAAGACGCGCTACCAGGTCGAGCGCGATCACTGGTCGATCCACTACAATACCTCGCGCGACGGCAAGCTGTTTGCCGGCGACGGCGGCGATCCCGGCCAGGTCGCTTTCGCCAAGAATGGCCGCTGGATTTACGCGTTCACGCCACAAGAAACGGGCCCGCGAACCAATGACGGCTGGTCGGAGGGCGGGTTCAAGGTCGAGCGACTCGTGGACATGTCGAAGCACAACTATAAGTCGGAGCCGAACGTCACCATCACGCCCGATGGGAAATGGGTCGTCTTCCGCTCCAACATGCACGGGCCCTCGCATGTGTATGCGGCGGAAGTCAAGAAATCAAAGAAGTCGTGATTGAAAAAACCTATGCCCTGGCCCAAGCACGCTACGCCGAATTGGGCGTCAACACCGACCACGCCATGGCTATTTTGCGCGGCATCCCCGTCTCATTGCACTGCTGGCAAGGGGACGACGTTGGCGGCTTCGAGAACGACGTCGGCCTCACCGGCGGCGGCATTCAGGCGACCGGCAACTATCCTGGCAAGGCGCGGAACGCCGACGAATTGCGGGTCGATCTCGATCTGGCGTTCAAGCTTATCCCCGGCAAGCATCGACTCAACCTGCACGCTATTTACGCTGAGACGCAGGGCCGGCCGGTCGAGCGCAACCAGTTAGGACCCGAACACTTCACGGCCTGGGTCGATTGGGCCAAGTCACGCGGGCTCGGCCTCGATTTCAATGGCACGTTCTTCTCGCATCCCAGGGCCGCGGACGGCTTCACGCTGAGCAGTCGCGATGCGGGTATTCGCCAGTTCTGGATCGAGCATGGCATCGCGTGCCGCAAGATCGGCGCGCAATTTGGCCGATCGCTGGGTTCGCCTTGTGTCACGAATGTCTGGATTCCGGACGGTTTCAAGGACACGCCGGCCGACCGCAAGACGCCGCGTGAGATTCTCAAGCAGTCGCTCGATGCGATTTTCGCCGAGCCGCTGGACCCGCAATTTCACCTGGACGCGGTGGAGAGCAAACTTTTCGGCATCGGCTCGGAAAGCTATGTCGTTGGGTCGCACGAGTTTTATCTGGGTTACACAATTCAGAATCGCAAGCTGCTGTGCCTCGATTCCGGCCACTTTCACCCGACCGAAGGCATTGCCGACAAAATCTCATCGGTGCTCACGTATCTCGACGCGATCTTGTTGCACGTGAGCCGCGGCGTGCGCTGGGACAGCGATCATGTGGTGGTTCTATCCGATGAGTTGCGGGCCGTTGCCGAGGAATTGGTGCGCGGCGATTATCTCGGGCGCGTGCATCTCGGTCTGGATTTTTTCGACGCCAGCATCAATCGCGTGGCGGCGTGGGTGATCGGCACTCGTTCATTGCTCAAGGCGCTATTGGTTGCCTTGCTCGAGCCGACGGCGCTCCTGCGCGAGGCGGAAGCCGATGGCGACTACACGCGCCGGCTGGCGCAGATGGAAGAGTTGAAGACGATGCCGTTCGCTGCGGTTTGGGATTACTATTGCCTGCAACAAGGCGTGCCGGTCGGGATCGCGTGGTTGGACGAGGTCAAGAAATACGAAGCGACCATGTTGGCGAAACGGCAATCGAAAAACAAAGGCACCCATTGAACGCGCTGCTGCGAGCCACGAACATCAGCAAAACCTTTGCCGGCGTGCAGGCGCTCCAGGGTGTTTCATTCGAGCTACGCGCCGGCGAGGTTCACGCCATTGTCGGCGAAAATGGCGCGGGGAAATCGACGCTCACCAAGATCATCACGGGCGTCCACGAGGCGGACGACGGTTCCCTCGAAGTGAACGGGCGCGTCATTGCGAAGAACGATCCGGTCATTTCCCGATCCCTGGGCATCGCGATCATTCATCAACAGCCGGCGCTCTTCCCGGACCTCACCGTGGCCGAGAACATCGCCCTTGGACTGGAGCCGCCTGGCTGGTGGCGGCCGATTCGCTGGGGGGAGCGGCGCCGCCGGGCACGCGAGCTTCTGGAGCGCGTCGGCGCGGCGATTGATCCAGACGCGGTCGTACAAAGCTTGTCGATGCCGCAACAGCAACTCGTCGAGATCGCCCGGGCGCTGGGCGCCGACGCGCGCATCCTCATTCTCGACGAACCGACTGCCAGCCTCAGCGAACGCGAAGTCGAGCGGCTATTTCGGATGATTCGGGACCTGCGCAGCCAGGGCGTCGGCATGATCTATATTTCGCATCGGCTGGACGAGCTTTTCCAGGTGGCCGACCGTGTGACGATTCTGCGCGACGGCTGCACCGTGGCGACGCGACCGATGGCGGAGGTGGATCGCGCGGAGTTGATTCGCCTGATGGTCGGTCGCGATTTGACAGCGGTCTTTCCCAAGCAGACCGTGACGCCGGGTGAAGTGGTCCTGGAGCTGCGCGGCGTCGGCCGCCGAGACGCGAACGTTGAAGGCGTAAATCTCAGCGTTCGCGCCGGCGAAATTCTGGGACTGGCCGGGCTTGTGGGCGCCGGCCGCACGGAATTGGCGCGCATCCTCTTCGGCCTCACTCCCGCCGATGCCGGCGAAATCCGGCTGCGCGGCAACGCCGTCGAAATCCGCTCTCCTACTCACGCTGTCGAACTGGGCATCGCCTATGTGCCCGAAGACCGGCGGCGTCATGGCGTCCTTTTGGAGATGCCGGTCGCTCCTAACATCAGCCTCGCGATCTTGACTAAAATCGCCACACTCGGCTGGATCGACACGGCACGCGAACGGAGCATCGCATCGGCGTTCGTCGAGCGGCTCGCGATCAAGACCGCCTCGATCGACGCCGTGGCCGCCAACCTCTCGGGCGGCAACCAACAAAAAGTGGCGCTGGCCCGCTGGCTGGCGACGGAGCCGGCCGTGCTCATCCTCGATGAACCGACGCAAGGCGTTGACGTCGGCGCCAAGGCGGAGATTCATCGCTTGATGAGCGAACTGGCAGCCAAGGGGCTGGCAATCATCATGATTTCATCGGAGCTGCCCGAGATACTCGGCATGAGCGACCGCATTGCCGTCATGCATGATGGAGCCATTATGGACGTGATGGACCGCGCGGAGGCGACGCAAGAGAAGTTGCTGTCGCTCGCACTGGGGCATAAACTCGTCTAACAAGGATCGAAAAATCAGATTCCCGAATTCGAATGCATTATTTCGGATGCACTATCGAAGTGTCTTTACCCCGAAGGGGTTCGACAACAGAGCCCAGGGTTCGTGTACTCACGAACCCTGGGTACAGGCATCCTCAACCCGATTTTGTGTGATGCGTTTACCCAGGGTTCGTGAGTACACGGACCCTGGGCTTTGTTGTTCAACGCCTAAGGCGTTTAAGGCGCATTCATCACCAACTTGCTTTACCGATTGCCTGCGGCGCGTGAGCAGAGGAATTCCTGGTGGGAAAGTATCGCCGTGAATTATCGGTGACCCTGGCGTACGCCACACTGCTCGTGGTGTTGGCTGTGTTCGCCCCGTCGTTTTTCCGTGGCGACAAACTGCTATCCATTTTCGTCACCAGCGCCCCCGTGCTGGTCGCGGCCGTCGGCATGACCGTGGTGATCCTGACGCGGCAAGTTGACATCTCGATCGGCTCGCAGTTTTCGGTTTGTGCGGTCGCTGCGGGCCTCCTGGCGCAGGCCGGGGCGCCGATCCCGCTGGTGGTGCTGGCAGCAATGTCGTTCGGGGCAATGCTCGGCGCCCTGAACGGCGTCCTGATCGCAGGGCTGCGCTTGCCGTCCATCGTGGTCACGCTGGCCACGATGGTCATTCTTCGCGAAGGTCTGCGCTGGTGGCGTGAAGGCGAATCGGTCAAGAATCTGCCGGCGGATTTCCAGTGGTTCGGCCTCGGCCAAGACGTGGGCCAATGGCTGATCATCGGCGTGGCGCTGGCGATACTCATCACCATGGCGTTGGCGCTCCGATACCTGGCGGCGGGGCGAGCGGTCTATGCGACCGGGTCCGATCCGGAAGCGGCGTGGCTGGTTGGCATTCGGCCGAGCCGCGTCGTCTTCGGAGTCTTTGTGCTCATGGGCGCCCTTGCCGGACTGGCGGCGATGCTCAACTCCGTCCGCTTTGCCGACGTCGATGCCAGCGCCGGGCTGGGCATGGAGCTGGAGGTGATCACCGCGGTGGTCGTGGGCGGCGTCGCGGTCTCGGGAGGACGCGGCACGCTGATTGGCCCATTCGTCGGCGTGCTGCTCCTGGGCACGATCGGGTCGGCCCTGGTCTTTCTGGGCGCCGAGGCGTACTGGGCCAAGGCGATCCAGGGGGCGATCATCTTGCTCGCGGTCGCATCGGATGCATTCAATTTGAGACAGAGGAAACATGCAGACCTCCGCCCCGCCACCACCTGAGACGGCCTCGCCGCCGTTATCGCAGGAGCTGGTTCTGGCGATCCTGCTCGCGGCCGAGATCGTGGTCTTCTGTTTCATCGGCACCAACTTCATGACGCGGACCAATGCGTTTGAAGTCGTTCGCCTGAGCGTCGAGATCGGTCTGCTCGCGCTGGCGCTGACGCCGGTCATTGTCACGGGCGGGATTGACTTGAGCGTTGGTTCGCTCATGGGCCTGTCGGCGGTGCTCTTCGGCATGCTGTGGCGCGACGCGGGGTTGCCGGTCTGGGTTGCCGCGCTCATGACGATGTGCTTCGGACTCACTGCCGGTGGATTGAATGCGTTGCTCATCACGCGTTTGCGGTTGCCGCCACTCATTGTGACGCTGGGGACGTTCTCCCTCTTCCGCGGCCTTGCGGAAGGATTGACGAGCGGCGCGGACAACTTCACGGGCTTCCCGGACGGATTCCTCTTCCTCGGACAGGGCTACCTTTTCAGTGTCGTACCGGCGCAACTGCCAATCATTGTCATCGTGGCCTCCGGTTTCTGGATTCTCCTGCACCGGACGACGATCGGACGCAGCCTGTTCGTGATCGGCCTGTCGCAAGAAGGAGCACGTTACGCCGGCATCCCGATCGAACGCCGCCTCGGCCTGGTCTACCTGTTGACCGGTGCCACTGCCAGCCTGGCGGCGCTGATCTACGTAGCCCATCTCGGTCAGGCGAAGGCCGACGCCGGCAGCGGCTACGAACTGATGGCGATCACCGCCGTCGTCCTCGGCGGCACATCGATCTTCGGCGGCCGCGGCAGCATTCATGGCACGGTGCTCGGCCTTCTCGCCATCGCTGTCTTGCAGAACGGACTGCGCCTCGCTGCGCTGCCGACCGAATTGGCTGGAGTCCTGGCCGGCGCGTTGTTGCTCGTCACCATCACGGTGCAGCGACTCATGGGCAAGCCCCTCCCCCCCCACCCCTCTCCCTTGAGTACACGGGCGAGGGGAGAATTGAAGGAGTTTGTTGTGAAAAACTCGCAAGTCGCGGTCCTCGCGGGCGTCATTCTCCTGGGCGCCTTCATCGTTGCGGCCAGCAATGGGCTTTTGATGCGCGGTCAACGCCATGAAGTCGCCGCCAGGCGCATCACCATCGCCATGATGCCCAAAAGCAAGGGCAACGCTTACTTCATCGCTTGCCGCAAGGGCGCCGAAGAAGCGGCCAAGGAACTGGACGTGGACCTGATCTGGGACGGGCCAACCGACCCCGACCCCGCCAAACAAAACGAGATCGTCGAAACCTGGATCACGCGCGGCGTGGACGTCATCGCCGTCTCGGTCGAGAATCGCGAAGCCATCTCGACCGCGCTCCGCAAGGCTCGCCAGCGCGGCATCAAGGTCGTCACGTGGGACGCCGACGCCGAACCGGACGCCCGCGACTTCCTCGTCAATCAAGCGACGCCCGAGGGGATTGGCCAAACGCTCATGGATCAAGGCGCCCGCGTCCTGTACGGCAAGGGCAAGTTCGCCATCATCTTTGGCTCCCTGACCGCGGCCAACATGACCGAATGGCGCAAGCACATCAAGGCACGCCTGGCCGAGAAGTATCCCAACATGGAACTCGTCGCGGAGAGGCCGTGCGATGACAAGCAAAAAGAAGCGTTTGCCGAGGCGAATACGATCCTCAACAAGTTCCCCGATGTGAAGTTGATCATGGCCATCTGCTCGCCCGCCGTCCCGGCGGCCGCGGAGGCGGTCGATCAGTCCAAGAACAAAGTCGTGAAAGTCATCGGTCTCGGCTTGCCCAATGACAACAAAAAGTATGTCCACCAGGGCATCACCGACTGTGTGATCCTCTGGAACACGATGGACCTCGGCTACTTGACCGTCCACGCGTGCTACGGCCTCAAGCACGGAACGCTGCGTGCCGGCGACCGCACCATGCAGGCGGGCCGAATCCGCAATGTCGAGATCCAGGGAGACAACATCCTGCTCGGCAAGCCGTTCATCTTCGACAAGAAGAATATCGATCGCTTTGATTTTTGAGCGAGACTTACGGAGATTCATGGGCGTTCGTTTTATCGTCGGCATCGAATAGACTGATTCTAACGCATCGGGTTTCGCTTCAATCTCCAACGTCGGTTCAAGGATTCGAAAACGTGAAACACTGCATTTGGCTACTAATGGCGCTTGCCCCAACCGTGACGGCGCAACCAAACAAGGATCCACAACCGCAGCCGAAGAAAGCGGGCAAATCGCTGAAGGACCGCTACCCGCTGCCATACCCGCCGAAGTTGCCGGACGGCAAGACCGTCGTCACCGAGTCGGACGTTGCGTTTCTGAAGGCGGGGCCGAACCTGCGTCCGGGAACCGAAATTGCGCGAACGCCGCCGACGGTGGACTTCGCGTTCTATCCGGAGCAAAACTATCCCGGCAATCCCTGGTCGCATCGCTCCGATGGCATCGTCGTCGGCGACATCTATTATTCCTCGACGAACGATCACCTCGCGCCGCGCGGCACTGCTCATCTCTGGGAGTACGACGCTCGGGCCAAGAAGTTTCGCCAGCTCTGCGATACGACCAAGTTCCTCGAATCGGTCAAAGCGTTTCCTCCAGAAATGAACTATCGCCCCGGTGAGATGCAGAGCCGCATCGATTTGGGCAGCGACGGCTGGCTTTATTATGCCACCGACCGCGGCTCGCCCACGGTCACGCACGACGGCAACGGCTATCGCGGCGAATGGGTCCTGCGGACCAATCCGAAAACGCTCCAGACCGAGATCGTGTCCACGTTTCCCATCGCCAAACACACGCTCCCCGCCAGCGTGCTTGATCCGAAACGCCTGATCTATTACGGCGGCACCGCGCCGGGCAAAGACGCGGCCAACCAGAAGATTCAGTTTTTCGCCCTCGACGTGAAGTCGCGAAAACTCTTGAAAGTCGCCGACGACGGGCCGTATCGGACGCTCATCTTTTCGTCTTCGAGCGGCAAAGTCTTTTGGAAAGGCAAATCGTACGATCCCGCGACCAATGAAATTTCCGACGCCAACGTTCCGGACGTCCGATCGGCATCTCGCGAAACGCCGCAGGGGATCGTCTATGGCACCTCGGGCACGAAAGCCGATTTGTGGGCGTTCCATGTCAAGACCGGCGAATTGAAGCAACTTGGATGCGCCGCCGTCGGCAAGCAGGAATACATCGCATCGATCGACGCCGACCCGACGGGGCGCTACCTCTATTATGTGCCGGGCGCCCACGGCGGCGCGTCCGGTGACGGCACGCCGATCGTGCAATATGACCTGCAGACTGGTAAGAGAAAAGTCCTTGCTTTCTTGCACGGCTTCTTCTGGGAGAAGTACGGCTATGCACTTGATGGCTCGTTTGGCTCCGCCCTCGACGAGAAGGGTGAGCGGTTATTCATCTCCTGGGATGGCTGGCGCAAGGGTCAGCCGCGCGGCTGGGAGTGCGCGGCCTTGACGGTCGTTCACATTCCTGCCACGGAGCGGAGGATTCAACAGGATAAGTGAAGCAAATGAATCGCCAAAGGAAGCAACCGGCGACGCATTGGTTACTTCCAACGAATTGGCTTGAACGTATTCAATTGGAGCGCCGTCGCCGACGACCCTGCCCTCCTCCTTAGTGCAGCGCCCCTCAAGTTCGGGAACACTCGCCCGTCGTAGCGGAAGTCGCAAGACTTCCGATTTCGGCGCCATGCCCAACCGGAAGTCTTGCGACTTCCGCTACACTAGCGCTCCCCGATTTATGGGGCGCTGTACTTAGTTCCAAGCAAATTGCCTTACATTAGCGGGGCCATCCAAGTACGTTGAGAGGAAAACTGCGCCCACGAATTTGCAAAAACCAATGTTACGAATCCCAAACCTTTCGCAACGTCGCGTCGAACCGGAATGGATCGACCAGCCGGACCTCGCACCGTGCCGGCACGGGCAAGCGTTATCCGGGCTGGAGCGGATCAACTGGATCAGCGGCAGCGCGGGAATTCTTTGGCCGTCGCTACGGCGTCTCGCCGTGAAAAAAAAGGGGCAGACGCTGCGCGTGCTCGACGTTGCCACCGGCGGCGGAGACATTCCCATTCGACTCTTTCATCGTGCGAAAAAAGCGGGATTGCCCATGGAGTTCACGGGCGTCGATGTCAGTCCCACCGCGGTCGCATTTGCGGTCGAGCAAGCGCGGCGGCGCGGCGCCCACGTCGAATTCTATCCGCTCAACGTGTTGCTCGCGCCGCTGCCGCGCGATTATGATGTCATCACGAGTTCGCTGTTCCTGCATCATCTGGAAACACAGTCGGCGACTGCATTGCTCGAGCAAATGCGGCATGCTGCTCGCGATATGGTCCTCATCAATGACCTGGTTCGTTCGCGGCCGGGCTTCTTGTTGGCGTGGCTCGGCACGCGCGTCCTTTCACGCTCGCCCATTGTTCACGCGGACGGCCCGCAGTCCGTCGAAGCGGCGTTCACCATCGCGGAAGCAAGGCAAATGGCCGCGGCGGCGGGAATGGACGGCGTCACCGTTTCCTGGCGCTGGCCGTTTCGCTTTCTGCTGCAATGGAGGCGCACGCCATGAACCATGCCCATGACGCCGTCGTCATCGGCGGCGGCCCGGCGGGGACGACGGCGGCGCTTCTGTTGGTTCGCGCCGGTTGGTCCGTTGCGCTGCTCGAACGCAAGGAATTCCCACGCCGAAAAGTGTGCGGCGAATATCTGTCCGCGACGAACTTGCCGCTGCTCGATCACCTCGGCATCGGCGAGGTTTTTCGCGATATGGCGGGCACGCCGGTGCGGCATGTCGGATTGTTCGCAGGCAACACCATGGCGCGCGCCATGCTCCCGTCGTTGTCCCGCGACCGTGAAGAATGGGGGCGCGCGCTAGCCCGTGAACACCTCGATACCTGGTTGTTGAACCAGACGCGCGCAGAAGGCGTGAGTATTTATCAACCATTCAACGTCGTTGAAATGACCGAGAATGCCGGCATGTATCACTGCCTGGCGCAGTCGGCTTCGACGGAAGGTTCAATGACCTTGAGCGCTCCGGTTGTGATTGCGGCGCACGGTTCATGGGAGCCGGGAAATTTACCGACGCAAGTTCCACGTGCGTCCGCGCATGCCGCGGATTTGCTGGCATTCAAGGCGCATTTTCGCAATAGCGCGTTGCCCGATGGGCTGATGCCGCTGCTGGCATTTCCCGGTGTATATGGCGGCATGGTGAATTGCGACGGCGGCCGCGTCAGTCTGTCGTGCTGCATTCGACGCGATCAGTTGACGCACCTCCGCGCGGCCGAAACCGGCGCTGCCGGCGACGCGGTGTTCGCGCACATACGGAAATCGTGTCTCGGAGTGCGAGTGGCGCTCGCCAATGCCGTCCAGGACGGCGCCTGGCTGGCGGCGGGACCGATTCGCCCCGGCATCCGGCTCCGCGATCCGCGCGGCATCTTCCCGGTTGGCAACGCCGCGGGGGAGTCGCATCCCATCATTGCGGAGGGCATCAGCATGGCCATGCAATCGGCGTGGCTGCTTTGCCGGTTGCTCATCGACTGGCGTCGAGATTCAGGCAAGCCGCCGGATCTCGCCCTGGTTGGCCGACGCTATTCCTCAGCGTGGCGGCACGCCTTTGCCGGGCGGCTGCACGCCTCGCGCCTTCTGGCCGAATGGGCCATGCGTCCGACGCTCGTCGCGGGTGCCATGCCCCTGGTGTCGTGTTTCCCCGGTATCATGACGTGGATCGCTCGCGTGTCCGGCAAGGCCACGCCGATCGCCGGCATCTGACCATGGAGAATCGTCATGAGCCTCGCCATCCTGGGCGTTGGAACGGCCGTTCCGTCGAAGGCGATCGATCAAGGCACCGCCGGTCGCCTGGCGGAGATTCTTTGTTGCCGCACCGCCGAGCAAATGACGTGGCTGCCGACCATGTATGGCAACACGGGAATCAAGAAACGCCACATGGTGTTGGCTGGCGAGCTGGTTGATGACGTGCTGAATCAGACGCGCCATTCGCAATCGGTCTTCCTTCCGAGCGATCCACCGGGCGACGGCCCATCGACGGCCGAACGCATGCGCGTTTATGTCGAAATGGCGGGTCCCATGGCGCTGCAAGCCGCCAAGCAGGCGCTCGAACAAGCCAGGGTCAAGTCGCGCGATCTGACTCATCTGGTGACCGTTTCTTGCACGGGATTCAACGCTCCGGGAGTCGATTTCGAATTGATTCAGGGACTCGCTTTACCGCCGACCATCCAGCGAACGCATGTCGGTTTCATGGGATGTCATGGCGCGCTGAACGCGTTGCGGGTGGCGAAGGCATTCGCCGAGGCGGACCGCAATTCATGCGTGCTGGTGTGCGCGACGGAATTGTGCAGCTTGCATTATTACTATGGTTGGGACCCGCAGAAGATGGTCGCCAACGCCCTGTTTGGCGACGGTTCTGCCGCCGTCGTCGGCGCCGCTGGTTCTCCCGGAGCGACCGCCTGGAAAATGGCTGCTTCCGGTTCGTGCTTGTTCCCCGACAGCGCCGACGCCATGACCTGGTCGATCGCCGATCAAGGTTTTGAAATGACCCTGTCCAAGAAGGTGCCGACACTCATCGCTGAGCACCTGCGCCCCTGGCTGGAAGGCTGGCTGAGCGAACAGGGACTGGCCCTCGGCGACGTCGCCTCCTGGGCAATCCATCCCGGCGGTCCGCGCATCCTCAGCGCTGTGGAAGAATCGCTCGGCCTGCCGCGCGGCAGCGCGTGGGCTTCCTATGAGGTTTTCCAAGAATACGGCAACATGTCGTCGCCGACGGTGCTTTTCATCATCGAGCGTCTGCGTCGCGCCGATGCGGCTCGCCCGTGTGTCGCACTCGGCTTCGGCCCGGGTTTGGTTGTCGAGGCCGCGTTATTTGAATGATGGGCCGACATCTCGTAAGCTTCCAAGTTTGTAGCGACTGCACCGCAATAAAACTTGACCGCGTCACAGGCGAACAGGCGTTTGGTAATGGCTTTGTAACGCGTAGCCGTTTACAATAAGGGAATAACCACTCAATTGCCGGGGATGCACTCGGTCATGACACAAGCAACCAAGCTCGAAGATTGCCTTGGTTTGAAAACTCCGCCCATTGCCGTCTCGTTTCTGGCAAATGCTCCCGCTGGCGTCGTGCGTGTAAGCACTGTGGAGCCATCGAGTTGCGGATACTGGAGGCGCGCGGCCGAGGGACAGACCTTTTACACCGAAGCGGCGGACCAGTTGAATTGCCCGATCGGCGCCTATACCCATGGCGTCGATTTGCCGCCAGGAGCCCAGGAGGAGCTGCAAGGCGTCGTCACCACGATGGTCGGTCTCGGCTATCTTCGCATGGCTGAGGTGCCGAACATTCCGAAGCGGGACAAACCATTTGGCGTGGCGGTATACGCACCGTTCAAGAAGGCGACGACTACGCCGGATCTGGTTCTGATCTGCGGCAACGCTCGGCAGATCATGTTGCTGGACGAGGCCGCGAACGCCGCGGGAGTCGGTGGAGGCGCGGCATTGATGGGCCGGCCGACGTGCGCCGCGTTGCCTGCTGCCATGCAATCGGAGCGCGGCGTCGCCAGCCTGGGCTGCGTTGGCAACCGCGTCTATACCGAATTAGCCGATGACGAGTTGTATTACGCTCTCCCCGGCAAGCACGTGGCCGCCGTCGTGGAGAAGTTGGCCGAAATCGTGAACGCGAACCTTGAGCTGGAGAAGTATCATCGGGCGCGTGTTTCGGCACTTGTTTGAGAAACCAAAAACTGGTCGCCGCTTGCGGCTTCGCGTTCGCGCGGCGCCACGCGAACGCGAAGCCGCAAGCGGCAACTCCTGAGGAACTCTCCAATGCCAAGCAAACGATGCGTCGCCGCGATTGTGTTCCTGCTGACGGCGTTGCCGGCCCAGGCCCAGATCATCAAAGGAGTGATGGCCATCAAAGGGGCGGAAATGTCCTGATGAGGGGGAATGGCGCGTGACGCCATATCACGTCAGTATGACGTGGAGCGCAATTCGATGATCCTGACCTGTGCGGAAGGAAAGGGGGGCTATCGCCCCGGAGTCATTTCCTTCGAGCCAAAAAAAGGTCGATCTCTCGACCTGACCAAAATCCGCGAATCGATCACGGCCACGCGTCTTTCGGGCAGCACCGGCATGAGCGTGGACTATTTCGAAATCACGGCGCTCGGCGCCGTGGAGATGCGCGACAAGAGGCCGCTGTTAACCGTCGCTGGAACGGGACAGCAATTCAGCCTGATCGAATTGCCCAGTTCCAAGGGCCAGTTGCAAAAGTTGCAGGCCGCTCTCGGGCGCGGCGAGAAGGTGACGAGCGTCACCGGCCAGATTCAAGGTTGGACCGGCGTTTTCCCCGTGGTACTGCGGGAGCTGGCAAAAGAACCGCCGATCCAGACGTTGATGTTGATTGACTTTGAGACTGCGAAGAAATGAACCTGTCGTAGGGACAAGCGGCTCGCTTGTCCCCGCACACGCTGACGCTGATGAGGCAAAGACAAGCGAGCCCCTGGTCTCTACGAAGCTGAAATGAAAGACATTCTGCGAAGCCTGATGAGCGGCGTTTTCGCGGCGGCCGGAGCGGCGCCCACCTGAACCGCTGCCGGCATCATTTCCCTGCTCGGGTTAGCGGGGCCCGCGGTGGCATTGATGGTCGCAGACTGGGTGTTGCCCGTGTTGATCGTCCTGTCGCTCCTGCTCATGGGCCGCTCGTTTTACATCCTTTACGTAATTGGGCGCGGCACACGCGTCAGTACCGTCATCACCTGGCTGACCGCCCTATTTGTGATTGGCTATTGGACGTGGCGGCTGCTCGGCGGCGAGTGGTTCGTGGAGTGCGTTTCGTAGTCAAGGAGAACACGGTGACGAACTACTCGCGGCTCCTGTTGACACTGACCCAAAGCGTAAGCGAGGTGCGGTACGCATTCCCTCGCTTACGCTTCGGGTTCGTGTGTTTGTTGTTGTCAACCTTTGCCGCAGTCAGTGTTGCCCAGGAAGGCGACAAGGTCATCACCAATTCCATCGGCATGAAACTGGCGCCGATCCCGGCCGGCAAGTTCGTGATGGGATCGCCCGCTGCCGAGACCGAGCGCGATCCCGAGGAATTGCAGCACGAGGTGACGATCAGCAAGGCGTTCTACATGGGCGTCTATGAAGTGACTCAAAAGCAATACGAAAAGGTCATGGCCAAGAACCCTTCCTTTTTCAAGAGGGTAGACTCGGACATGCCCGTCGATCAGGCACGCTGGTCGGAGGCGGCGGATTTCTGTAACCGGCTGTCGGATTTTGGCGACGAAAAGAAGGCAGGCCGTATCTATCGCCTGCCGACCGAAGCCGAGTGGGAATATGCGTGTCGAGCCGGGACCAAGACGATTTTCCATTTCGGCGACACGCTGTCGTCCAAGCAAGCGAACTTCGATGGCCGATTCCCCTACGGCGACGCCGCCAAGGGGCCGAACCTGCAGAAGCCGGCGAAAGTCGGCTCGTACGAACCGAATGCATGGGGCCTTTACGACATGCACGGCAACGTCGCGGAATGGTGCTCGGACTGGTATGATCCCAATTACTACAAGAACAGCGCCAAAGTCGATCCGAAGGGCCCGGAAAAAGGCGTCATGAGCACCAACTTCGCCAAGGATTTCTTCCGCGTCCTGCGCGGCGGCTGCTGGCTCGATGAAGGCCGCGCTTGCCGGGCCGCACATCGCTTTCGGCTGCAACCCGTCGAAGGCTACCGATGGGCAGGCTTTCGCGTGGTGTGCGAAGTGGGGAAAACGAGTGGCTAATTGCCGCTTGCGGCTTCGCGCTCGCAAGGCGCCACGCGAACGCTAAACTGCAAGCGGCCGGAGGGAACCTATGAACTTGCGCGACCCCGGAGCCATCCTGCTGATCTCGTGCTACGAATTGGGCCATCAACCTCTCGCGGTGGCGTCGCCCGCTGGATTTCTCAAGCGAGCTGGATTCTCGCCCGACGTCCTGGACATCGCCGTCGATCCCTTCGACGCGGCCAAGGTCACGCGCGCCCAATTCGTCGGCGTCTCCGTTCCGATGCACACCGCTTTACGCCTCGGCATGCGCGTCGCCGAGCGCGTCCGCGAAATCAATCCCAATGCGATCGTTTGCCTTTACGGCCTCTACGCCGCGCTGAATGCCGACTATTTGCTCGAGCACGGCGTTGATTACTGCATCGGCGGCGAATGCGAAACGCCGCTGGTGGCTTTGGCAGAAGCGCTTTCTCAAGACAAGGAGACAAGGAGACAAGGAGACAAGGAGACAAGGAGACAAGGAGACA
>DAIOGM010000075.1:0-18984 GCA_036745215.1 Gemmataceae bacterium
CCTCCCGTCTTCAACCTGCCCAACCAATTGACGGCGGCGCGCTTGTTGCTCGGCATCGTTCTCTTCGTTCTCATCGAATACGATCAATGGCTCTGGTGCATCGCCATCTTCGCGCTGGCGGCCGTCTCCGATTGGCTCGACGGTTATATTGCCCGCAAGCAAGGCCTCACCAGCACGCTGGGCCGAAATCTCGATCCGCTCGTTGACAAGGTCGTCATCTGTGGCGCGTACATCTTCCTCTTGCGCGAACCGGAATCAGCATTGGCGCCGTGGATGATCGTCATCGTCGTGTCGCGCGAATTGATCATCACGGGGTTGCGAAGCTTTTTGGAGAACCTCGGCGCCAACTTCGGCGCGGAGTGGCTCGGCAAGATCAAGATGGTGCTGCAATGCGCGGCGCTGTTCGCGATTTTCGTTGCTCTCGAAGCGGAGCGCACGCTCGAACCGGATTCAGGGCTTCGCGAAATATGCATGTGGGCGCGCACCATCCTCGTCTGGTCCATGCTGATCGCGACGGCGCTCAGCGGGTTGCAGTATCTGTGGAAGGCATTCGCGCTTTTGCGAAAAGATGTTTAGCCGCTTGTCGTTTAGCGCTCGCGTGGCGCCATGCGAGCGCTAAACGAAAACATCAACAGTAGTTGGAGTTCCCCTATGCTCGGCATCGGCATCGTCGGTTGCGGCATGATTTCGCGGTTCCACATCCGCGCCTTGCAAGACATCCCCGGCACTCGCCCCGCTGCCGTGTTCGACCAGATTCCCGCCGCGGCTCAGAAATTGCAAAAAGAAGTGCAAGATCAATACGGCATCCAGTGCGACGTCGCAACCGACCTCGATGCGCTCGTGAAACACAAGGGCGTGAACATCGTCATCATCACGACGCCATCGGGCAATCACATGGAGCCCGCCGTCGCCGCCGCCAGCGCGGGCAAGCACGTCGTCGTTGAGAAGCCGATGGAGGTGACGCTCGAACGCTGCGACGCCATCATCAACGCTTGCGACAAGAACAAGGTCAAACTCTGCACGATTTTCCCATCGCGTTTCGGGGACGCCAACGTCGAGCTGAAAAAAGCGATTACCGCGGGCCGATTTGGCCGCCTGACGCTCGGCGAGACGACGTGCAAATGGTGGCGCGAGCAATCCTATTACGATCAAGGCGGCTGGCGCGGCACCTGGAAGCTCGACGGCGGCGGCGCGTTCATGAACCAGGCGATTCACAACGTCGATCTGTTGCTCTGGATGATGGGCGACGTGTCGCAAGTGATGGGCTTCACCGACCTTTTAGCCCACGAGCGCATCGAAGTCGAGGACACCGGCGTCGCCGCCTTGCGCTTCAAGAGCGGCGCCCTCGGCGTCATCCAGGCGACGACGAGCGTCTGGCCCGGCTACCCGAAGACGATTGCCATCCACGGCGATCAAGGTTCCGCGGTCATCGAGCAGGACGATCTGTTGCGCTGGGACTTCAAGACCGCGAAGCCCGACGACGACGCGATCCGCGCTCGCTTCGCACAAAAAGTCGGCGCGTCCGGCGGCTCGAGCAATCCCGCCGCGATTTCGCACGTCGGCCATGCTCTCCAGCTCACCGATTTCATCGAAGCCATTCAGCAAAACCGCGCTCCCGCCGTCGATGGCCGCGAAGGCCGCAAGGCGGTGCAGACGATCATTGCGATTTACACGTCGAACAAATCGGGGAAGCCGGTCGTGCTGTGAGGTGGTCACGCGATTTTGGTGCGCGTCTTGGCGGCCGAAATGCCTTCGGGAAGGTAGACCTTCCAGCGGCGCACATTGCCATCTACGGACATGACAATCTCGGCTTCCGATGGAGGATGTTCGACGACATCGCGCACGGTGAGGAAATCGGGTCCAAGCTGAGCAACGTTCAAAACGAATCCATTAACGTTCAGGTCGATGCGAATGTCTGCGGAATAGCCAGTGAAAGCGCTTTCCTTCATGGAGTTCCACTCCCAAGGCGGGTTTCTTGCAATCTGTGTAACAGATTGCATTATGTCCCGAGACGGTACCAACGTCAACATTGCTGTTGCTGTGCGCGGAAAGGAAGTCATGGGACCCAAAGAACTAGCATTGCAACGCGCTCGCAAGTATGCCGAGATGCACGGATTGTTGCTGGGTAACGAGATTGGTGAGGGAATGAACGGCGTCGTATTCTTTGCGGACGCGCAGTTCGACACGCCTGGTAGACCAAGACTGTCAGCCGTGAAGGCATGTCACACCGAAGTCGAATACTCCCGGGAACGGGACGTGTACTTTCGCCTTCAGGACCGCAACATAACAAAGGTCCGAACCTGCAAGATCCCGGAGTTGCTCGAATACAACGACGATCTCTGGATCATCGAAATGACCATCGTCACGCGCCCTTTCTGCCTAGACTTCGGCGGCGCCTTCCTGGAAAAGCCGCCCGACTTTTCGGAAGAAGTCATGGCCGACTGGCGTGCCGACAAGATCGAGCAATTCGGAAAACACTGGCCGGAAGTCGAGCGCATCATCGCGGTCCTGGAAGTTCACGGCATCTATCTCATGGATGTGCATCCCAAGAACATCTCATTTCCCGAGAAACCGCCGCCATCGGCATAGCAGCCTTACTTGGCGCCGATCCACTCCGCCGCGTCCTGATGCAAGCGCAACAGCGCTTCGCCGGTTTGGGCCAGCGCCTTGGCGCGATTGCGATTGTCTTCCGAAGGTCGGCGCTTGAGCGCGTCGAGTTCCCTCGTCAGGTTGACGGTGTGCGCGGCATTGGCGCGCACGAGTTTGATCGGCGTCAGCTTGTCGCGGGCGGCCTTGCACACGGCGAGGGCCGTCTTCGCTTCCTCCATGTTTTTCCCTAGCCCCGCGACATCGAGCGCCGGCCACGTGCGCATGAGAAACGCCCGCGCCTTTTCATGAGCGGCGTTGACGGGCGTCCAGGCGGCCTTCAATTTGTCAAGTTGCGCTTTGACCTCCTTCTCTCCCGGGCTCGCCTGGACGACGTGTTCATAGAGCCGAATTGCTTGCTCGAATTCGGCTTCGCCCTCCAGGAGGCGAGCGCGTTCGACCAGTTGAATCAAGCCAAGGCCTTCCTTCTGGCCGCCGGCTTTGTCCAGGACGCCTTCAATGCGCGTGACAAACTCGCCCAATTCCTTCGCTTGCTTGTGCAGCTCTTTGATTTCGCGATCACCTTCGCGCGTGTCGAAGCTCCACTTCTTTGATTTGGCGATTTGGCTCAACTCGCTGCGTTCCGATTCGAGGTATTTGACCTCGCCTTCGAGCGCCGGCAGGCTTTTCTTGCCGCTTTCGAGAGCGGCGCCGAGCGATTGATGAAGCTGGGCGGCCAGGTCGCGCGAGCGTTCCGTGGACATGCGGACGTTCTCATAGATGCGCCTGAGCCAGGCGTCGCGCCGCGTGGCGAACGGCGCTTGCGATTCGCCGTCGCCTTGCATCTTGATGCGTGCAATCGGGGTTCGGCCGGGGATCAACTCGACCGGTAGCTGGGCGCGAACGGTCTCGCCCGTCAGGATCTGTACGAGAGCAAACTGCGCGAAGTCCTCGCGCGTCACCGCCAGGCCGTCGCGATTCGTGATCAGCTCCGCCGGCTTGCCCGCGCCCGGCGTTTGCACGCGCACGCGGACGCCGTCGAGCGGCTGCAGCGTCGCGTCGTCGAGTAATTGCACCTTCACCGGCTGCGTCGCGGTCGCCAGCAGCGTGGCCCGATAACCGAGTGTGCCTGGCGATTCGCGCAATGCATCCTCTTGATAACGATGCCAGTATCGACATCGGCATGTGCCCGCGGCCGGCGCCTCGAGCGCTTCCAGGAGCGCCCATTCCAAACGGTCGGCTTTCTTGCGTCCACTTTCGTCGGTGATTCGGCTGACGGCGAAGACGTGCCCCTTCTTGACCCAGCGATCGAGCGGCACGCCGAGTTCGCCGCCCTTGAGCTTGAGCGACACATCCTTGCCGGCTTGAACCGCGCTGCCGACGGGGCAGAACGAGTTCTCAACGACCTGGGCAATGGCGCGGGCGAGATCGGCGCGGTCGTGCGACACGAGACGCGTCGTCGTCGGGCCGGCCTGCCCGGTGAGGCCTTCGTGAAAGCTCGTCTGGATTTGAAAGCTGCCGGCCGAGTAGTCGAGCAAGACAAAATGCGTCGTTCGCTCCGACAAACCATCCCAGCCGAGCAGCGCGGGGCCGAGCCCCTTGGTGTGAATGTCGGACAGAAGCGGATGCGCCCGCGTCACCTCGACCTTGGCGAGATCGCCGAACGCGAGCTTGAGGCGATTGGCGATGTCGCGTTCCAGTTGCTCCTGAAAGAGCGGCGTGAAGATGCGATTGGCGCCGACGTGCAGGACGACTTGAAGTTGATAGGGTTTCTTTGCGTCGGCGTCAAGGGCGGCGTGACCTGGCGACGGGCTCGCAATTAGGAATGCAGCGAACGAAACCCAAAGCGTCGAAGCCAATTTCGCACGACGGACGTGTCCACAAATCTGAGCACCGAAGGTGCGCAAATGATAAAGCCCAGGGCAACGCCCTGGGAAAGCGTGGTTGGTAGTTGGGAGCCCCAACGGGGCGAAATGGTCGCGAGGCGTTCCATTGCGCGCCTTCGGGGCTTTGCGTTGAAATCGCACGGAAACCCAGGGCGTTGCCCCGGGCTTTGTCATTGCGCACCTTCGGTGCTCCAGATCGCGATTCATCGCAATCGCTCCAAATCATCAAAAAAGCGCGGATACGTCTTGGCGACGCAGGCCGGATGATCGATCACAATGCCCGGCATCCTCAAGCCGATGAGCGCCAGGCTCATGGCCATGCGGTGATCGTTGTAGGTTTGCATGATCGCGCCGTGCAATGGCGCAGGGTGAATCGTCAAGCCGTCGGCACGTTCTTCGACGCCGGCGCCGATACGGCTCAGCTCCGTCGCGAGGGCCGCGAGGCGATCCGTCTCCTTGTGACGAATGTGCGCGACGTTGCGGATCGTCGTCGGCCCCTCGGCGGAGCACGCGACGGCGGCGAGCGTCATCACGGTGTCGCTGATGTCGTTCATGTCCACGTCGATGCCGTGAAGCGGGCCGCCGTGCACCGTGATGGCGCCTTCGCGTCGTTCGACGTTGCATCCCATGCGCTCAAGCACATCAACAAATCGCACGTCGCCTTGCAAGCTCGGCGTCGGCACCCCCAGTACCGTGATCGAACCGTCGGTTATTGCGGCGGCGGCGAAGAAATAGCTGGCGGCCGATGCGTCCGGCTCGATGTCGTAGCGCGTCAACGGCGTCGGCCGCTGCGGCGCGGGCACGTGAAAACGCGTCGGCGCGTCGTCAATGGTGAGGCCGAACTGACGCATCATCGCGACCGTCATCGTCACATACGGAACCGACACGAGCGGACCGGCGACGTTGATGGTCATATCGCTTTGTGCAAACGGGGCTGCCATCAGCAAGCCGCTCAAGAACTGACTGCTCGTGTCGCCCTTGATGGTGACCGAGCCGCCGCGCAGGCCGCTGGACTCGATGATGACAGGCGGGCAACCGTTGCCGGACTCGCTCGACGCGCGGACGCCGAGTTGATGGAGAGCGTCGAGCAGGTCATGGATCGGCCGTTCGCGCATGCGCGGCACGCCGTCGAGGGCATAGCGTCCGTGGCCCAGCGCGACGAGGGCGGTCAAGAAGCGCATGGTCGTGCCCGAGTTGGCGACGAATAGGTCCGCGGCCGCGGTCGGAATCGTCGGTTGATTCGGTTCTCGCACGAGGCGGATGTGCGTCGCCGGCCATTCCGCGACAACGACAAAGCCTAGGCGGCGCAGCGATTCGACCATGACTTCCGTGTCTTCGCTATGCAAGGCGCCGTCGAGGACGATGTCGGTCGCGGTCAACGCGGACAAAACGAGAGCGCGATTGGTGATGCTTTTGGAGCCGGGGACGTGGATTGCGACGCGGGGGGGACGCGTCAATGGTTCAATTTCGAGCTGGGGGGCATACGGCATGATATTCTTGCGAGCCACGGGGTTTATCCCCGTGGAATGGAGGTCCGTACCACGGGGATAAACCCCGTGGCTCGCCAACCTATTCATAGGTCACGCGCACCAGGAACAACCCCTGCGGCGCCGCGGTCGGGCCTGCTTCGGTGCGATCCTGGCCTTCGAGAATCTCGACGACCCTCGACTCCGGCCAAAAGCCGCGGCCGACGTAGATCAACGTGCCGGCGATGGCGCGCACCATATTGTACAGGAAACCGTCGGCCTCCACATCGATCCAAATGTAGTCGCCGGCACGGTTGACGCTCAGGTGCGTGATCGTCCGCACGCTCGACATACGATTGGGCCATTCGGTTTCGAAGCAGCGGAAATCGTGGCGACCCTTCAACACTTGCGCCGCCCGCGCCATGGCGGCCGCGTCGAGGCGATGCTTCGATTGCAGGCAATATTTACGCAGGAACGGGCTCGGCACATCGCCGTCGTGGATCACATAGCGATACAGCTTGCGTATCGCGTCGCGGTTGGCGTCAAACGACTGCGGCGCCTCCGCGACGGAGAGGATCGAGATATCGTCCGGCAAATGCGCATTGATGGCGCCGAGCAGCTTGGGGAAGGGCACGGTCATCGCACTGTGAAAGTTCGCGACCTGGCCGAGCGCGTGCACGCCGGCGTCGGTGCGGCCGCTGGCGTTGACGCGCACCTTCGCTTCGCCGGTGAGCTTCACCAGCGCGGCTTCCAACGTTTCTTGCACGGTGCGATAGCCAGGTTGCGTTTGCCAGCCCTGGAAATCGGCGCCGTCGTAGCTCAGAACCAATTTGTAATTTCGCATGATTCAGCGAGCCACGGGGTTTATCCCCGTGGTGTTGGGCCCCCGTCGCAAACCACGGGGATGAACCCCGTGGCTCGCCTGGCGCGAACGTACGCGTCTCCATCGATGTTCTCGATTGCCTCGGTTAACCAACCCGCACTTTGGAGAATCGCCTCGCGCCCGTGCCCCAAAATCGCGTCCCTGCCCGCGCCGATTACTCTCGGACCGATGAAAACGTGTGCCTCGTCCACCAGGTCGCGATCGAACAGCGAACCGAAAATGGCAGATCCGCCTTCGACGAGCACGTTCGTCCATCGACGTCGGCCCAGTTCTTCGAAGAGCGCGAACAAATCCGGCTTGCCGTCGTCGCGGCTCGGCAACGTCAGAATCTCGCATCCGGCTGCGCGCAACGGCGACAGGGGCTTCTCGTCCTTTGTGGCCGTGACGATTAACGTCGGAAGCTCCTTCGCCGTGCGAACGAGCTGCGACGTGACGGGCAATCGCGTTTTGCTGTCCACGATGATGCGGCAAGCGACGCGCGGCCCGGGCGGGCGGGCAGTCAAGAGCGGATCGTCGGCGAGCGCGGTGCCGATGCCGACCAGGATGCCGTCCATGCAGCCGCGGATGGCGTGCACGCGGCGGCGGGACGCTTCGTTGGAAATCCACTTGGAGTCGCCGGTCTTGGTCGCGATTTTGCCGTCGAGCGACATGGCCCATTTGGCGTGGACGTATGGTCGGCCGGTGGCAAGCAATTTCAAATAGGGCGCGTTTTGTCGCCGGGCGTCATTGGCGCAGACGCCGAACTCGACTGCGATGCCGGCGTTGCGCAGAAGCACGGCCCCTTGGCCGGCGACTTGCGGAAAGGGATCCTCCAGCGCCGCGACGACGCGCGTGATGCCGGCGCGGATGACGGCATCGGTGCAGGGGGGCGTCTTGCCGTGATGGCAGCATGGCTCGAGCGTGACGTACAACGTGGCGCCGCGCGCCGAGTCGCCGGTTTGCGAGATCGCGTTCACCTCGGCGTGGGCGTGGCCGAATTTTTCGTGCCAGCCTTCGCCGATGTTTTTCCCGTCGCGCACGATCACGGCGCCGACGAGCGGGTTCGGCTCGACGTGGCCGCGGCCTTTCTCGGCGAGCGCCAATGCGCGTTGCATCCAGGATTCGTCGAGCGGTAGCATTCTTGCATTTTAGCGGAAACCCGAATCGCGTAGGGACAAGCGGCTCGCTTGTGCCTGTTCATCGGGGACAAGCGAGCCGCTTGTCCCTACGGCAGGCCCAGCGCTTGCTGCAATCGGCGGATTTGCTCGGCCATCGGACGCGGCGGCTTCGGGGTCTTCTGGCCAAATCGCGCTTCGATTTTGAGATGAATGACGACCGGCCCCGCTCCGGAGAGCGCCGCGCCGGCTGTCGCTTGCCATTCGCTGAACGTCGCACAGGTGTACGTCCGCGTGATGCCGGCGGCGCGGGCCAGCGCCGCGTAGTCCACGTGCTGCGCGCCGGCGTGGGGCTGACCGCCCGTCACTTCATAGATGCCGTTGTCCAGCACAATCACGTACACATTGGCGCGATGTTGCGCCAGCGTCACGAGGTTGCCCAGGCTCATCAACGTGCAGCCGTCGCCGTTGAAGACGATGACGCCACGGCTCGGTTGGGCGAGCGCCAGCCCCAGCCCCAAGCTCGGCCCGTGACCCATGGCGGAGGGGATGTACGCGAAATCGAGCGGATCGTCCGACAGGTGCGGCCAAAGCCCGGCGGACGTCATCGTGGTGACGACGATCTTGTCGCTCCGATGAGCGAGCACGACGTCCAGAGCTTGGCGATGGGTTATGCGCATGGATATTCCGGTCTTTGTTTAGCGCTCGCGCGGCGCCATGCGGGCGCTAAACGAAGAAAGGCGATTCATTCCGCGATCAATACAGCGCCGGCACGTTTTTCCGCCACCGCTTTTCGATATTCCGCAACGAGATCGGCTGCGGTGTTGCGATTGTCCAGGACGACATAGGGAATCTGCCACGCCCGCATGATCGGCTCGGTGTAAACCGGGCACGTGTCCGGCGTCGCCCCTTGCTGGTGCAAATAGTAACTGCGCACGCCGACGACGATAAAGAGCGGCAGTTTCATGTCGTGCAGCACATTGCGCAGCGCGTCGCCCGCCTCGAACAAACCCGTGCATTGAATCATCACGATCGGCTTCTTCCCGCCCAGCCATAGCCCCGCGGCCACGGCGAACGCCTCACCCTCCCGGCAAACGCGCACGAGCGTCAAGCCATCAGTCGATGTCAACGCGGCTTCCCACGTGCCTAGTTCGCTGTCGGGAATCCACACGACGTGCGTGATTCCGCATTCTTTGAGCGCGGCAGCGATGGTTGGCCCGTCGAGCATAGTTAGGGATTAGGGGTTAGGGGTTAGGGGTCAGGCATACTGCGTTTTTTCAGACTCTTGCCCATTGATTACCCAGTACACTTTACGAATGCGCAAATCAGCGACTACTGACTACTCTATCCTCTAACTCTAACCCTAACCCTAACCCCTAATCCCTAAACCCTAACCCCTAAAAAAAAGGCTCGCTGACCATAGCGATCAGCGAGCCTTGTGAACCGGACGCAAGCAAGTTTACTTCTTCTTGCCCTTGTGTTCGCTATGGCAGGCGTTGCAATCGGCAGCCTTCTTAAGGGCCGCGCCGTCGTTCGCCTTGGCGGCGTCGAGCAGCGCCTTGGTCTTTTCCTTCCAACTCGCGGCTTCGCCCTTCGGCGGCTCTTGCTTGGACAGAGCCGTGAACAGCTCGACGAGCTGCTTCTTTTCTTCCTCGTTCGCTTCGCCGCTGGCAACTTTCTTGCAGAGGCCGCCCTTCATGGCTTTCTGCATGACGACCTTGATCGTAACCTTGTCCTTGTCGCCGCCTTCGACGTTGCCGTCGAGGATCAGCGCCAGCCCGAACACGCACATCGCCCCGACAATCAATCCACGCAACATGATAGGTCCCCACCTCTTGAAAATGCGCCACCCCGGCGTGGGGCGGCATCCCTACCCTATCTTTCCCATTCTCGTGCAAAAACGACCGTCGTTTGCCGCGGGAAAGACGCGAGCCATTGTTCTATTTGGCCCGGCGGTCCAACGCAAGCGAAATCCGCCGAAAATCTTGACGAATGCATCGCCCGGATTATTCGGCTATTTCGGCGCTTCTTTGCCGCGTTCGAGCTTTTCCAGTTCCATCAAGATCGACAGCCCCGCCGCGTCCACGGTCTGCTTGACGAAGCCGAGGTCCTTGACGAACCAGTACGTCGTGTTCACCGGCGGGTTCTTGCCCTGTTCGAGTTTGATCGTCACCTTGATCGCTTTATGTTTGCCGTGTGGGACTTCGACGGTGTCTTCCGTCGCTTCGCACGTGTAGCTGCCCTTGTCGGCGCCGACCGTGATCTTGCCGGTCCATTTCATCGGCTCTTTCGGCTTGATCGTGACCGGATATTGCAGCAGCTTGATCGGCGGCGAGATTTCCGCGCCGTTGTTGCGATAGCGGAAGACGCCCTGCTCGGTTTCGCGCAGGTGCTCGGTCGCGACAATGTTGCCGTTGACGACGGCTTCCAGTCGCGCCATTTCGACGCCGTCGATGTTCTCGACCTTGGCGATGCGCGACAGCGCGGTGGCGGCGTTATCGCCGACCGAGACCTTGAAGGTCCACTGATTGCCGACTTGCAGCGGATAGTAGCTCGGCTCTTTCTTGTCCTTGCCTTCCTGTTTGTCCTGCTGGGCGTTCAGTCCATTCATGACCGACGCGAGGAAGAAGAACATTGCTCCGATGCCAAGAAGGATGCGCCGATTCATAGATGGACCTTTCTGTCGTCGGGACAAGCGGCTCGCTTGTCCCTGAGAAGGGGACAAGCGAGCCGCTTGTCCCTCCGGACCGATTATTTTTTTCGCTCAAACTTCTCGAGTTCCAAGGTCACCGTCGCGCCGCCGACGGGGATGGATTGCTTCACGAGGCCCACGTCCTTGGCGAACCAATAGTTGGCTTCAATCGCTTGCCCGCCGCCGGACAGCTTGACATTCACCACGAGCGCCTTGAACTTGCCGGCCGGCACATCGACGGTCTCTTCGCTCATGACCTCCGCTTCGAAGGTGTGCTTGCCCGCTTCCTTCTCAATAGTGAACGCGCCTTTCCATTTGTCGCCGACCTTGGCCGGGTACAGGAGGATCGGAAACGGCGGCGTCAATTCCGCATTGTTGAGGCGATGGCGGAAGACGCCTTTCGCGGTTTGAGCGAGATACTCCGTTGGCGCGACACCCGGGCTCTCATGCTTCGCCAGGATGACGTCGCCCGATTTTTCGTGCTTGGCGATGCGCGTCGTGACGCTGGAATCCTTGCCGGCGGCCGTGACGCGATACGTCCAGGCGTTGCCGACTTCGAGCGGGTAATAGTTCGGCGATTTCTCGTCCTGCGCTGAGGCCGTCGAGAGTATCAAGAAGCCGAAACAAAACACCAGCCTGCGCATGAAGGAATGCCTTTCTCGTGTCGCCGGGGGTTGCTGCGCCGCAGCGGTAAGTGTAAGGGCAACAATGGGCTGAAGTCAATGATGAGGGAGAAAAATGTCGGCGCTGTTGAAAGTGCAAAAAAAAACTCTTCACGACAGGCACGACCATGCCCGTGGAAGAGTCAAAGAGGTCAATCGAGAAAGATCATTCAACGGGTTTCGCCACCGCACTGTTGGGAGCGGGTTCCGTGTTCGCCGGCTTGCCATGAATCGCTTCATAGACGTCCTGGCTATGGACGGGAACCTCTTTCGGAGCGACAATGCCCAGACGGACCTTGTCGCCGCGAATCTCAACGACGGTGACGGTGATGTCATTGTTGATGACAATGCTCTCGTTCTTTTTCCTGGATAGTACTAACATCGCCGTCAATCCTTTTTGAGCAGAGCCTGGGTGCCGTATTGATTCCCACGCTGGTGGTTCGGTGCGGGCGCCGAACGCTGCGCCGGTGAAGTTCCGCTTCCCCTGCAGGAATCAGTGGTGAGTCTCGGCGGGTGGACCATGCCTAAGTTGAGACGCAGCATGGACTCCAGCCACGTCCAAGGCTCATCGTAATGTAATCCTACCCGTCCTTTTTCCTCAGGTCAAGCAGCGCAATTTGCATTTTTCGACATTTTCGTAAGATTTGGCACGCCTCTTGGAATCAGCTGCATATTTGGTTTCACCCATTCCTTCGCAATAAATCGCGGAAAACGACGCAATTCTTCATCGAACACACCTTTACCGACCGCTTCATATTGCCCATTTTCGCCAGTTTTACGTATTTCTCGTGCGAATGCTGGACTTTGTCATTAAAACCAAGTGTCCATCCAGGGCAACGGTCTACGCCACGGGAATGCCTATTTTTTTTTCAAATAAAGTTGCCGCCCACATGCAGCTGCGCCAATAAACCCCGCGTCGCTGCCCAGCTGCGCATAGCAGATTTCCGTCTTAGCGGCCGGCACCGGAAACGCTAATTCCTTCACGAATCGGCGGATGCGCTTCAAAAACGAGGTGCCGGCGCCGATCATTCCGCCCGCAAACACAATCATGTCCGGGTCAATGGTGTGCATCATATTGGTGGCGCCGACGGCTAGGTAATAAGATGTATCTTCGACGATTTGCTCCGCCAGCTTGTCGCCGTCGGCCGCCGCGTCAAAGATGTTGCGCGATGTCAGCCCGCTCTCCTGGTTGCGAAGGCCTTTCAGTTTGGATTTCACGCCTTTTTTCGCAAGCGCTTCTTCGGCGCGTTTGACGACGCTTGTCGCGCTGGCGTACGCTTCGAGGCAGCCCCACCTGCCACAGCCGCATTGGCGCGGATTGGTCATCTCGATTTTCATGTGCCCGACCTCGGCCCCGTGGCTATGCTCGCCTTCGAGCACCAGGTCGCCGACGATGATGCCGCACCCGACGCCGGTGCCGAGCGTGAACAGCACCAGGCTGTGCGCTTCCTTGCCCGCGCCGGCCCAGAACTCGCCGTACGCCGCGGCATTGGCGTCATTTTGAAACGCGGTGGGCAACTTGAACGTCTCGCGGATATGATCGCGAACCGGCACGTTGCGCCAGGGCTTCAAGTTGGGCGGATCGAGGATGACGCCGGCGGGGATGTCCATGGTGCCGGGCGTGGCAACACCTATTGCTGCGATGTCGCGCATTTTCAGGCCCGTGGCGGCGACGGCCTGGCGAATCGCCTCGCACATGCGTTCGAGCCCAAACTCTTGTCCCCGATAAGCTTCCGTCGGCAAACTGACGAACGCGAGCGCTTTGCCGGTGTCATCGACGACGCCGGCTTTCATCGCGGTCCCGCCGACGTCGAGACCGACAAACAGGGGTTTTGGCATGATGTCCTTTTGCCCTAAGGCCGAACTGGTATCGCGGGGAATCGCGTTTGTTTTATAATGCGTCGTTGGGTTCGCCAATGACGCGAACTTTGCGAGCCACGGGGTTTATCCCCGTGGAATGAAGCCTAACACCACGGGGATAAACCCCGTGGCTCGCCAACCAAGGATCACGGAATGATCGCGCACCTCCATCATCGCGGCTGGCATTATGTGCTGCTCTTCGCCGTCGCGGGGCCGATGTTCTTTCTCAACCTCGGCGGCGCCGCGCTATGGGACGTGGACGAAGGCCGCAATTCGACTTGCTTTTCCGAGATGATGGAAGCCGGCAACTGGATCGTGCCCACCTTCAACGGCAAGCTGCGCGTCGATAAGCCGGCGCTCTTGTACTGGCTGCAAATCCTGTCCGCTCAGGCGTTTGGCAACAACGAGTTCGCCGCGCGATTTCCCTCGGCGCTCGCGGCATTGTTCACCGTGCTCCTGGCGTACGAACTGGCTCGCTCGATGTTCGGCCGAACGACGGGCGTCATCGCGGGCGTGATCGTCGCCACGACGCCGATGCTGTGCGGCGCCGCGCGGTTCGCCAATCCCGATGCCCTGCTCAATTGCTTCACCGTGCTTACGCTCGCGCTCTTCTGGTTCGGCTACGCCCATCGACCCATGTGGTGGTTCATCCTGCTCGGCGTTTCGACCGGCCTCGCCGTGCTCGCGAAGGGGCCGGTCGGCGTTGTGTTGCCCGGCGGCGTCATTGCGCTCTTCGTCCTCTGGCAACGCGATTTTCGCATCGCCTGGGATCGCCGCTGGTTGATCACATTCTGGTGCTTCGTCTTCACCGCCCTGCCGTGGTATGTCTGGGTCGGCATCGAAACGAAGGGCGAATTCCTCGCCGGCTTTCTCTGGCGGCACAACGTCGAGCGTGGCCTGTCCGCGATGGAAAATCACGACGGCTTCCCCGGCTACTATCTTGTCGTTCTCCTCATCGGCACGATGCCGTGGTCGATCTTCCTCGGCGCGGCGTGGTGGTTCGGCGCCTGGTCCGCGGTTCGCGAACCGTGGGGTCGCTTCCAGGGATGGTGGCAATCCGCCGCGGATTCCAAGGACGCACAACCCGCCGCGTATCGCCTGCTTGCGTGCTGGATCTTCGTTTACCTGGTTTTCTTCAGCGTCGCCGCGACGAAGTTGCCGAACTACGCTCTTCCCACGATCGTCCCGTGCGCGCTATTGACCGCGCGCTTCTTGCACCGCTGGCAAACGGGTTCATTGACGTTGCCGACGTGGTTCTTCACGGCGGGCACGGCATGTTTGCTTCTGATCGGCATCGGCTTCACGCTTGGGCTTCTCATTGTCGGCGGCGCGCTGGAATTCGCGTTTATGCGCGGCCGTTATTTTCACGGGCTTGAAGTGTGGGCCGTGATCGGGCTGATTCCGATGATCGCCGCGGTAATCGGATGGTGGTTCGTGCGCCAACGTCAATCAGACCGATTCATCGTCGCGCTGGGCGTGACGGCGTTCCTGTTGATTGCGCCGCTGGCAGCTTTCGGCAGCGTGCTGTTCAATCGCTACAAGGTTCCGCGTGCTTTGGTGGAGCATGCCGAGTTGCAGCGGCGCGACGTGGACATCCGCATCGGCTGCTGGCGGATGGAGCACCTGCCGAGCTTGAACTTCTATGTGCAGCGCAATGTCGAGCATCTGCGCGAGGAGGCGGACATCAAACGCTTTCTCGATTATCGCGTGCCGGCGTATCTGTTTCTGCCGGCGGACGATTGGGAGCGCCTGGCGCCGTCATTGAAAACAGCGCGCGTGCTGGGGCGGCAGTATGATCTGTATCATCATGGTGAAATGGTGCTGGTGACGAATCGGTAGGCGCCTCAATGTACTCATCACGCTCCGCGTGATGAGGTTGGGCATATTCGCAGACGGATTATTCGACGTACGAACGCGAGCAAAACGTCATCACGCGGAGCGTGATGAGTACATTGACGCGACCTTTGTACTCATCACGCTCCGCGTGATGAATTGGCCTTCGAATAATAAACGTATTCACCCACCGCAAGGTTCGCGCGTTTTGGATTGTCCGCAATGTATCGCTGCAAGTACTCAAATTGCGCCGCGGAACGCACGAGATGATCGAAGCCATCCTGTTGCCAAAATCGGCCCTTCCGTCCGAGGGAGCGGTTGATGTTCGTTGCAATAAAGTGCTTCCATGATTCGCATTGCGCTAGCAACGTTCTTTCATCGGGAAACGCGACCAAAATATGAACATGATTCGGCATCACGACGAAGTCGGTGATTTCATAACGGTCGCCGTCGAAATAAAGAAGACTATCCGCTGCTATTTTTGACAGTTCGGGCCGTCGTAGAACGCAGGCTCCGTGACATGCGTCAAGGTTGTCGTTCCAGCGGTCCGAAAGGAGTCGCTTGAATTCCTGGACCAACTTGGCGTCGAGTTGGTCGAGTTGCCGCGTCCAGTTTGCCGCGTTTGGATTGATACCGTGTTGCTGGAGCCAGGCATCGCGATCTTTTTGCCATCCGCGAAGGACTTTTTCGGGAATGGAGTCCCAGGTTCGCCAAGTAATGAAGGTGACAGTGCCCGCCTGGGACCAATGCGGCAAGCGGCGTTCGAATACGGCAAATTCCTGGTTTGGGTCGAAGGTTTGCATGGCGCACTCACGCAATCATCACGCGGAGCGTGATGAGTACAATGGTTAGCAATGTACTCATCACGCTTCGCGTGATGGCTTACGCCGCAGCATCAACAACGTCAAATCGTCCTGCAATTCCGTCGACCCCGTGAAACGTTCGACAGCGTGCTTGGCGGCGTCGCCACATTCGGCGAGCAATCGGCTCGCGTCGCATTCCTGCACGAGCGCGCGGATGCGATCCAGGCCGAACATGCCCTGCCCTTCGCCGGCGCGTGCCTCCAGCAGGCCGTCCGTGAAAAACCACAGCATGTCGCCCGATGCGAGTTCGACGTGGAATTCGGGATAGGTCAGCATTTCCTGCGAATAGCCGAGCAGCCGGCCCGACTTGAATTGGACGTTCTCGACCGTGCCGTTGGCTCGGCGTAAAAACGGCGGCGGATGCCCCGCCGACGCCAGGAGCAAGTGCCCGGTCGCCGCGTCGAATAACCCATGAGCAAGCGTCGCGAACATGCCCGTCGGGTTCTCGGTCGCCAGCTCGATGTTGAGCTTCGCCAAAAGCTGCCCGGGCCGATCCACTTCCTTGACAAGATGCCGGCACAACGTCCGCACCGCGATCATGTAAAGCGCCGCCGGCATGCCTTTGCCCGACACGTCGCCGATGAAAAACGCCAGCCGGCCCTCCGGCGTCTTGACGAAATCATAAAAATCCCCCGCCACTTGCCGGGCGGGATAGACGCGGCCCCAGATCTCGAAGTCGGCGTCGGGAAATCCTTCCAGCTCATCGGGCAGGTAGCTTTCCTGAATGTCGCGGGCCATCGCGAGTTCTTGCATGAACCGTTCTTCGCGCAGCTTCTCGGCATGCAGCGAGACGTTCTCCAGAACGACGGCGACTTCCATGCCGAGTGCCGTTAACAGATGCAAATCCTCGACGCGAAAGCCATAGCCCTTGCAAAAGCGATCGACTTGCAGCACGCCCAGCCGACGGCCCTCGATGTTGATGAGCGGCACGCAAATGATCGAATGCAAGTCGAGCGACGTGATCGAATGGCTCGTCTCGTAACGCTGGTCGCTTTGCAAATCCTCGCTGATCAGGCCAATGCCTTCGTCCAGAGCGCGCTTCACAATCGTTCGGCTAAACGGCAGCTTGGCGAGGTCCTGGCCCGGCCTGGCGCGCTGGGCGCGGACGATCAACTGATCGCCTTCGCACAGGATGGCCATGACACGGTCGGCGTTGGGAAAGAGCTTCATCAACTGTTCGAGCAACTTGTCCAGGAGCGGATCGAGTTCGAGCGTGCGCGAAAGCTGCTGGGCGATTTCGAGCACCACCTGCAACTTGGTCGCCGCGTCCTGGGCGAATAGCTTCTCGTTCAGGCTGGTGGCGCTGACGATCTCGCGGACGACATGCGATTTCTCCATCGCGTCGGAGGCGGCTTCCGGTTCGGGACGCAGGCCGAACAGATACGGGCCGATCTGGAAGGTATCCCCGTCGACAAGCGGCAATCGCCGATGCGGCGCGATGCGCTTGCCGTTGACAAACGTGCCGTTGCTGCTGCCGAGGTCCTCAATGTAGTAATGGTTGGCTTCGACGAATAGATGGGCGTGCTGTCGGCTAACTTGCTTGCCGGCAAGCGGGATGTTGCAGTCGGTGTTGCGTCCCAAGGTCGTTCGCGCGCTGGACAGGGAGACGTGCCGTCCCGCCTCGGGGCCGTGCAAAATGATCAAAACGCTCATGCCCTATGTTGTACCCTATCGACCCGGTACATTGCAAGAAAATGATGATGGAGACATGCGCAAAGCCCCAGGATGAGCGCAGCGATTCCTGAGGGTCGCAGCCGGGGGTGCTTACTTCACCGTCGAAGCCGCAATAAACGGCAACGCCTTCACCTTGCCCGGCGCCCAAGCGTTGCGTGAGTCGAGAATGGCACGACGAAACGACTCCGCGTCCGGCACAGCTTTCAGCGTCATCTCAACCTTGCCGCCGGACATGATTTGCAAATCGGCGGAGCGAAAGAACTGATCGATCGTATCGGGATCAAGCCGGACGTCGTCAATATCGCCGAGCGCGACCGCCTGACTGACTGAGCCCTTCCAACCTCGCAGGATGGCGATCTTGCGATCGGTGAGGTAATAACGAATGCCGATGATTGGAAGCAGCTTGCCGAAGTAGACGGGGGCCATCAGCAACCAGCCGAGCGGCGCCAGGACGATGGTGTTGTTGAGGAGCTTGCCCAGACCGGCGAAGGCGGGCATGCGCGCGACGGTGGGCCAGATGAGGCGAATGCGCCGTTCGGGTTGTTCCAGTACCGTCGCCATGGATTCCTCGGAAGCGAATTGCGTGCTACGCCGCCAGCGGCAGGGGGTGATATATCGAACGGGTAACGTTCGCCAAGCCAAATGCATTGACAATTGACAATTGACAATTATCAATTGCCAATTGAACGACGGGCTTCTGTCAATTGTCAATGCATTTGAGCACCGAGCCCACTACTTCAGGCGCCCTCCAACTTCAGCAAGATCTTTCCGCCGCGAGCCGTGCGCTCGACATGTTCAATCGCTTGCGGCACTTGGTCCATCGTGTAGGTCGCTGCGACGGGAGTCGTCAACACGCCCGCGCGCATCTGGGCGATGATCTGGCGAAACAGGCCGAGCATGCGAAAGACGCCCTGTTTCTTTACCCATTCGGAAAGCCAAAAGCCTTCGATCATTCGCTGTCCCGCGATGAGATCGCGCGGCTCCAGCGGCATCGGTTCGCCGGACAAGGCGCCATAGACGAGCAACCTGCCCTGCGGCGCCAGGGATTGCACGAGCGCGACGACGCCGGGCCCGCCGACGCAGTCAACGGCATAGGGAACGAGCGCGCCGCCGGTGATTTCCTGCACGCGGGCCGGGATGTTGTCGTCCGTGCTCGACAGCACTTCGTCGGCGCCGAGCTGCTTGAGTTCGCTCGCCATCTCCTTGCGGCGAACGATGTTGATGGTGCGAAAGCCGGCGTTCTTGCCCATGCGAATGATCATGCGGCCCAGCGCGCTGCCCGCCGCCGTTTGCATGAGCCAGGCGCCGCGCGCGACGTGCAGGACGTGCTGCGTCATGACCACCGCGGTCGCGGGATTGACGAAGAACGCGGCGACCTGATCGTCTGGCAGATCGTCCGGCACCGGCACGACCTGGCGCGCGGGCAGCGTGACGAATTCGGCCCAGTTGCCGCCGCGGCTATTGAGCACCGCGACGCGCCGCCCT
>DAIOGM010000075.1:19022-22115 GCA_036745215.1 Gemmataceae bacterium
GGTTTCAAGCCGCGCAGCTTCGCCAGCAACCCGCCGCCGACCGCGTCAATCACGCCGACGCCTTCGTAGCCCGGCGTCGCCGGAAACGTCGGCGTTTTGCCGTAACCGCCGCGCACCGTCAACAGGTCGGACGGATTGATCGGCGACATGCGCATGCGCACGCGCACTTCGCCGCTCACGGGCTCCGGCGTCGGCATTTCGCGCACCTTCAAAACGTCGCGCGGCTCGCCGAATTGTTCAAAGACGATGGCTTTCATGAAGTCTTTCAATTACCAAGTAGAGTAATTCCAATTTGCACAATACACGTAGCACCTTTGCCCCAAAGGGGCTGCATCCCAAAGCCCAGGGTCGCGCAGCGCACCCTGGGTCACCGAGCAATCCGAGTCGGTCTACCCCGAAGGGGTTGCATCCTGCCAATCGGTTGCCCATTGATGCAACCCCTTCGGGGTAGTTCAAACCTTGGTCAATCGTTTCCCAGGGTGCGCTGCGCGACCCTGGGCTTTGGGATGCAACCCCTTCGGGGTAGAACGGCACGTTCGCCCCTTGCTCGTCACCTTTCACACTTGCCGCAACGCATCGAGCATCCCCGTCGTCGGCGTTATATTGCGGCCGCCACACAGATTCGTGATGACCGCCGCGATCGTGCAGATCGGTCCGAACGGGATGCCCCACCAGCCCAGCGCCAGCGACATCAGCGTGTACTTCATGCCGCGGGCGACGGCGCTCTCGTTGTGGCGAATGAAATGCACCGGCGACGGTCGATACAGCGTGATGATCAAAAACGAGATGCAATATTGATAAACCACGAACTTGCCGCCGTTTTGCAGTTCCCACGCAATCTCCTCGTTCGTCATCCCTTCGAGGCCCGCGATTTCGCTTTGATACGCCTCGGCCGTTTCGCGCTGAGCCTCGGTCGGCTCGTCGAGCGCGGCCCGGCATTGCGGACAGAACGCGTCGGTCGTGTCCGGCAGCGGCGCATCGCAGTGGGGACATCGCTCCGGCATGGGATTGACCTTCAAGTTAGCAAGCCGATGTTATCCCACGCCGCACCATCCGGCAAGGACATCCCGCGAACTTGGCGAGCGTGGCAAATGTCTCAAAGAATGCACACGGCGTGCCCGACTTTTGACCAAATTGGCTTGGAGAATGGACGAAGAAAAGGTATGCTGGAGCAAGATCCTCGACCTCGCTCGCAAGGATTCCCGCCGATGCCGGAACAATTCACCGACGAACTCAATCAGCCGCCGTTGGACGCCGGCGAGTCCCCGTTGCACGGCTATCGCGGCGCCGCGGAAGCCGACGCGCCCTTGGGGGCGCCGCTCGGCCTGTCAATTGCCCTCACGCGCGAAGCCGGTTCGCGCGGCGGCACGATTGCGCGGCGTGCCGGTGAAAAGCTGGGTTGGGACGTCTACAGCCAGGAGATGCTCGAATACGGCGCCCAAAACCAGGCGCTGCGTCAAGAATTGCTCGACACGCTCGCGCCTGCCGCCGGCGAATGGATCGAGGAGCATTTGCGGAAGTTTCTCGATGAGCGCAATTTGAACCTTCATCCGAATATTCTGGAAATGGCGCGTTTGGTGCTGACGCTCGGCGCGCACGGCAACGTGATTTTGCTGGGCCGCGGCGCCGGCTTCCTCTTGCCGACGCGTTCGACGCTGCACGTTCGCCTGGTCGCGCCGCTCGCCGACCGCGTCGCCTACATGAGCCAGTGGCTGCGTTTGACGGAAGAGGAAGCCGCCGATCAAGTTCGCAAACGCGATCATCGCCGCACGGAATATCTCGCGTCGCACTTCCATCGTAAGCCGAACGATGTGCATCTTTACGACATGGTGCTCAACACCAGCATGCTCGGCGAGGAGCGTTGCGCCGATTTGATCGTCGCCGCCGCCAAGGCGAAGATGTCCGCCGTCGTCGGCATGGATTGATGGTCAAAAAATACCAGAAGCCCAGGGGCGAGGTACTCCGAGCCCCTGGGATCGCGCACAGGAATGATCCCAGGGGCTCGGAGTACCTCGCCCCTGGGCTTCTGGCCAATCTCATCAATCGATTTCCACTTCTCATTCGTCCTATTAATGACGCGATCACCACTCCCTCTCCCGCAAAGGAGTCCCAATATGCGTTGGCACTTGCGATTGCTGGCCTTTGCCTTGCTCTGCACCGCTCCCAGTCTGGCGCTCGGCCAGCCGCGCACCGACGGCGAAACGTGCGGCGATTACGGCACGAGCGTTCGTTTCGAAAAGTCCCCCAAGGACGCGGCCAAGAAAGCGCTCGACGAGAAAAAGCTCGTCATGGTGCTGCACATCTCCGGCCTGTTTGAAGAACCCGACTTCACCTGAAACAACGCCGAAGCGCTCCGTGTGAACGCATTGGCTGATCCGAAGCTCGGGGAATACCTCAACAAATATTTCGTCTCCGCCTTCCAAAAAGTCGGCACCTTCCGCATCGTCGGCAAGCAGAAACAAGGCGGCAACGTCGCCGTCTATTTCTGCGCTCAAGATGGCCGAGTGCTGCACGCGATCGCCGGCCCCGTCAACGCCGATCAGATGATGCGCGAAGCGCAATGGGCGGTCGAAACCATCAAAAAGGGCCTCGATGCATCGAAGGGAGACGGCGGCAAGTTCAAGATTCACATGCGCACCGCGCACGCCGACAAGCTTCGCCGCGAGCACGGGCTCGTCGTCGAGCCGATCACGTTCGATCCGCCGGAGAAGATGAGTCCGGACGACACGTTAACTTATAACGATCCGACGGGCCAGCCGCTCGCCCCGGTGCTGCGTCCAGCGCCGATCGACGGGCCGGACGTGACCTTCCGCGCCGCCCAGGAAGCCGCGAAGAAGGCGCCCGGCGGCGCACAAGTATTCGATCGCAAAGGCAATGGCTGGGTGCTCGGCAATCAGGGCCGCGTGCACGTCTTGATGGCCGCTCACTCGATGGCGCAAATCGATCGCGTCTATGCGTCGGTCTTCGAGGGCATCCTCGGCGAACGCATCTCGACGCTGCCGGTGGAAATCGTCAATCCGTTCCCGTGGCACAAAGGCAAGAAGTAGCCATAGTAAACCAACGTACTCATCACGCTCCGCGTGATGATGTTGG
>DAIOGM010000076.1:0-3222 GCA_036745215.1 Gemmataceae bacterium
CTCGAAGCACGGATGCACGAGATTCTCGCCGCCAACGAGCGCGACCTCGCGGCCGCGCCCGGCTACCAGCTCAGCGCGGCTCAAATCGATCGACTGCGGCTCACGCCCGACCGGGTGCGCACGGCGGCCGACGGCCTTCGCCAAATTGCGGCGCTGCCGGATCCCGTCGGCAGGATCCTCGACAGCAGCGTTCGGCCCAACGGTTTGAAGGTGCAAAAGATCAGTGTGCCCTTGGGCGTCATCTTTTTCATCTTCGAGTCGCGGCCCAACGTCACCATCGACGCCGCCGCCTTGTGCGTCAAGAGCGGCAACGCGATCATCCTGCGCGGCGGCAAGGAGGCGCTGGCGTCCAACACGGTTTTGCACTCGGTCTTGCAAGATGCGCTGCGTGCGAACGATTTGCCCGTCGATGCGGTGCAACTCGTGAATACGCCGGATCGCGAAGTCGTCGGGCAACTGTTGAAGCAGAGTCACTTCATCGATCTGGTGATCCCGCGCGGCGGCGAGAGCCTGATTCGCCGCGTCGCTGCCGAAGCGACGATGCCGGTGCTCAAGCATTACATGGGCAACTGCCACGTCTACGTCGATCGCGCCGCCGAACTGGCGATGGCCGAACGCATCATCGTCAACGCAAAGTGCCAGCGGCCCGGCGTCTGCAACGCCGCGGAGAGCTTGCTTGTGCACACAGATATTGCATCGACATTCTTGCCGAAGGCTGCGGCGACGTTGCTGGCGAAGGGCGTCGAGCTGCGCGGCTGTCCGGTCACTTGCGAACTTGTCACAGCCGCCAAGCGAGCGACCGACGCCGATCATGCGGCGGAGTTTCTCGAATTGATTCTGTCCGTCAAAGTCGTGCCGAGCCTGGACGCCGCCATCGAGCACATCACGCGTTTCGGCTCGCAGCACACGGAGACGATCGTCACCAACGATTCGGACGCGGCCCGCCGATTCACGAACGAAGTCGATGCAAGCGCGGTCCTGGTCAACGCCAGCACGCGTTTCAACGACGGCTTCGAATTCGGCCTCGGCGCCGAAATCGGCATATCGACCGACAAGTTCCACGCTCGCGGGCCGTGCGGGTTGCAAGAATTGTGCACGTACAAGTATGTGGTTTTTGGAAGCGGACAAGTGCGCGACTAGACTCATTCCACTCTGCAATGAAATTAGTTTCCAACCGGAAACTCTCCGCGTTCTCTGCGCCTCTGCGTTTCTAAAAAAGGGCCTTGAGTGGTCCATTTTGAAACGCAAAGACGCAGGGGACGCAGAGAATGACTCTGGCTAGACGCTCTTTCAGGCCTCATCGCCGGCCAACCATCAACCAGCAAAAGCGAACGGATGTTGTTTGTGCCGAACCTTTCTGCCTGTTACGCTGTGCCGACAAACGTGTCCGAGCGTCACCAGAGAAAGGAGCGAAAGCCATGAGGTCGAAAATCGTTCGCCCTGTCGCCCTGATTGCGTGCGCGGCACTCTTGATGATTTCCATGGGCGGTTCGCCGGGTTCGCAGCCGGCAGGTTCCAATCAGCCGCCCGATGACGGTAAGTTGCGCATCATCTGCTTCGGCGCTCATCCGGACGATTGCGAACTGAAAGCCGGCGGCGTCGCCCTGCTCTGGTCGGCGCTGGGTCATCACGTCAAGTTCGTCTCCGTCACCAACGGCGACATCGGCCACTGGCGCGACGCCGGCGGCCCGCTCGCCCGGCGACGCAAGGCCGAGGTCGAGGCGGCCGCACGCATCCTTGGCATCACCACCGAGGTGCTCGACATTCACGACGGCGAATTGCTGCCCACTCTCGAGAATCGCCGCACCATCACGCGTCTCATCCGCGAATGGAAAGCGGACATCGTCATGAGCCATCGGCCCAACGATTATCATCCGGATCATCGCTACGTCGGCGTCCTCGTGCAGGATTCCGCATTCATGGTCGGCGTGCCGTTCTTCGCGCCGGACGTGAAGCCGCTCAAGGCGAACCCGGTGTTCCTCTTTTACTCCGACAACTTCCAGCGGCCGACTCCGTTCACGCCGGACATCGTGGTGTCGCTCGACAGCGTGATCGACAAGAAACTGGATGCGATCGACACACTCGTGTCGCAGTTTTACGAGGGCGGCGCGCTCGGCAACGCGGATATGATCCCGAGCGATCCCGCGAAGCAAGCGGAGCGCAAGCGTCAGGTGCGCGACGGTTTCGCCAAGCGCAGCCAGGCGGTCGTGCAGAAATATCGCGCCGCCTTGGAGCAATGGTACGGCAAAGAGAAAGCGGCCACGATCGGCCACGCGGAGGCGTTTGAGATTTGCGAGTACGGCCGGCGGCCCGATAAGAAAGAGATCGCGAAGTTGTTTCCGTTCATCAAGTGATTTTCTTCGGTTAGCGCTCGCAGTGACGCGTCCATTGTCCGATGCTCCACTGCGAGCGCTAAACGCGGAGCGGATATGGACCATTCGCAAACCGGCGACGCATCGCGCCCCACGCGGGTGCGCTGGCTCATCTTCGGTCTCGCCTGTGCCGCGAGCTGGCTCCTGTACTTGCATCGTTACGCCTGGGGCAACGTCAAGCCGTTCTTCAAGGACGATCATCCGGATTTCACGGCCGTCGATCTCGGCTGGCTCGACTCGGCGTTTCTGGCGACGTACGCGATCGGCCAGATCCCGGCCGGCGTCCTGGGCGATCGCTTTGGACCGCGCGTCACCATCGCGGCGTTCACGCTCGTCTGGTCACTTGCCGTGGGCGGCGTGGCGTGGACTGGCGGTTTCTGGGGACTGGTCGGCGCCCGCGGCGCGTTTGGGCTCGCTCAGGCGGGAGCGTATCCGGTCATCAGCAAAATGACGCGCACCTGGTTTCCGTTATCGATTCGCACCACCGTTCAGGGCGTCGTCACCGCGATGGGCCGCATCGGCGGCGCCTGCGCTCCGGTGATCGTGTTGTGGCTGTTGATGGGCCGATTGCATTTCTCCTGGCAAGACACTTTGATGATTCTCACCATTCCGGGGCTCATTCTCGCGGTCATCCTTTGGATCGCTGTCCGCAACGCTCCGAGCGAACATCCGTGGATGAATGAGGCGGAGAAGGAATTGGTTGATCCTAAACCGACGCCGCCGCCGGCTGAGTCGGGGCGATGACATCGTGCTGTTCGCCACCGAGCCCGAGGAACCCGCGCAGGAGTGGTTGCTCGACAGCGGCCAGTCGCTCGCCGCCGACGTCCTGAAGGTGCCGCATCACGGCGCG
>DAIOGM010000076.1:3232-10483 GCA_036745215.1 Gemmataceae bacterium
AGGCGGAGAAGGAATTGGTTGATCCTAAACCGACGCCGCCGCCGGCTGAGTCGGCTGCGATTCGCGAGGGCGATCCACCGCACCAACCCGTCGCGGAAGAACGCCCCGTATTACTGCTCACCCCCGCGTCGCTGCTCAGTTTCGCGATGATGCTCCTCTACATCTTCGCGAGTACCTTTCAGGATCAGTTCTACGTCAACTGGCTGCCGTCGTTTCTCGCCGACAAGGGCTTCGACAAGGAAACGATGGGCCTGCTCGCGCCATGGCCTCTCGTCGGCGGCGCGGTCGGCGGCATCTTCGGCGGCTTCTTGAACGACTACCTCATTCGCCGCACCGGCAATCGCCGCTGGTCGCGCACTGGAGTCGCGTTCATCGGCAAGTTCATGGCCGCCGTCCTGGTGGTGGTGAGCATTCAAGCCGACAGCGGCATGACCACGATGGTCGTGCTCGTCGCCGTGCGCGTCTTCAACGACTGGAGCCTGCCGACGCAATGGGCCGCGGTGACGGACATGGGCGGCCGCGCCGCGGCGACGGTGTTCGGCGTCGTCAACACCGTCGGCGCCGTCGGCGGCGTCGCCGCGGGCCCGATCTTCGGCTACCTCAAACAAGAGTACGATTGGCCCGGCGTCTTTTATGGCGTCGCCGCGATGTGCGTGTTCGCGGCGATGACGTGGCTGTTTATTGACTGCACGAAACGCGTCGTGAGTGATTGAGAACTCGGTCTTGTAACCTATCCGCCAATGGCGTATAGTTCTCTATGCGATCTGGTTCGTGAGGAATTTCAATGAAGAAAAAAGACTTCGACCAATTGACGGCGAGCATCAAGCAAGCCGGCAAAATTCGCCGCGGCGAGGCTAAGCCTGGCCGTGTCACGAAGATTGCACCGATGGACGTCAAGGCAATTCGCGAAGAACTCGGAAAATCGCAGTCGGAGTTCGCCCTGATGATCGGCGTCAGTGTCGCAACGTTGCAAAACTGGGAACAAGGGCGGCGGCGGCCAGAAGGGCCAGCCCGCGCCCTATTGAAAGTCGTCGCACGCGTGCCCGAAGCGGTCGAAGCGGCCTTGGCGGAATGACGGCGTCATTCATGTCTCACGATTCGGTGCTTACTTGGATCCCCCAAACCTCCGAGTTCGAGAGTCAAGATCATGAAAATCACCACCCTCCACGCCCTCCGCGTTCGCATCCCGCAAAAGGCGCCGATCGCACCGTATCAAAACCGCTACAAGGCCGGCACGTACAAGGAGTGCATCCTCGTGCGGCTCGAAACCGACGGCGGCATCGTCGGCTGGGGCGAAACGCCGGAGGATTGGATCAACAAATCCTTCGAAGGCACGCCCGAAGAGCCGATGCGCCGCCAAGCGGTTGGCCGCGATCCGTTTGATATCGAAGCGTGGTACGCGGAGAACACGCTCGGCAGCTATCTGGCGAGCGGCATCGAGATGGCGATGTGGGATATCGTCGGCAAGGCATGCAAACAGCCGCTCTACAAGCTCCTCGGCGGCGCGATTCGCAAGAAAATCGAACTCGCGGCGTGCATGGGGATTCGTCCCTATGACGAAGCGAAGGCCATCGCCAAAGGTTACGTCGAGCAAGGCTTCACGACGCTGAAGACGAAAGCGGGACGCCGTGCCGAGGAGGACCTCGAAATGGTCCGCGGTATCCGCGACGGCGTCGGCGACAAACTCAAATTGCGCATCGATCCGAACATGGGCTACGATTATACGGTTGCGCTGCCGCTCGCGCGCGATCTGGAAAAGTACAACCTCGAATACTTCGAACAGCCGATGCCCTTCAGTTGCATCGGCGAATCGGCGCGCTTGCGCACGCGAACGAAGACGCCGCTGGGCCTCAACGAATCGGTGACGACGCTCGAAATCGTCGCGCAAATCCTCGAACTGCGCGCCGCCGATGTGATCCTGCCGGACACGTATCAATGCGGCGGCATCCTCGGCGTCAAGAAGGTGGCGGCGTTGTGCGAAGCCGCGGGCGTGCCGTGCGTCTTTCATTGCGCGCACGATCTCGGCCTGAAGACGGCGGCGATGCTCCATGTGGTAGCGAGCACGCCGAACTTTCCGCTCGCCAACGATTGCACCTATTACGGCTTGACGGACGACATTATTTCGCCCTTGCACGTGATCGACCGCGGCACGATGAAGGTGCCGGAGGGGCCGGGGTTGGGTGTCAACGTGGACGAAGCGAAAGTAGCGAAGTATCGAGTCTAACGAACGACGAACAAATCGTTTGTACTTACGAGGATTCACGTGCCTTCCTTGATCCCAGCAAGCATGCCAGCCATCAGTCCCAAGCGCGATATTCGCCGATGCTTTGCGGACGCGCGTCGGCTTAGCGCGGGCTCGCATGGGAATCGATCGCTGGTTATCATTGCGCCCGATGGCACTCTCGTCAATGTGCCGGTGCCGACCGAAGAGGACGCCGACCAATCGCTGCTCTCCGACGTTCGTGGCGCCCTCGCGCCGGGGCAGGAGCCGATCACCGAATTGACAATCACGTCGATCAATTGCACGAACGGCGTGAAACGACTGGCAAGTTCATTTCACAAAATGCTTCCACTCGTGCCCAACCTGAGCTACCTCGTCGGCGCCGTCCGTCTGGGCAATACAGTGACCGCTTTTGAAGGACATTCCAGAGATTTCGCCGTTGGTTGCGAGAATGCGGACATGCTCATCGTGGACGATGGCATGATTCCGTTTTTGCAGCCCGATTGGGCAGCAGTCGCCTTGAGAACGTTGCGCCAGCCGCGCATCATTCTCTTTGGCCGCGATGGGAAGTTATCGAAAGTAGATCAAGTTGTTGAAGGGCAATATCCCCCGAAGTAACGAATCCCAAATCGCCACTACCCGCCGGACGCCGGTCGCCGCAACAGCAGCCAGGCCACCCACATCGCAAAACCGAACATCAAGAGCACGCCAAAGATGCCGGCCGTGATGACGAGCATCCACGGAAATGGCCGATCGACTGGCGGCGCCGCCGCGACCGGCGGCCCATCGCCGGCCACCGGCGCCGGCGCCGCCGCCGCCCTGGATATCCCGGTAAGTCGATAGCCCGTCGCTGTTTTCTCCCAGCGGCCGTTTTCGATGTCCTTCTCGGCCAGCAATTCCATGAGGTTGTAACAGGCGCCGCTACCGATATGGCCGAGTTGCGGACGGTGATCGCGAAGCTGCGGGCTGACGGCCAGCTCGACGCCGCTCGCGTCCTTGATGCGAGCGAAGATTTCGGCGACCGACGGATTCGCCATGTTCAAAGTCACCTTGGCATGGAGCCGCGGATCTTGCCGAATGGATGGATCCATCTTCTTGGCGAAGACTTTCGAAACGCCGTGCAGCCGATAGCCTGTAGTTGTTTTTTCCCAGCGGCCGTTGTCGATTTCGCGTGATCTCAGCACTTCCATGAGTTGCCAGGCGAGGAAACCCTTCGGGCCTCCCTGGAATTGGCCGAGCAGCGGATCGTGGTTTTTCAACTCGGGGCTCAACTCGATGTCGAGTCCCGTCGCTTCCTTGATGCGTTCGACGATATGTGGCACCGGCGGATTGTTCGGCTCGATCTGCACAAATGCGTTGAGCCGTTTGTCCAGTCGCATCGCAAAGTCGTTCGGCGCGGTTTTCTCAAGCTCCACCTTCGTAAACGGATCGTCCAGGTGCGGTGCCTCGAAAGCGCGGGCACGCAACACGAGCTTGCCGTCCACGTGCTTGTCGTAATAACGCCACCAGTCTTGTCCGTCGGTCCAGCGCTGGCGGACGCGAAATTGTTCCTTGCCATCGACGGCATAGGAAAGCTCCATTACGGTGATGTCGCCGAAGCGCGTGGACTTGAACTTGACCGACGCCGACCCTTCCTTGAATTCCCCCGGCGGCACCATCGGCAACATGTCGATCGGCAAACCGGCGGGCCCATCCACGATGAACGTCGCGTCGCCGACTTTTTGAATCTTGGGTTCAAGGTTCGTCTTCACCGGATTGACCTTGCGTGGCCAACCGGTTTCCTTGTCCCACACGATCATGAGCCAATGCTTCGCCTCCGGCTGAAACTGGTCGGCCGGCACGATCTGGGCCTTCCAGCAATCGCGGCCGTCGATCATCTCGCTGCCGATGACGAACACGTGCAGCCGATACGGCTTCGGCTTCTCGCCGTCCTTCACCTCGCTGCCGGGCATCTCGGCGACGATGTTCTTGATGACGTTGACCTTGAGTTTGCCGACTTTGGGCAACGAGTCGCCGCCGCGTGCCGGGGCGGCAATGTTTAGGAAAACGACGATTGTTGCAATCATGAAGAAAGAACAAAGCCGCGACATGGCTGCATCTCCGCTTTAGGCAGATTCGAGTATACGTGGCGCCGGCAGGAATGGACAGCAGAAACGCTCCCGCAACCGAGAGCGCGGCCAAGAGGAGCAGTTACCCGCCTACCACGACTTACCCAACGGCCGTTGGGTAACTCGAAACGCGAAAAACACGGGGAAAACGGGCGTTTTCGGCCCAGTTCCCCACGTGTGCGCGCCTCAAGGTGGGTATCCACCGATCGCATTTTTCTTTTTGTTTCATTATCCTGCCCTAGGACTGAACAGGCACATTGCGCTATAATCCACCAATATCTAACGCACAGCAATTGGGAGTAAACGCCCGTGGCACGAATTGTGCGTCCGATGTTAAAGGACATTGACGGATTGCCATTAATCGGCATCAAAGCGAAATGCCTCGGTGTACGGCCAACCGGACCATCGGCGGACATTGACCTCAATCCACCGGGCAATACCAACGGAAACGTCGTTTCCAATTCGAAAGGCTTGTCGGTATCGGCGGATTGGCGCACTTTGCAAGGATTCCTGATCCCGGAACATTTGGATGACGGACACAACGGTGCGAAAGGCAAAAACATGGCGGTGTTCGTCCACGGCAACGGTACCGGGGCGTTTGCGGAAGGACCCGTTGCTGATGGCCTGGAATTGCTGCTCAAGCCAGGCAACACGACGGCCGGCGTCATTCGCCCTGTGGCCGACGTGCCGCTAACGATATTTCAGAATGACTTGAAGTCGACGCGTCCAGATTGGGAAATTGATGAGAGCTAAGCAATGCCTTCCTTCGACCCCAAAATAGACGAGGCGTTTCGCGAATACGCGAAGCTGGAACTTCGTTGCCATCTGATCCTTTCTGCGGGACAGGAGGATTCTCCGGACCTCGCCGATGTGGAGGAACAGATGACCCTTCTTTGGGAAAAGTTGGACGAGGATCAACGGCAATGCTTAAACGGTATGGCTTCGGACTTGAATTGGATTCGGCGACACTTCGAACCACCGCCAAAAGGCCGAAAAACGCCAAACGAAGTCAGCGAGGACGATCAGCGGGAATTGCGATCGGCGGTCGGAGTTAATTGGCACAAGTTTTTGCATTTTCTGCGCCTTTGTGCGCCGCTTTCGTCTCCGGATATGCTTGCCGTTCTCAGAGCAAGGGCCTACACGGCTGCCGACATGCCAGAAATTGGCGGCATCTTTTACGAACAAGTGATCAAACTCGCTCCCGGAAGTTCGGATTTGGGCCTGGAAGCGCTTACTCACATCAAGGCTGCGAATCCAGAACGGCTGTCCGAACTTGCAGAAGAAATCGTTTCGTCACCGTTGCGCTATGCACCGGCCATGGTCGCGATCGCTGTGCAGGAGTTGCTGAATCGGTATGATCTTGATGTTCCCACGACGGATCGAGATCGCTATCTCGTTCTGCTGAATGATGTCTTCAGTCGCTTACCGTTTGAGCCCCCCGGCCCTGACAAAATGCTCGTCTATCGCGAAATGGCTTTTGCATATTCGCTTTTGAGGGACGAAGTGAAAGGACATGCATGTATTGAGGAGGCACTTAAGATTGCGCCGGAGAATGAAGATCTGCGCATCCTTAAGGGTATGTCACTTTATGAATCCGACACGGACGAGGCCGTTGCGATCTTTCAAGATCTGACACAAAAGAAAACAGACGATGTTCATCCATATCTATTCTTGGCGCATTATCACCTGACGCGGAAGAACTTCGGTTTGTCGCTGGAGATGAGCCGTAACGCATGGAGCAAAACCGCCGACAATCTGGTGCGCGCGAGATTGTTGGAATGGCAAACGATTAGTCTCGAACAGGCTGCCACATTGGATCCATCCGATGAAAGGATCAAACTTAACGTTGCGGTGCTCATTAATTCAGTCCAGAATGCAAAGAAGTCCGATTGGCGCATCGAGGATCCAAACCGTCTCACATCGAACGGATTTGGATTTGTTCGAACGCAACCACCAGTCCCCGTTTCGTAGCGATCGCAACCCAATTCCAAGTTTGCGTCCGAACACTCCTCCGCCTTCGGCACCGAATTCGATTGCTCGCTCCACAATCACTGTCGGCTTCTTCGCTTCGTCCTTCTTCGCGCGTGAATCCGTTCACGCACCTTCCAGGGGTTGTTTCCAAGCGCGCGAAATAACCCTGCGAAAGCCACTGACAAAAGCCGCCGCAATTTTGACATTACCCATCGCGGCCGGCGATCCATATTGGTAAGATGCTCGGCGTATCGCCACATCTCGCCCCGAAATCGCCGTCATTCCTATCGCCGCTCTCCCATTCGTTCGTTTGATTCGTCCGATGATTCTGGAGAACTCAAGCAATGATTTCGCCAATTCCCTTGTTTCCAGCGAAACCGTCGCTGACCTTCTTCAACGATCCGAAACTTCAAGGCGCCGTTGACGAAGCGTTCAATCGACTCGAGCAGCATCGCGGCGGGAAGGCCAAGTTCTCGCTGGTGTTGATCGATCTCGCGGGCGGGGCCAAGAGCGGCACGCTCAATTGGGGCGGTTACAAGCCGAACGAGATGCACTTCGTCGCCAGTTCCGTGAAGGTCGCGGGCATGCTGGCTGCGTACGCGCTACGCGACATGGTGCAGCGATTCTGGGCGAAACAGAAGATCGCCCTGGCCGCCGGCGCGGCGGCCAAGACGGTGGCGCGAGTGCCGTTTGTGGGCCCCATGGTGGCGGGCGGCATCAAGGCGGTCTTGCCGACGGCAAGCAAGGAATCGCCCCTGTTCCGAGAATTGCGCCTCCAGATGGATCCGGTCATCGACGCCGCGTCGAAGCCGCTCTTGGTCGTCGTCGGCCGCGGGCAACGCGTTCCCCAGTATGACGCCGTGTTCGACCCGGGCAAGGATAAGCCGACGACGATCCCGGATTTCACGGGCAACTTCCGCAACTCGATGCGCGCGATGATCGTGCCGAGCG
>DAIOGM010000076.1:10493-21773 GCA_036745215.1 Gemmataceae bacterium
ACGGGTATCTCAACGGCTTGATGCAATACGCCGGACTATTCGACCCGAAAACGATGACCGGCGTTTGGCTGGCGGGCGACTACGTTGGCACTTACCCGTATGTCCGCATCGCCTCGGACAACGACGGCGCCGTTGCCCAGGCCGGCACGGCCCTGGCGAGTGCGCAGATGATCACGCTGATCCTCAATAATGCGATCCTCGATCCATTCGCTTGCGCGGACATGCGCAAGCTCCTCGCCGCGGCCACTCGCGGCATCGATCAGCCATTCCTTTCGCGCGACACGGTTCAAAAGGAGTTTCGCATCCCGCTGGACCAAATCACGCACGCCAAGCTCGGCTTCGGCCCGTTGAAAGTTGGCGGCAACGTCTTGTCGGAGATGTTCCGCCTCGAGAACCTGGGGAAGCCGGGCCGTGCCTATGCCGTCGCGTTTCAGAATGTCAATGAGAAGGAATCGGTTCTGGCCGATGTGGCGTGGATGATTCGCCGAACGCTGGCGCTTTATGAGTAGCGATTGTCAATCGGCACGGGTGATTGCAAGTTCGCAGGCCGGCCATCACCCCACAATCACGCGCGGCCGCTTCGCTTCATTCTTCTCCGCCAGATGAATGAGTTCGCGCACCTTCCATGGGATGTTGCCTTCGCCGAAAGCCAGATAACTCCAGCTTGCCGACAACATGTCCATTTCGGGCCAGCCGAAGTGCAGGCCGGGCGGGATGCTTTCGCGCGACATCTCCAACGCGATCGCGGCGATGGCGTGGGGGGCGGAGACGCAGTTCGTCACCTTGATCGTGTAGCGATTGTCCTCGCGCACCACCTCGATCGACAGCGTCTGAAAGAAATCGCTCGGATCGTCCACGCACACTTCCAGAAAAACGATGTCCGCTTCATCTGATAATTGATGCGTGGCCCGAATCTCCGTTTCCTTCTGGCGATGCACCTCGCGGCCGGGCCGAACGGGCACCAGCACCGGGAAGTCCGCGAGACGTAGGCTGTGCCAGAGGAATTGCGACTGCGCGTCCTTGAACGCGAAGCCGATCGTGCGCAGCTCGTCCGCGCGCCAGGCGCGCGACGTGATCGACATCGCCAGGATCGCAGCGATGAACAGTAACGAGATGCCCAGCCCGCTCGCCGATTTCAAGACGACCGCCAGCGCAATTGCGATGAAGACGGCCGCGACGAGCGTGAAGAACGCCAGGCTGATCCAGGTTCCCAGGCGAGCGAGCGTGCTGGACGCGCGGGCAAAGATTTGGCGATGATCGACGGCAGTCACGACGGCGGCGCAGGTCATCATCACCAGGACGCCGGTCGCGTAGGCGCCGCGTTGATCCTCGACGTTGGCCTGGAAGAAAACGGTGACGAGCATGTTGATGCCCGCGAAGGCGATGAGCAAGACGCCCCAGCGTTCCGCCCATTTGAACTCCATGCCGAACCGCAACAGGAAAACCGGCAACAGCACCGCGAGCGCCGTCACGACGCTCGTGCCCGCCAGGCACAAAACGAGCACGGTCACGATATCGTAGATCGTGCCGAAGACGATGCCGAAGAACGGCAACAGCGGCGCATCGCTGAAATCGCTCGCCCCGCCGTGCGCCAGATACGACAGGGCGCGGTCGTTCGCCAGGCCTTTGACGGAGTCCGGCGAATGGTCGAATTCGGCTGCCGGGATCAGCAGCGTCGTCACCAGCGCCGATCCCAAGAGGAAGACCGACATGATCAGCGCCGCCGCGATGAGCACTTTGCGCGTATTGCGAATGCGCGTCTTGGGCGGATGCTCGCCGCGTTGGCCCTGCACTTGCGGCATCAGGATCATGCTCATCTCGAAGCCGCTCAAGCCGAGCGCGAGCTTCGGCAGCGCCAGGAAGCTGACGAGGGCGATTATGCCCCAGCCATCGCGGGACAGATTCGCACCGGGCATTTCGAAATCGTCGCTCAGCAGTTGATCGAGCCATTCGGCGACGATCCCCGGTTGATCGTAGAGTCGCCACAAGCCCGCGCCGAGGATGATGCCGGTGAGCAGCAGATACAGAACGACCAGAGGGACTGAGAGCACCATGACTTTTTGCGTGAAGCCCTTGCGCAACAGGAACCAGAAGATCGTGACAATGAAGCCCAGGAGGATCGTAACAACGAGTTGATTGGAAACGTGGTTGCCCACTTCTTCGCCGCAGTATTCGTCGGCGCATTTTTTGACGAAGCCGACGACATGGTTTGCCCCTTCGAGCCGAACGCCGTCTTGCTTGTTGAGAACGTGCACCGCCGCGTCCGCCAACGACAGTGACTTGAGCATGGTAAAGTCGGTGGCGGCGAAACCGAGCAGGACCAGGACGAGCGTCTTGCCGCGCCAGCCGCGGACGAGCTTCTCGAGAATGCCGAGCGACCCTTGCCCGCCGGGCGAACGTCCCGCGAGGTAGCAGTAGACCGGCAACGCGCCGAAGAGCGTGAGGATGACGATCGCCGCCGTCGCGAGCGGCCCGAGCCGGCCGACTTCGTGATACGTGATCGACGGCTGATACGCGAGCGTGCTGAAGTAATCCAGGCCGAGGACGCACAGGACCCAGAGCCAGTAATATTCGCGGCCGGATTTTTTCGTGCCGTACGACGAATCGGGCGTGAGAGGCGAGGTGGCCATGCGTTCCTCATTCGCTTGGGCGATTGGTTCATCCTACGAACACCACTCTCAACTGATTATTCGTTCTTCGGGTTGGCCCATTCTGCAATCTGCACTCTGCAATCTGCATTTTCCCCCCTTGAATTCGCTTCATCAGCGTTTATAATCCAAGAGCAGGCGAGTGCGGGTGTAGCTCAGTGGTAGAGCGTCACGTTGCCAACGTGAATGTCGTGGGTTCAAGCCCCATCACCCGCTCTTTCAACTAGCCCGCAGCGCGAGCAAGGGCCCTTTTGCATCCTTGCTGGCGCTGCGGGCTAGTTCAACTTTCTCGACATCCAAGAGGTCTCGGATCATGGCTGACGAAACCGCCGCCACCCCGGAAACGCCCACCACGGAACCCGTCGGTGAAACTCCCGATGCGCCGGCGCAGGAAGAAAAGACGAAGATCAAGCAGACCGTCGAAATCAAGGACACCGGCCCGTGCAAGAAGCACATCAAGGTGATCGTCGCGCGCGAGGACATCGACGCCAGCTTCGACAAGAAGTTCAAAGAGCTCGTGGGCGATTCGTGGATCCCCGGCTTCCGCCCCGGCAAGGCGCCCAAGCAGATCGTCACGCGCAAATACAAGAAGGAAGTCTACGATCAGGTCAAGGGCGAGGTCCTCTTGTCGAGCCTCGAACAGCTCGCCGAGGAGCACGACGTCGCACCGCTCGCGCCGCCCAATCTCAATCCAGCCAGCATCAACATCCCCGATAAGGGGGACTTCGTATACGAATTCGACGTCGAGGTGCGCCCGCACTTTAATCTGCCCGATTACAAGGGGCTAAAGCTGCGCAAGCCGGTCCGCGAGTTTGCCGAAAGCGACATCGACGAGGAAATGAAACGCCTGATGTCCAACGACGGCCAGCTCATCCCGAAGGATGGCAAGGCGGAGAAGGGCGACTTCATCATCGTGGACATGACCACGACGTTCGGCAACGACAAGGTCGGCGAAGCCAAGGAAATCACCCTTCGCGTCGATGACACGCTGTCGTTCAAGGACGGCGTCGCGCCGAAGTTCGGCGAGCAAGTCATCGGCGCCAAGGCCGGCGACAAACGCACCGTCGATATCTCCATGACCGACGGCGTCTCCATCGATCGCCTCAAGGGCCAGACCGTGCAGGCGACGATCGAGATCAAGGACGTCAAGGCGTTGCGCTTGCCGGAGCTCAACGATGTCTTCCTGGATAAGTATCAGTCGAAGACGGTCGAACAATTGCGCGAAAAGCTGCTCGTCGCACTGAAGCGCCGCCTGGAATACAGCCAGCGGCAATCGGCCCGCGAACAGGTGCTCGGCCTGATCACCGCGTCGGCGACGTGGGAATTGCCGCAGGATATGCTGATGCGGCAAGCTCGCAAGACGCTGGCGCGGCGCGTCATGGAGATGCGCGAATCCGGCATGCCCGAGGAAGAAATCAAGGGCCGCGAACGCATGCTGCAGCGCGACGTGCTGGCGAGCACGGCGCAGGCATTGAAAGAGCATTTCGTGTTGCAGAAGGTCGCCGAGCTGGAGAAGCTGGAGATCGACCATCGCGATATCGATGAGGAGATCGAACGCATCGCGGAGACGTACGGCGAATCGCCGCGCCGCATCCGCGCCCAGTTCGAGCGCGAAGATCTGTTGGAAACGCTCGCCGCTCAGCTCATCGAACGCAAGGCGCTCGACCTAATTCTCGACAGTGCCGAGTACGATGAAGTCGCGATCGGCAAGGAAAGCGGCATGGCGACGTCGGAAGCGCAGGCCGTCCCCGGCGAGATGAAGGACCCGACCGCGGCGCCGCCGGAGGAGAAGCCGGAAGGTGAAACGGCGGAAAGCTGATCAATCGCGTTGTCGGTTTATGCTTGTCACCACGGGAGCAGCACGTCCATGCAGCAAGGTTTACCGCCCGAATTTGCCGGCATTCTGGGGATTCTCCTCGCCGTTCTGTGTGTCGTGATCGTGATCGCGCTGGTTATCGCCATCTTTTATCTGCTCACGCTGCAGAAAGCCTTGAGTCGGGTCTCGCCGCGCAATCGTAAGATGGAACCCGCGATGGTGTGGTTGTCGCTGGTCCCATGCGTGAATCTGGTTTGGCAATTCTTCATCGCCATTCAAGTCCCCGATTCGCTCAAGGCCGAATTCAAAGAGCGCGGCCGAGACGACGGCGGCGACTACGGCAAATCGATCGCGCTGACCAACTGCATCCTCGGCCTCGTCGGCGTTTTCGTCGGCAACGGCCTGGGCGCCATCAAGGAAATGCAACTCGTCGCCAATCTAATATCCGGAGCGCTTGGCATTGTTCAACTTGTTTTGTTCATCATGTTTTGGGTCAAGATCGCCAACTACAGCGCCATGCTCGCCGCCGACCCCGGCGACGGCTTCCGCGATCGGCGTCTGGACGCGTTTGACGATGACGATGGTTACGGCGGCGCCCCCAAGGGCCTCGTCGAAGTCGGCGGCGATCCGGGGCATTATTCATAGCCGGCGTGGCTCACGCAGGGTCGCCGCCGCATCGCAGCGTTTCGATCGAAGCCACGTCCGAATCAAGGATGCCGCACCAACCATCGCATACGGCCGCGACCACGATGAAGTAACGTTGACCGGATTCCAATCGAATCGGCTCCGCTCCCGACCAATCCAGCGGCCCCGCCGGCGTCGCCGCCCACCAGCGATGATAATGGCCGACGAACTGCCAACGGCTCGCCACGGCGCCGAACGCCAATTCGGCACGTTCCATCAAGTTCAATCTTGGTTCGCTCAAGTCCCAGAGTTGCGACACGTCAAACGGATCGACGGACGATTCCTTGTGGCTGAAATGACAGTCCCCGATCACCAGACGCGGCTGCATTTTGGCCATCACATCCAAGACCTTCGGCGGATGCCGCTCGCGAACATGGTCCGGCACGTCGTGGCAAAACGTGAAGTCATGATTGCCCCAAACGCCGATTGCGCCGCATTCGTGGAGAAGGGCCGCGACTTCCGCCACGCCGCCGCCGCCGGCAAACGCGTCGCAGGTGTCGCCGATGGTAACGATTTGATCGACGCCGCGTTCGCGAAATAACTTCAAGGCCAACGCCAACTCCGCGGCGTGGTTGTGGATGTCGGTGACGAGGCCGAGGCGCATTGATGCACTCGAAGATAAAGGTCGGCTAACGATTCCAAGTTGCGACTAAACTTCCGCTTGTTTCAACGCGCGTTCGATGCGATCAATGACTTTCGTATCGGGTTTGCTTTTGGCTCGCTCGATTCGGTCCAATGTTTGTTGTGAAATGCGAGCACGACGAGCGAGTTCTGTTTGAGTCAAGCCCAGGCGCCGGCGTGAACGAAGTATGTCGCGGGCCAACGACACGGCCATCGCTTCGAAGGCCGGATAATTGCCGTTCGCGTCGCGCTCAGGCATCGGCGGCTCCCACACGTCTGCCTTTTGTGCGAGCTGCTCATAAACGTCAGCGTCCAAAACAACGACGCGTTTGTCACCGATGGTGAAGTACTGTGGGTGCGGATAGTTGGTCGCCATGGGTTGTCGTCGGAACGAGAAGATCGTCACTGAATCCCTGGGATTCGCTGCGCTCATCCCAGGGTTTGGATCGAGTTCTAAATCCGCAATCTTCAATCTCCAATCTGCATTCGCATCATCCCTTCGCCTTCGACATCCGCTCCGGCCGCAACGACCGCACCACCTGGCCCGCTTGCCACATCTCGCTGGCGGCGACTTCCTTCAATTCCTTCTCCAACTGCTCGCGATAATCGGGCCGGCTGTTGGAATCCAGCACGCGCTTGGTCTCCTCGCCGTCGGCGACGCTCTTGTAGAGTTTCTCAAACGTCGGCTTCGTCGCGTCGCGGAACGCCTTGAACCAGTCGAGGGCGCCGCGCTGCGCCGTCGTCGAACAGTTGGCGTACATCCAGTCCATGCCGTTCTCGGCGATCAACGGGTAGAGCGATTGCGTCGCTTCCTCGACCGTCTCGTTGAACGCTTCCGACGGCGAATGGCCATGCTCGCGGAGCACCTCGTACTGGGCGAGCCAGAGGCCGTAGATCGCGCCCATGAGGACGCCGCGTTCGCCGGTGAGGTCGGAGAAGACTTCCTTTTGAAAGGTCGTCTCGAACATGTAGCCGGAGCCGATGGCGATGCCGGTCGCGAGGCAGCGATCGAGCGCCTTGCCGGTCGCGTCTTGATGGATGGCGTAGCTTGCGTTGATGCCTTTGCCTTCGAGGAAGAGGCGGCGCACGGTGGTGCCGGAGCCTTTCGGGGCGACGAGGATCACATCAATATCTTTCGGCGGAATGACGCCGGTCTGGTCCTTGTAGACGATACTGAAGCCGTGCGAGAAGTAGAGCGCCTTGCCGGCGGTGAGCAGCGGCTTGAGCTTGGGCCATTGATCCTTTTGGCCGGCGTCGGAGAGCAGGTACTGAATGATGGTGCCCTTGGTGGTCGCGTCTTCCAATGACAGGAGCGTTTTGCCGGGGACCCAGCCGTCTTGCAGGGCGAGGTCCCAGCTTTTGCCCTTGGTGTCGCGCAGGCCGATGACGACGTTGACGCCGTTGTCTTTCATGTTGAGCGACTGGCCGCGCCCCTGCACGCCGTAGCCGAGGACGGCGACGATTTCCTTGCCGAGGATGGCTTTGATTCGTTCGGGCGGAAAGTCGGCTCGTTCGACGACATTTTCGGCGCTGTTGCCGATCTGGATCTTGCGCATGTTGGAGAATTCCTTAATTGGAGACAAAGGTATCAAAAGGAATTGTAGGAATCGATTCGCTCACGCAAAGCGGCACAGGCGTACGAGCGTTGCGACGATGCACTAACTTCATCGAAGCTACATGCCGGCCGGTTTGACAACATTATCCCATGAGCTATGGTTTCACACTCCCCCGTCCGCATGTAGTTTTGCCAAGATTGGCGCCGGTTCTCGGCCATCCCTGGTGTAGGTTCAATCCTTTCAACCTTTTGAGGCATCGTCCGTTATGCGCACACGACGCAGGGCCATCCTTACGTTGGAACGGCTGGAAGATCGCACCGTTCCGTCCACGTTGACGCGGTTGCCGAATTCCGATGGCCATGCCATCGACACGAACTTTGACGGCACGTTCGATTTCCTGACCACCAACAGCGCCACCCTGCGAACCTCGTATTATCACGGCGTCACCTGGCAAGGCGAAGAGCGCACGATGGTCGAGTTCTACATCGGCGACTTGCAAAACGTCTCGATCACCTCCGCCCGCTTTTACGGCAACCTCACGACGCTCGCCTATCTCGACACCGGCGGCGACGCGACCTTCTACGGCTACGTCGGCAACGGCAGCGTCTCGCTCGCCGACGCGACGGCCCCCTCGACGCAGATCGGCCAGATCTCGGACCACACCGAATTGGGATCATTCTTTGTCGAACTCGACACCGCCTACATTCAATCGCGCATGGGCTCCAGCTATCTGGGCATCGGCATCCGCGTGCTCGACGACAATTTGTTCCACATCAATAGCCGAGAGAACTTCAGCACGCCGGAGATTTGGCCGACGCTCGTCATTGAGTATGATTCGGTGCCCAACGTCCCGCCCACCGCGAACGACGACAGTTATTCCCTCAATGAAGATTCACCATTCACGGCCTTCTCGCCGGGCGTCCTCGGCAACGACACCGATCCGCACAACAATCCGCTGCAGGCGTCCATCGTCTCCATGCCGGCCCATGGCACGCTGACTCTCAACCCCACCGGCACCTTCTCGTATTGGCCGAGCCAGAACTACAACGGCCCCGATAGTTTCACCTATCGCGCCTTCGACGGCTGGGAATACAGCAACGTGGCCACGGTGACGCTCACCGTCAACCCCGTCAACGACAAGCCGGTCGCCAACGACGACAACTACACCGTGGCGCAGAACGGCACGCTGACGATCGCCGCGCCCGGCGTCCTCGGTAACGACACGGACGTGGAAGGCTCGCCGTTGACCGCGGCCGTCTTCATCGGCCCCATGCACGGCGACGTGACGCTCATTAGCGACGGCTCGTTCGTCTACACGCCGGACGCCGGCTACTCCGGCACGGATTCGTTCACGTATCGCGCCAACGACGGCTCGTTGAACTCGATGACTGGCCGCGTCACGATCACGATCCAGGCGTCCAACCTCGCCCCGACCGCCAACGCCGACAGCTACAGCGTGGACGAGGACGGCAGCCTGAACGTGGCCGCCGGCGGCGTCTTGCTGAACGACACCGATCCGGAGAGCCAATCGTTGTCCGCGGTCCTCGTGAGCGGACCGGGCCATGGCACGTTGAACTTGAACGCGGACGGCAGCTTCACGTACACGCCGAATGGCAACTACCACGGCGGCGACAGCTTCACGTACCGCGCCAGCGACGGCCAACTGCAGAGCAACGTTGCCACCGTGTCGCTGACTGTCAACTCCGTGAACGACGCTCCGACGGCGGTCGGCGAATCGTTTTCCATTGGTGAAGACGGCACGCTCACGGTTGCAGCGGTTGGCGTCCTTGGCAACGATTCCGATATTGACGGCGACGCGCTGAACGCGGTCCTCGTCAGCGGGCCGAGCCACGGGCAGCTTGCGCTGAACGCGAACGGCTCATTTGTCTACACGCCGAATGCGAACTACCACGGCGGTGACAGCTTCACCTACAAGGCAAACGACGGCAATGCAGACAGCAACGTCGTCACGGTCTCGCTCACCGTCAACGCCATCAACGACGCGCCGACCGCGGCCGACGACGCGTTTTCACTCAACGAGGACAGCACGCTGAATGCGAACGTGCTCGGCAACGACGCCGATGTGGACGGCGACACGTTGAACGCGATCCTCGTCAGCGGGCCGAGCCATGGCTCATTGACCTTCAACGCGGACGGCTCGTTCAGTTACACGCCGAACGCGAACTACCACGGCAGCGACAGCTTCACGTACAAGGCGAACGACGGCAACGTGGACAGCAACGTCGCCAGCGTGTCGCTTACGGTCGCGTCCGTCAACGACGCGCCGATCGCGCTGAACGAATCGTTCACCATCGCCGAGGACGGCTCGCTGGCGTTCGCCGCGCCGGGCGTGCTTGGCAATGATGCCGACGTGGACGGCGATGCGCTCCATGCGATCCTCGTCAGCGGTCCGTACCATGGCACGCTGACCCTCAACGCGGACGGCTCGTTCAGCTATACGCCGGACGCGAACTTCCACGGCAGCGACGGCTTCTATTACAAGGCGAACGACGGCAGCGCCGACAGCAACGAGGCCGTCGTGGCGTTTACCGTCACATCGGTCAACGACGCCCCGGTTGCCCAGAGCGAATCCTATTCCGTCGTCGAAGACAGCTACATCACGGTCGCCGCCCCCGGCTTGCTGGCCAACGACTCCGACGCGGACGTCGACACGCTCGGCGCGATCCTCGTCTCCTACCCGGCGTTTGGCTCGCTCCTTTTCGACGGCGACGGTTCGTTTTCCTATGTGCCGAACTATCAATACTTCGGCGCCGATAGTTTCACCTACAAGGCCACCGATGGCAGCGCCGTCAGCAACGTCACCACGGTCTACCTGACGGTCACGCCGGTCAACGACGCGCCGTTCGCGGGCGACGACGACTACTTCGTCGCGGAAGACGCCGCGTTCAACGGCAACGTTTTCTGGAACGACTACGACGAGGACGGCGACGCGTTCGTCGCGCAACTCGTCGCCGAACCGATTTTTGGCTCGTTGACCTTCAACGCGGACGGCACGTTCTCCTACACGCCCGACGCCGACTACTACGGCACCGACGGGTTCACCTACACCACGAACGACGGCAGCCTCGACAGCAACCTGGCCTACGTCTACATCGTCATCGACCCGGTCAACGACGCCCCGGTCGCCAAGGCCGGCCCCGACGGCATCAACGGCGAAGGCGGCACGGCCACGTTCGACGGCAGTGGTTCGTACGATGTGGACAACGGCAACTTGACTTATTTCTGGGATTTCGGCGACGGCCATTACGCGTTCGGCGAGGTCGTCCAGCACGCCCACGAAGATCAGGGCACGTACGAGGTCACGCTCACCGTCTTCGACGGCGTTACCAGCAGCAGCGATACGCTGATCATGGAGGTCCTCAACGGCGCCCCGCTGGCAACCTTGAGCGGACCCACCAACGGAGTGCGCGGCGCGTCGCAAGTCTTCACCTTCGGCGCGATGGATCCGTCGCCGATCGATGAGGCGTCACCGTTCACTTACATCATCAACTGGGGCGACGGCAGCAATCAAACGGTCAACGGTCTCGTCGGCCTGCAAGTCGGCCACGTCTATGCCAACAGCGGCAACTACAACGTCACGGTCCGCGCCATCGATAAGGACGGCGCCTTCAGCTCGACGGTGCAGCAATCGATTTCGATCACCCACATCGTCTTTCAGAACGGCAACCTCCAGGTCGGCGGCACCAGTCTCAGCGAAAACATCGTGCTGAAAGTCGCCAACACGAACGGCGACGTCAAGGTCACCATTAATAACTCCAATTACGGCACCTTCAACGTGTCCGGCAACATCTATGTCTACGCTCAAGGCGGCACCGACAGCGTCAAGTTTGAAACAACCAAGTTTGGCTCCATCACCCGCTACATCCAGGATCCCGCGTTTGTCTTCGGCGGCGACGGCAACGACACCCTCGACGCCCGCGGCTCCAGCGCCAAG
>DAIOGM010000077.1:0-14758 GCA_036745215.1 Gemmataceae bacterium
TTGACCATGAGCTGGAAGAATTTTTCTTCGCCGGTAATGCCGACATCGTCCGCGGGTTTGCCGGGCCAGATGGGAACGATTTGCGGTTGTTGAGCGGCCGCCGGAGCGCCGGCGTAAATGATCAAACCAATTGCCGCGAGGATTCGCTTCATGGCAAGGCACTCCGTATCGGCATGGAATCGCATCGATACGGTATGCCGGCCGAGGTCATTTGGCCGCTGGCGCGCGAAAGAAATCGGCGCCAAGATCGGACGAGACTCGCACTGCCAAGTAGGTTCCGGACTCGTTGGCGATCAACTTGCCGTCCCACTTCATGCGCACCGTTTGAGGCAGGACGACGCCATCGAGCGCCTTGAAATCGCTGAACGTCTTCTCGACCGCGCCGATCGGTCCGATGCCGGGACGGCCGGTGTCGCTCAGCGCGCCGACGAATTCGACATCGCTTAGACGGCGCAAGCGGCGCATCGTCAGGGTCAAGAGATTGGCGGCCACAAACGGCTCTCGATGGGGAGGGATTCGTTCAATCTACCGGAAATAGAGGCCGGCGAGATGTGCATTGTTCCCGTTTTCTTGGCCGAATCATTTGGGCGGAAGAAGTTTCACGTTGATGATTGTCTCCATGTTGAGCGGCTCCTCGACGATCTTGTCTGCGTCCTTCCGCACGCGATACGCTCGTGCTTTGAGATTAACGCTGACGGCCTTGACGAGTTGCTCGTTCTCGTACAGGATCGCGGCGCCGTCGTCGCAGGCGACGCCGTCTTTCAATTCGCCGGCCCGAAGCATGGCATGGTAACTTGGCTTGCGCCCTTTCTCCAGGGTGTAATGCGGACAGGCGCTGCCTTTGAGGAAGCCGAGACATTCGAGCGCGGTCAGCTTGTCGGCGCGCGAATCGGTGACGCCGCCTTCGAACCAGCAGATCATGCCGGCGCTTTCGCCCGCCAGCACGGTGCCGCGCTCGTACGCCTTGCGCAAAATCTTGTCAACGCCGTGCGCTTTCCAGACGGCGAGCATGTTCATCGTGTTGCCGCCGCCGACGAAGATGGCGTCGGCGGTGAGCAGCTTGGCTTCGAAGTTCTTGAGCGTCTTGGAATCCGAGAAGAATTTCAAATGGCGCGGCCGGCATTCGAATTCGTTCATCACTTCGTACCAGCGCACGATGCCGGGCGGCGCGTCGCCGGCGGCGGTCGGGAGATAATAGACGACGGGGTCCTTCTTGCCGGTCAGCGTCAGAAGCAGCTTGGGCAAGGGCCGATCGGCGCCGGTGTACGTGCCGCCGCCGATGGCGAGGATGCGGCGCGTCGGTTTGGCGTCCTGGGCGGGCGTTGCCGCGACGGTCAATACGATTGCAGCGATGGTGAGACCGAGGCGAGAAACGAGTTGGCAAAGCATGGTTAGAACCCTCGCTTGCGGTTTAGCGCTCGCGCCGTAGCGCCGGCGCTTCGGCGCGAGCGCTAAACCGCAAGCGTTTGTAATTCGATTGACCGCCGTCAACAAATCATCAAAAATAGTGTATCAACCCACGAACTTGCGAGAGTATTACCACAGAGGGCCGCGTGCGCTCTTGGGAGTACCGTCATGCCGACCAGCCAGATGAGCCAGGCGATCGATCAGTTGCGCTCCGCCGTGTTGCGCGACGGCGCCGGCTTGCCGGACGGCGAACTGCTGGATCGCTTCGTTCGCCTGCGCGACGCCGCCGCCCTCGCGGCCCTGGTCCAACGGCACAGCGCGATGGTCTGGGGCGTATGCCGGCGCATCTTGAGCAGCCACCACGATGCCGAGGACGCGTTTCAAGCGACGTTTCTCGTGCTCGTTCGCAAAGCCGATTCGCTCAAGAAAAAAGAGCTGCTCGCCAACTGGCTTTACGGCGTCGCGCAACAGACGGCGTTTCGAGCGCGCGGCACCATGTACAAACAAGCAGCGCGCGAAAGGCAGGTGATCGACATGCCCGAACCGGCCGCGGCGGTCCAGGAATCCTGGGACGCCATTCAACCCTTGCTCGATCAAGAACTGAGCCGACTGCCCGATAAATATCGCTCGCTCATCGTTCTGTGCGATCTCGAAGGCAAGACGCGCAAAGAGGCGGCGGAGTTGCTCGATTGCCCGGAAGGCACGATCGCCGGCCGGCTGGCCCGCGCTCGCGCCATGTTGGCGAAGCGCCTGGCGCGGCACGGCATCGTCACGACGGCCGTCGCGCTTGGCACGGTCTTGTCTCTCCAGGCGGCTTCGGCGTCCGCGCCGGCCGCCGTGGTTACTTCTACGATTCAAGCCGCGTCGTTGTACGCGGCAGGTTGCGCGACGGCGGCCGGAGCGATCTCCGCCAACGCCGTCGCCTTATCCGAGGGGGTTGTCAAAGCCATGTTCATGACCAAACTCAAAATGACGGCCGCGTATCTGATGGTGCTCGGCGTCCTCGCTCTCAGCGGCGGCGCGGTCGGCCAATACCTATTGGCCGGCGATGCACCGGACCAACCGGGCTTGGTCGTCGAGAACGACCTGGCGCCGTTGCCGGAGGAGGAATTCGTCGCCGAACAAAGGCCGCAACCGAAGCAGGAAGGCGTCATTGTCGCGGGTAAGCTGGAATCCATCGACGCCGGCGCCGTGACGATCAGCACGCTCAAGCGCGGCGAAGCGCCGGTCTCGAAAACGTACACGCTCGCCAAGGACGCCAAGATCCAGCGCGACGGCAAAGACGCCGCGATTGGCGATCTCAGGAAGGGCAGCCAGGCCACGCTCAAACTGACCGCGGATCAGAAAACCGCCGTCAGCGTCAGCGTCGGCTCGCAAGGCACGTCGGCGCCGCTGAAAGCGATTGACGCCGCCAAGAGGACCATCACCGTCACGATCGGCACCCGCCTCGTGAAGGAAGACAAAACCTTCGACGTCGCCAAGGACGCCAAGATCATGATTGACGGCAAGGAATCCGGGCTCGCGGACTTGAAGCAAGGCGCCGTGGTTCAGTTCTTCGTGAACGACTCCAACACGATCACCATGGTGCGCACGGCGACGGCCAAGGTTCGCAGACAGGACCAGTAAATCAATTGCGGATTGCGGATTGCGGATTGCGGATTGGCAATCCGAAATCCGCAATCCGAAATCCGCAATAGCTGAGGTTAAGCCATGAATCACCTGCAAAGAATCTCCGCGTGCGTTTTTCTCTTGGCCGTGGCGGCGCTGCTGAGCGTGAGTTCCAGCGGCACGGCGCAACGGCCCAAGAAGGATGCAACCGCGCCGGCGGCGGCGGGGAAAGTCGTCGCCTACGATGCGGACAAATCCATCAGTATCGAAGTCCTGCAACGCGGCATGCCGGCGAAGAAGCTGGATTTCGTCATCGTCAAGGACAAGACCAAAGTGGACCTGGTCGGCGTGAAGGCAATCGAAGTCGGCACGCAGGTGCAAATCTGGATCGACAAGGACGATGCGAAAAACGCGACGCGAATCCTGGCCGGGGCCGCGTTTGGACCGGGTGAAAAGAAGGATATCCCGACGGCCAAAGGCAAAGTCGCGGCCTACGAGGCGGCCAAATCCATCACCGTCGAAGTCCCGGCCCGCGGCGGGTTGACCAAGAAGGTCGATTTCGTCGTGTCCAAGGACAAAACCAAGGTGGAGTACCGGCGGCATCAAGACAATCGAAGTCGGCACGGAAGTGCAGGTCTGGGCCGACAAGGACGATCCGGTGCTCGCGGCCCGCATTTCCGCCGGCGCGCCGAAGAAGACCGGTCGGCCCGCCGTGCCGCCCGAAGTCAAGCCGGCGCCGAAAGTCGAGCCGAAGAAGCCGATCGAACCCGCCAAGATCGCGCCGCCGCGCATCAATCCGCAATCGGCGCTCCGCAATCCGCAATCCATCAAGGTGGCCAAAGCGATCGATCTTGATATCCAGCGCGTCCTCGATGCCGAACGCATCTGCCCATCGGATCGCGCTGACGACGCCGAGTTTCTCCGCCGCGTTTACATCGACCTCGTCGGCAAGATTCCGCCGCCGGAGAAGGTGATCGCGTTCCTCGACAGCAAGGACGCCGACAAACGCGTCAAGCTCATCGACGAACTCTTGGCGACCAACGACTACGGCCGGCACTTCGCCGACATCTGGTGCGATCGCATCAATATCAAGGACATGCCGATCTATCGGGAGCCGTTCATCGACTGGCTGGCCGACGGCTTGAACCAGGGCCGAGGCTGGGACGCGATCGTTCAGGACCTGATGACGGCCGAAGGAACCTTCAACTTCATCACGCGCGGCAAGCGCCTCGCATCGAACGATCCGAAGGCGCTCTTCGTTCTTCTCAACACCGAGGAAGGCATGGGCAAGGGCCCGAATCCCGCCTGGCTCGCGGCCGAGAGCGGGCGATTGTTCCTGGGGGTGCAGCTTCAATGTGCGGAATGCCACAATCATCCGTTCAGCAAGGAATGGAAGCAAACCGACTTCTGGGGCCTGGCCGCGTTCTTCAGCCAGTTGCGCTCGGTGAAGGGAATGCAAGGCGGCCTGGCGTGGAACGAGACGCCGACGTCGGCCGGCAAGCCGCTGAACATCGTTATCCCCGCGACGGCGCTCAAGAACATCGGCAAATCCGTCCCCGCCCGGCTGCTGCAAGACGCCAAGGATTACGAGCCCGGCGATCAACAACTGCTGCGGCACGAACTCACCCGCTGGATGACATCGGCGAATAACCCGTACTTCGCGAAGGCCGCCGTCAATCGCACCTGGGCGCACCTCTTCGGTCAGGGACTCGTCAACCCCGTTGACGACCTGCGTGCGGACAACCCGGCGAGCCATCCCGCAATCATGGAAATGCTGGAGCGCGAATTCAAGGAATCCGGCTTCGACTTGAAATACCTGATCCGCTGCATTTGCCTGACCGACGCGTATCAACGCACCAGTCAGCCGTTGAAAGGCAACGAAGAGCATCACGTCAAGTACAGCCACATGGCAGTCAAGGTCATGAGTCCGGGCGTCTTTTACGATTCGCTCAAGATGGCGACCGGCTTGTCCGAATTGAAGATCGGCTTGCCGGAGCGGAAGACGAAGCTGACGGTGATCACGCTGTTCACGCCGCGCGAGGTGTTCGTCGATTTCTTCCGCGCGTCGCAGGGCGAAGAGGCGAACCCGCTCGAAAACACGCACGGCATCCCGCAATCGCTCAAGCTGATGAATGCGGCCCAGCTCAGCGCGGCTTCGCCGGTGGTGCAGCGTCTTGCCAGTTCGAGTCTGAGCCGCGAACAGGCGATTGAGCAGCTTTATTTGACGGCGATGGCGCGCCGGCCGAGTTCATCGGAAGCGAAGCTGATTGGCGACTTCCTGGATCGGCGCAAATATGCGACGCCGTCGCAAGCGTACAGTGCAGTGTTGTGGACGTTGATCAACAGCGCGGAGTTCGTGAGCAATCATTGAGTACTGAGTACTCAGTACTCAGTACTCAGTACCGCGGGAGTTCTTTCATGCCAAGGATCACCAGACGCGACCTGTTTCGCTTGAGCGCTGCCGGCGTCGGCGCCGCCTCGGCCTCCGGTTGGCTTAGCGTCCTCGCGGGCCACGCGGCCGAACAAGCCGCGCAGGGCCGCCGCCATAAATCGTGCATCCTTTTGTACATGCTCGGCGGCCCCAGTCACATCGACACGTTTGACCTGAAACACGACGTCGAGACCGCGACCGAGTTTCAGTCGATCGCCACGTCGGTCCCCGGCATCCGCATCAGCGAGCACTTGCCGCGCGTCGCTCGTCTCATGCAGCACGCAGCCGTCATTCGCAGCATGAACACCGTCGAAGCGGATCACGATCGCGGCCGATACCTGATGCACACCGGCTATCAGCGCGGCTCCGGCGGCGTGCCGTGGCCGAGCATGGGGTCGCTCGTGGCGTCGGAACTGGGCCAGCCCGGCTTTTTGTTGCCGAACTTCGTCGTGTGCAACCTGACCGATCGGCTCGACCCTGCGTTCACAGGCTACCTGCCGCCGCAGCATCGGGGCTTGATTTTGCCAAACCTTGACGGCGGCATTCAGGACGTTCGCCCCGCGGTGGCGCAAGACGACCTCGACGATCGGCTCGATCTTTTGAGTCAGCTCGACGACGCTTTCCGCGGACGCTATCGTGCGCCGTCAACCGCCGCACATCAGTCAAACTATCGCCGCGCCGCCGACTTGATGCGTGCCGAGCAGTTGCGGGCGTTCGATCTATCTCTGGAGACCGCCGCGACGCGAAGCCGTTACTCTCCGCGCCCGTTCGGCGCCAACGACGCGGGTTCGAACGGCATCCGCGATTTCGGCCGCGGCTGTCTCCTGGCCCGGCGACTGGTCGAAGTCGGCGTTCCGTTTGTCGAAGTGGTGCTCAACGGCTGGGACACGCACGCCAACAACGCCGCCGGCACGAGGCGCGTGTCGGAAGTACTCGATCCCGCGTGGGCCTCGCTGATAGAAGATCTCCGCGACCGGCGCCTGCTCGACAGTACGCTGGTGATCTGGATGGGCGAGTTCGGCCGCACGCCGCGGATCAACCCGCAAGGCGGCCGCGACCATTTCGGCCGGGCATGGAGCACGGTGCTCATGGGCGGCGGCATCCGCGCCGGCCAGGTGATCGGCCGCACCGATCGGCTCGGCGCCACCGTCGAGGAACGCCCCGTGACGGCGCCCGACTTCATGGCCACGGTATGCGAAATCCTCGGCATCGATTCGACCAAGACCAACACCGGCCCCGGCGGCCGCACCGTTCGCCTCGTCAACCGCGACGCCCGGCCAATCCGCGAGGTGTTGCCCGCGTGAAGAATTGCAAATTGCAGTTTTGAATGCAATTTGCAATTTGCAATTTACTCCAACGCGATCTCGACGCCGACCGTGAGCACGCCGCCCGACACGATCTCCGCCCGCAATCCGCCGCGATGGATCAGACCCTTCTCGACGCCCTTGCACGTCAGCTTTTCCAGATGCCCGCACGGTTCGCACAGGCGGATGCCGCGCAGGACGACGTTGCCGATCTTGAACGTCTTGCCGACGAGATGATTGAGCGGCACGCCCTGCGTCAGCAAGTTGCGCCGCGCTTGATTGGGCGGCAATTCGATATGGTATTCGTTCTCGAGTCCCGCGATCGCTTCGACTTCGATGAGCGTGACCTGGCGATCGGGCCCGTCCTTGGCGGAGTAGGTTCCCTCCTTGAGGAAATAGCGGTCGCCGACCAGGCCTTTGCCGGCAACCGCTTCGACCTTGTCGATCGGCTCCAGACCTTGACCCTTGCGCGGCGCGATGAAAATGCCGATGAGTTGGCCCTGGAACATCGTTTTCCCCCATTTCATTAACCCGATCCGCCAAAGCCGCAAGGCGATTGGCGGCGGACAACCAAAAAAATGCGAATCCGTGGGCGATTTTCCTTCTCGACACGTATCTAACATCAGGTTAGAATCTATTCATTATTACGTCGATAATGGTTTCACGACTTCATGAGCGAAACGGGTGAGGCATGATTCGCAGCAAATACCCTTCCAGAGCCGCGGCTTTCACATTGATCGAACTGTTGGTGGTGATCGCCATCATCGCGATCCTCATTGCCCTGTTGGTGCCGGCCGTGCAAAAGGTTCGCGAGGCGGCGGCGCGGACGCAATGCATCAACAACTTGAAGCAATGGGGCCTGGCGATGCAGAGCCACCACGACGTCTACAAGAAATTCCCGATGGGTTCACGCAGGGGTCCGCGGCAAACATGGGTCATGCACCTGTGGAGTTTTATCGACCAATCGATTCTCACGGACAAGAATCAGCTCACGGTGCCTTTTCACGATCCGCCCGCCACTGTTTTCTTTTCCATGAGCGGCCTTTGCGGCGCTCGCTTGACGCTCTATTATTGTCCCACCGACAACCCGGGGAAAGATCAAGACGACACGTCCGAACAGTATCCGCGTGCGCGCGGCAACTATGTCGTGAATTGGGGGACAGAAATGTACGGCACCGCGCCGCCCGCCAATAACCCACGAGCGCCGTTCAGTCATGTCGACCGTGTGAACCGCACTCCTTTCTTCACCAAGATCGCCCATATCTCCGACGGCACGTCGAATACGTTGATGATGTCGGAGTACCTCCGTGCATGGATTCCAAAGGACAAAGATTGGCGCGGCGATATTCACAACGACGACGGGATCTTTCGTTTTCACACCATCAACACGCCGAACACGTCGGCGCCGGATCAATTCAACACCAACTTTCTCACGCAGACCGGTGATCCGCTTATGCCGGCGACTCCCCTCCCGTCGAACGCCAACCAGCACAACGCGGCTCGAAGCCGACATGCGGGCGGCGTCAACGCGCTCTTTTGCGACGGCACCGTTCGCTGGATTCCCAATTCGATCACGCTGACCGCCTGGCGCGCGCTCGGCTCCATGGACGGCAATGAAGCGGTTTCCCTCGACTTCTGATCTCGCGGAGTTTCCATGTCAATCCGTCCTATTGCGTGCGGCGGCATTTTCTTTGTCGTCGCAACGTTCCTCACCTCGTGCAGCGACGGCGGCTTCGCGGAAGTCCGCGGCATGGTCCGCTTCGAAGGCCAACCGGTCGAGAACGGCTCCATCCTCTTCGTTTCCACCGACGCCAATTCCGCAACCGAATGGGGCGGCCCCATCAAGGACGGCCAATACTCTGCCAAGGTCCCGCACGGCACGATGAAAGTAAAACTGTCCTGGCTCAAGCCGACCGGCACAAAACGCAAGGCTTACGAGGGGGCCAATAGCCCTGAAATCTCCGATATGGAGGAAGCGCTCCCGGCAAAGTACAATGCACAAACGGAACTCAAGCTCGAAGTCACGCGCGGCACCAACAAGAAGGATTGGGAGCTAACCAAGTAACCATCAAAACTGAGTCCGATCTATGTCAAACCAACTTCGCTTACGCAGGCTCCGATTGGCCGGGAGGGCGAGGCTCCTGCCGAGCCGTGCACCCGCGATAAACGGACTGTGGGACGCCGACTCCGATGCTCCCGGCTCGGCAAGGAGCCTCGCCCTCCCAATCCGTATGCAACCCCAAATTTTAGTGTTGAAGTCGCACTAGCAATTGTCAATTTGGCGAAATTCGCAGCGGAGGCCGTGGTTGCATTGCCAATTTGCATTTGTTATTTGTCAATGGCTAACAATTCGAGATCGCCAAAATCGAAAGGCATTCCCCAATCAAATCTCGCGCCGCCGAATCCGCCTTGACACCGTTCCTTCATGAACCTATAAATCGCCGCCTGGATGCGAGGCGATAAGATGAAACGTTTTATCCTGCTGTTGTTGATGATTGGCGCGTGCCCGGGTTGCGCGCTCGTGGAAGACATGGTGTTCGGACCCGATCCTCATGACGCCGGCGCGGCCGCGATGCACGGACAAGGCTGTTCGGCGCCGCTCGTCGTCAATACGGCGCAAACGCAGGAGCCGGAATTGTCGCAAATGCGCCGCTGACGCATTCAACCTTCCAGGTTCCCCTCGCGCATTCCCAAATAACTGAAATACCGCTGCGCGCTCAAATAGCGCAGCCCCACCGCTTTCTTGACGGCGCAGCCCTCCTCGTGCGTGTGCGTGCAATCGGGAAAATCACATAGAGCCACGTACGGCCGAAACTCGACGAAGAAACCCTCCACCTCTTCGGGGATGATGTCCCACAACGCAAACTGCCGAATCCCCGGCGTATCGACGACCCAGCCGCCGAACGAAAGCGGAATGAGGTCCGCGGTCGTCGTCGTGTGGCGGCCCTTCTGATTGACATCGCTGACTTCGCGCACCCGCAGGCCGAGTTCCGGCTGGATCGCGTTCAAGAGCGACGACTTGCCGACGCCGGATTGCCCGGAAATGACCGACTGGCGATTCGTCAAGAGCCTGCACAATTGATCGACGCCCATGCCCGTCGTCGCGCTGGTCAGAATCGTTCGGATGCCGAGCTGGCTGTAGTAGCCGACGATGGTTTGCACTTCGACGGCATCGACGAGATCGGCTTTATTGAGACAAACGATCGGCTCGATGCCGCCTTGCGCGGCGCTGGCCAAATAGCGATCGATGAGATGCTGCTTGAGCGCCGGCTCGGCCAGGGCGATGACGATGACAACTTGATCGACGTTGGCGACCAGCACATGTTCGCGGCCACGAGAGGCGCGCGTCAGGACGCCATGGCGAGGCTCGACGCGTTCGATAAAGGCTTCATCATTGAGCGACGGGCGAATCCAGACGCGATCGCCGGTCGCGACGATGCTGCGCTCATCCGTGGACAGGCTCTTGAGTAGCCGCCGCACCTTGCAGCGGAAACGTCGGCCGTCGTCGGTTTGCACGAGATTATCGAGGCCATAGCAGCAAACGACGCGGCCCGGCAAATGAATGGCCGGATCGACGTCGGGCATGATCTGGCCCGAGGCGTCGTCGCTGCTTTCGATGGTGCGCTTGCGCGACAGGTCCCCCTTGGCGCGAACGCGCTCGCTCGCAACCGTGGAATCGTCGCCGTCGCCATGTTCTTGAAACGAACGCTTCCAGCCCTTCTCGCGCGGCGGCTTGGTGCGATTCTTGCGCAGTTCGACGCGATTTTTCTTCTTGGCCATGCATCTATCTTAGTGCAACGTCCCGCAATCAGGGACTCTAATGGACTCCTCACGCTCCGCGTGAGGACTCTTGCTCCCCTCGCCCCCGGTACTCCGGGGGAGAGGGGCTGGGGGTGAGGGGGACGGCGTCCCTTGCAAAGGAAGCTTACTTTTGCAATGGACTTCTACCCCCTCACCCCCAGCCCCTCTCCCCTGAGTACAGGGGAGAGGGGAGAAAAAATCACACACGCTCCGCGTGATGATCCTCACGCGGAGCGTGAGGAGTACATTGGTCAACTCATCGGCCGCCACTGTCCGGCGTCAACTGCGAGGTCACCTGGTCCCCCGCCTTGAATCCACCGGGCGTGCCGCTCACAATTCGGCCCACCGAGCGCTGCGGCATCACGCTGATGACACGGATCGTTCCGACAAACTTGGGCTGCGGCGCCGTCCGATACACGTCCAGCGTATGGCCGACGTGAAGGCCCGCATCGGAACCGACCGAGAACGACACGAGCGACGTATCTTGTTGATCCAGTTTCTCGATCGTGCCGCGAATCTCCTTCGCCGGCGGGGTCGGAATCTTCTCGTCCTTGCCGCCCGGCTCGATTTTCTCCTTTTTTTCGATCGCTTTATCGTGCTTCCAGAAATCCGTGACGCGCACGGCCCCGGGGGGCAACTTCTCCGCGGCGGATATGACGACGACGCCGTAATCGCGCAAAATGAAAGTGCATTGCAGCTCGTCTTCCAGGAATTGCAGGAATGCCCCTATCGGAATCGGCTCGCTGAAGTCCGCGGTAACGGTCCGCGCCGGTTCCTCGGGGCTAAACGCGCCCTTTGGCGCCGGCTTGATCCGCACATTCAAGTTGACGCCGGGCAAATAGTCGCGCACGAAGTTCATGACTTCGGTGGGTGACTTCTTCTCGGCCTTGAACGTGATCCGGTTCTCGAGCGCCCGCCGCAACTTGTCGTGAAGCGGCGAATCGGTCCTGACAGGAATTCGAATCGGCTGGTCAACGCCAAAGTTGTGCCAGTGCTCGTTCATCACTGACCAGGGACGCAGCGACGAGTCATGGCGTTCCCTCCACGTACCGCGCGGCGACTCCGCATGCGACTTGAGCAACAGATCGAGCCACTTCTCCCGGCGGTCCTTCTCCGGCGCGGCCAGGAACTTCTGCAATTCCTCCACCGTCGGCGGCTTGCCGGTCAGATCGAGCGACAGGCGGCGCAAGAATTCTTCGTCCGTCAATTTCTGGTCCTTGGCGTCGGCAAGCCATTTCTTCGTGACGATTGCGTCCAAAAAGGTCGCGGCCGTGCTGCCCGCGGATTGTCCGAGCAGATAGGGCAACTTCGCTTGCTTGCCGGCGAGGTCGGCCATGGCCTTCTCGAGCGCCAGCGATGTCACGCGGTGCTCTTCGACGCTGATGGATTTATTCTTTAACAGCCGGTCGGTGCGGTCGTATTGCTTCTGGGCATAATCGACCATCGCCTTGGCCGCGTGGATCTCGGCGTGCAGGAACGTGATGTCGGACACGACTTTCATCCGCGTGCGACTGAGTTCCGCTTCGCTTTCACGCACCTTCGATTCACCGACGCGGATATCGGGATTGTTTTTGAGCGCCCGGGCAATGAGGTCGTCCAGGCGAGCCTGCTCCAGCTTGTCCTCGGCTTTCTTTTGCGTTTCTGACGATTGTGCGTGGCCGGGCGTCGGCGCCACGGCAATGGCAAATCCAACCAAGAGCAATCCGAGAATTCGTCGCATGTTACTTCTCCTTGCGTTGATCGCGTTTGAGGGCCATGACAAGCCAGTTGTCTTTCGGGTTGATTTCGAGATCGCGCGCGTCGCAATAGTGAATTGCCTGGCGATAACAGCGCAAAGCGGACTGCATGTCGTCGAATCGTTCGAGATACATGTCGCCGGCCTGAAAATAAAGGCTCACCCGCGCCGGATCGTCCTCCGCGTCGAACGCGCTCCACTCCAGATCGCGCGGATGCGGCGGCGCTTTCACCAGGATCGGCGGCGGCGCCGGCGGCTTCGGCGCGTCGTCGGGCGCCTTCTTGATTTCAACAATGTCGTTCTTCGGTTCCGGGAAGCGATGATAAAGGTAGTAAGCCGACAGGAGCGCCAACATGAATGTGGCCGCGCAGGACAACAGCAGGGGCCAACGCTCCGCGCGCCTCGGAGGCAATTGGCGCGCGGATTTCTGGAAAATCGACTCGCGTGTCGCCGCATCGGACGCCAGCGACGGCGGCCGATTGAGAAAATCGTCCAGCGGTTCCGGCAACGGCAGTTCGTTCATGGCTCACCCTTCTTGATGGCGACATCGTTGCCCGCTTTTTTCTCATAAGCGACCCGGAACGCGTCGCGAGCCCGCGTCAGCAGCGATTCGATCGCCTTGGGCGTCTCGTTCCAATCCGCCGCGATTTGCGCGACGGCGGATTGATCCAGATATTTGGCTCGCAGTACAGCTTCGTAGTTTTCGGGCAACTCCGCGAGCGCCTGGCCGATCACCTCGGCTTGTTCGCGTTCGTCATCAATGTTCGGCGCCGCTTCATCGCCTGAAAGGGTCTGCCGCGGCCGGCGCGCGATGGCGCGAAAGTGATTTTGCAGCACCTTGGCCGCGATACCGCGCAGCCAGGCGATGAAGCCGGCCTGCGCCGGAACGAATTCACGGATGCGCCGCACGGCGATAAGCCAGGTTTCTTGCGTGACTTCTTCCGCCAGGTCGCGCAAACCGGCACAACGCCAAACGACGTATGACCATAGCTCCTGGTACGCGCCGTCGTAAAGCGCTCGCCAGGCGGTTTGATCTCCCGCCAGGACGGCGCGGCGCAAGCGCTCTTCGTTTCGAACGCGCTCCAACGGCAGCATTATTCGCACTCGCCAGGGGCCGCGGTCGATCCTGACCGTTTATTATTGTCGCGGGTGGCGAGAATCCTTCGCGAAATCTTTGGCAAAAAAAGAACGCGTCGCAGGATTGGTGCGAGGCGTTCGACGAATTGGATTGACTATGCTGTTACTTCGGCGCGCCCTAGTCGCGACTGGGACGGCCCACCAAGTTTTGCAACTTCCGCGCGGCGCTGGTTTCCTCGCCTCTTAGTTGGATCCACGTTAGCACCGCCGCGCTCAGTTCTTCTCGCGTGATCGCCTTTTTCTGGTAAAGTTCTTCGGCGGTGACCTTCCGAATTCTCCCCTCATGTTCGCCCGCCTGCGCCGATGCCAAATCCGCTTGAGCGGCGGCTATTTTGGCCTTGATTAACACACGCGCCTTTTCCAGATCCAGATTCACCACTTGCACCTTTGCCTCAGCGACCCTTATGTCAGGATGAGCTTTCACGGCATCCGCTTGCAACTTGTCCAGGTTAGCCTTGTCCGCAACGATAGGCCGGCCAACCGCGTTCGCCAATATCTGTTCTGCTTTAACGCGTTCGCCGCCGATTTTGATCAACTTCAGAACTGCGGCGCCGTATTCCTCACGATTTATTGCCTTTCTGTTGAGTAGTTCTTCGGCTTGCTTCTTTTGATTTTTCGCCTCCGCTTCAACCATTTTCGCTGTTTCCCATTCGACAAAAGCAAGAGCAATCTGATTCTTGATTTGCACACGCACCAATTCCAGTTCCAGCTCCACCACGCGGACCTTGGCGTCCGCGATCTTTACGTCCGGATGATTTTTGACGGCTTCCGCTTGCAACTTGTCCAGGCCAAGGTCGGCCACCTTTTTCTCCTGGCCGATCGCCGTGTTGATCGTGGCGGCGATCATGACGAACAAGCCGATCGTTAAAACGCGTCGCATGTGAAGCTCCTTGAAAAAAGCGAAAGCCCCGCGGCACCAATGGGATGGAATTGACGGCGTCATCGTAACACGATGATAGCGTCTGGTCCATCCGCGATTGTGGCGCGGGGCTATGAACGCGAAACCGCAAGCGGCGCGGATTACGAAAACAGTTCGCGCACGTGCTGGCCGCCGTCCACGATGCGGATCGGGCGGCCGATCGGCGTCTGGTTTTCCTTGCGCGGGTCGATGCCCATCGAATGACAGATCGTGCAGAAGAGATCGGGCACCGTCACCTGCCGAGCCGTGATCGCGTTGCCGCCGTCGTTGGTCGAGCCGATGACGCGGCCGCCGCGGACGCCGCCGCCCGCCAGTGCGATGGAGAACGCGGCCGGGAAGTGATCGCGGCCGCCGTTGGCGTTGATGCGCGGCGTGCGGCCAAATTCGCCCGTCCAGACAATTAACGTACGATCGAG
>DAIOGM010000077.1:14768-21659 GCA_036745215.1 Gemmataceae bacterium
CCGGCCGCGGTCGCGCAGATCCTTGACCAGGTTCGCGAAGCCGGCGTCGGCCTGGCCGCCGAGCCGTGTTGTGCTGTCAAAGTTGTTTTGATGCGTGTCCCAGCCCCCCAGGCCGACTTCGACGAACGTCACGCCCGCTTCGACGAGCCGCCGCGCGAGCAAGCAGCCCTGGCCGAATGCGTTGCGGCCATAACGATCGCGCGTGGCGGCCGTTTCGCGCGACAAATCGAACGCCTGGACGCGCGGGCTGCGCACCATGTTGGCGGCGCCGCTGACAAGGGCGCGATGATCGGTCACGCGCGCCTGGCCGCCGGCCTCGGCGAAATCGCGTTCCAGATCTTGCATCAGACTCAAGCGGCGATCGAATCGAGCACGCGTCGTGTCGCCGGGAAGATTGACGTTGGCCGGCATCTGATTGGGATCGCCGACGCGGAACGGTGAATACTGCATGCCGAGAAAGCCCGAGCCGATGTTGCCGCCGAACCCGAAGCCGCCGACCTGCACGCAGTGGGGTAAATCGAATTCGCGCGGCGCAATCTCGTTGGCGACGAGCGAGCCGATCGTCGGAAAGCGAACGCCGCCGAGCGGCAGGTAGCCGGTGTGCATGAGGTACGTCGCGCGTTGATGCTCGCCTTCGCGGTTGCTCATGGAACGGACGACCGCGATCGATTCCATTTCGCGAGCAACGTTCGTCCACGCGCTGGCGATGCGGATGCCGCGCACGGCGCTGTCGATCGCCGTCGTCGGGCCGCCGTTGGTGTGGCCCGGCTTCGGATCGAACGTCTCGAACTGGCTCGGACCGCCGTTCATGAACAGAAGAACGACCGACATTTCGCGTCGGCGCAGCTCTTGCGCGTGCACGGCGAGCGTTTCCATCAAACCGAGTCCGGTGGCGCCGGCGGCGACGGAGCGAATAAACGAACGCCGGCTGACGACGCCGTCGCGCGTGGTTTGCACTTGCATGAGGGATTGCACGGTCATGACGAAACTCCTTACCCCCAGGAATCGCTGCGCTCATCCTGGGGCTTGGCAGGGTTTAACGTTTCATTTGGAATTCGGTGGAGTTAATCAACGCCCAGAGAATGTCTTCAAACGCTTCCGAGCGATTGCCGACAACTTGAACGTGCAATCGGCAACGTTCCAATTCGCGATCCGTCGGCCGACGGGCGAGCACCTTCAGATAAACGGCGCGAATCGCCTCGCCATCCTCAGTGAAATTGGCGAGCACTTTCCCGAGCATGTTCTGACCGTTCGCCTTGATCTTGTTGTTGATCTGCAAATTGTTCATCAGGATCAACGCCTGGGAAATGCTGCCTTCAATTTCCTCGGGTTTGGTGGAGGGATCGTAGGCGAATTCGTTCTTGATCTGGTTTTCCAGGCCGAATCCGAAACCGCCCTTGGGACCGGCAAAACCTTTGAGTCCGCCTTTGCCAAAACCACCCGGCCCGCCGAAGGGGCCGACCGCGTTGGTGAGCGATGACCACAGGGCATTGGAGTTCATGCGCACGGGATTGTGCGACGCGAACAGCATGTGTTCCTCGCCGGATTCACCGGGGCGAATCTGGCGTTGATACGTTTCGCTGTTCAAGATGTCGCGCAGCAGTTGCTTGATGTCGTAGCCGTTGCCGCGGAAGGAGGCGGAGACGCGCGCGAGCACGGTGGGCATCATGGCGTCTTTTTGCGGGCCGAGGTCGTCGATCGGCGAATAAAACGATTGGCCCATGAACTCGCCCCACATGCGATTGACGAACGCGGCGGCGAACCACGGGTTTTCTTTTGAAGTAATTTGATCCGCGAGGGCCTTGCGGCGTGCTTCATCGCTCATGCCGCCGCCACCGCCGAACGGGGCGAATTTGCCGGGCTGTCCCTTCGGGAAGAAACCCTTGCCCTTGCCGATGGGGCCCGTCGTGCTCGGTACCGGTTTGGCGCCGGCGGGCGCCTTGCCGTCGAGGAACTTCGGATTCATCACGGTGCCAACCTTCGGATCGTCCTTGCTCGGCATGCGATGTTCGCCGAACGCCGTCGCGATTTCGGAGCCGATGAATTTCTTTTCTTCAAGGATCGGCCTTTCGCGATAGCGCACAAAGTACGCTGCCAGTTCGTGGAAGTGATGGCGTTTCCAAACGTCGCTTGGATGATCGTGGCATTGGGCGCATTGAATCTGAATGCCGAGGAAGACGCGCGACGTTTCCGCGGTGATCTCCGTGACCGCATCGGCGCCTTTGCGCGACACCAGGAAAAACGCCTGGCCGTTCTTGTCCGGCTCGGCGTTCATTACCTTGCCCGAGGCAGTCAGTATTTCTTTGGTTACATGCTCCCAGGACTTGTTGTCCTTGAACTGCTCGCGCAGCCACGCTTCGAAATGCGGCACCAGCGCGTTCAGGCGGAAGTCGGCCTGCGTCCGGCTCGTGATGACGATGCGCCAGTACTGGCCCCAGTGTCGCACGTATTCGGGCGAGGCGAGAAGCTGGTCGATTAGCTTGGCGCGTTTATCGGCGCTCGTGTCGGTTGCGAAGGCCTTGATGTCCGCGGGCGTCGGCATCTTGCCAGTGACGTCGAGGTAGACGCGGCGAATGAACTGCTCATCGGTCGTCCTGGCCGCCGCGGTCATCTTGATTTTTTTCAGCTCGGCATTGACGAGCCGATCGATCTCGCCGTGTTCGAGAGGCTTGGTGGAATAGCTCAGCCATTCCTTGGTGTCGAGATTGCCGACCGGCAGCTGGATGACTTGCTTCTTGTCCGAGTTCGCCGGCTGGTCGCCGCCGGTCAACGGAGCGGCGAAGCCGATGAGCAATAGGGCCGAGAGTCCGAGTGCCGTTTTCCGGCTTCGCAAGGCAGCGTTATGTCGCATGATCTTTCTCCTGGAAACGGGAGAAACCGTTGAATTGGCGGAGTTACTCAAGAACATACTTTGGTGAAGATTACCATGTTTCACATGATAGCATCATGAAAAACAAGGGCCGGTTTTCTAATGAGAATTGCCATTCCGAATGGAGGCGCCCGCCGAGCCGCGAGTCTGCGGGCACTTTTCGGCCCGCCGGCTCGGCTTGTGCCTACTCAGGCGCGTGGGCGCCCGGTTCTTCGATCTGATCCAGATACATCAACGCTTCGCTGAGTCGGTTCGTTATCTCCGGCGGCTCGATTTGTTGCAACGCGCGGAAGATGCGGAAGGCCGTTTTGCCAAAATTGAATGCAGCAATCAAATTGGCGGACGCGCCAATGCCTACGAAAAACGCCAGATTCACGCCAAACCAAACAAATTCAATCGCCGTGATCAAGCCAAATGCAAGCGCGGCGCAACAGGTGATGACCAATAGATAATCGAACAGAAAGTTCTTGCGGATTATTTGTAATTTCCAACTACCAAGAAGAAGCACCGGGTAGCAAAGAAGCAGCACGAAGGTTGCGATGAGCGGGATTGCTCCGAGCTCGCCCCGCGATAGGTGCGGTCTTGTCCAGCCAAAAAAAAGGATACCAAAGAAAAGCAAATTCAATGCGAGCGGGATCGCGCCCACGATCAGCGACGTTCGCAAACCAAACGACGCGCGCAGGACACTTTCGTAGGCGTCGAGCGCCTTCCAATCGTCCGGCGTCATCTGAGCGCGAACGTCGAGACCGTCCGCGTCGTCGTAACGCCCGTTTTGGCGACGCAGCGCGAGCATCACCGACAAGGGCGGCAAGCCGTCGTAAATTCGTTCGGCGAGATTCGCGTTTTCCTTGTCGATTCCAGGCGTAGCGATTGGCGGTTTCGATTGCACTTGCGTCGATCCCGATTCGCGGTCCGCTTCATTCACGAAAAAAACAAAGCCGCATTTCTGGCAACGGACGCGCGCGCCGATCAAATCGTCGTCGAGCTCGATCGAGTGATTCCCATTCGGACAACGGACGAGCATGACTGCCTCCATCCGAATATCATTTCTTGCTGGCCATGATCGCACGCACCTCGCCGTTCATCGATACCAAGGCGCCGCGGATGCCTCCCCAGAGCGACAGGAAGCCTTGAATGAATGACAGGAACGCGGCCACGACGGCAAAGCTCGCGATGTTCGACCAGCCTTGCGTCGCAATTATTACGACGACGACGACCATCGCGACGGCGAGCGCCAGGTTCGCCAGGCCGATGAGCAAACTCACATTCGCGCCGAAAATCGCCATGCCGAAGGACGACAAGCGGTCGAGGGCGCGTGCGCCGAGCATCACAAATACCGCGGCGAACAGGAACATCAAGAGCGGACAACAGCCGACGCTGAAGATGGCGTATTCCTCGCGATTCATGCCGAACGCGATGGGGAGGCCGACCTGGGCCATCGTGGGAACAACTGAAAAGATGACGCCGAAGCGCATGAACGAGGCAGCGCTCGAGGCGCGCAACTGAATGCCGACGTTGGTTTTCTTTTTCGCTTCGGCGAAACCGAAATCGGCCGCCGGCCCGGCTTGCGATGCCGAGTTGATGAAATCGAACGCATTTTCCGGCTTCCCGAGTTTCGGCTTCTCCGGCGGCTTTTTCTTGTCCGGTGCTTTTTTCTTGGCGGCGTTGCCTGCTGCGAAGTTGAATGGATCGTCCGCTGCCGCGGGCTTGGGCGCCGCCTTCTTCTTGACCGGTTCGACTTTTTTCTTCGGCGCCTTCACCGGCTCGTCGGGCAGGAATTCGATCTCATCGAACGGTTCCGGTTCCGGCTTCGGCTTCTTGGACTTGTTCGCGGGGGCATCCGTCGATTTCTTTCGCGCCGGCGGCGGGTCAGGCGCCCGCGCCGGCGCGGATACAGGCGGCGGCGCAGGCGGTGGCGGAGGCGGCGCCGGCGCGACCGCGGCGCCCGCCTCCACGACGAACACCGCCTGGCAGCCCGAACAGCGCACCTTCTTCCCCAGCGCCGTGGCCGGCACTTCAATCTGATTCTTGCACGATGGACACGTACTGATCATGACCGGTCATCAACTCACGGAGTTTTTTTCTTTGGCACAATCACATGCGACGACAACCCGTGCAGCGTCTCGGCCGCCTCGCCGATCGTCTCGCTCAACGTCGGGTGCGGATGTATGCACATCGCCAGGTCCTTCGCCGTCGCTCCCATCTCGATCGCAACGACCGCCTCCGATATCAGGTCGCCCGCGCCGACGCCGACGATGCCGACGCCGAGGATTTGATCCGTCGTGGGATCGACGATCACCTTCGTCAACCCGTCATTGCGGCCAATCGTGGAAGCGCGGCCGGAGAAGCCCCAGCGGAAGACGCCGATCTTGACATCGCGGTTTTGCTTCTTGGCGTCGGTCTCGGTCAATCCGCACCACGCAATCTCCGGATCGGTGAACACGACCGCGGGCATGGCGCGCGGATCCCACGCCGCGCCTTCCTCGCCGGTGATCACTTCCACCGCAAGCTTACCTTCATGCGACGCCTTGTGCGCCAGCATCGGCTCGCCGGCGCAATCGCCGATCGCGAAGATGTGCGGCACATTCGTGCGGCGTTGAGCGTCCGTCTTGATGAAGCCGCGTTCCATCGTGACGCCGATCTTGTCGAGGCCACAGTTGCTTGTGTTCGGCTTGCGGCCGACCGCGACGAGCACCTTTTCGTAAGTTGCGTCCTTGATATCAGCGTCCCCCTCGAAATGCGCTTTGATGCCGTCCTTGACTTCTTCAATCTTCGCGACCTTCGTTTCGAGATAGATCTTGTCGAAATGGGCCCGCAGTTTCGCGTGCAATGGCCTGACCAGATCGGCATCGACACCGGGCAGCAGGTTCGGCGTCATCTCGACGACCGTGACCTGGCTGCCGAGCGCCGCGTAGACCGTTCCGAGTTCGAGACCAATGTAGCCGCCGCCAACGACGAGCAGCGTTTTTGGCACGCCGTCAATGTGCAGCGCCGCCGTTGAGTCCATGACGCGTTTGCTCTTGATGTCGAACATCGGCAACATGGCGGGAATCGAGCCGAGCGCGAGGATGCACTGCTTGAACTTGACCTCGCTTCGCCCCTCGACCTGGATCGTGTATCGATCGACGAACGCGCCACGGCCGGCGACGTGCGTGACGCCGCGTTTTTTGCAGCCGTCGATGAGGCTGTTCGCCATGGTGTCGATGATCTTGTTGCCCTTGGCGCGGAGTTTGGCGAGATCGATTTCCGGCGGTGCGTATTTCAATCCGAATTCGGCGGCGTCGCGTGCGGCGTGCACAACCTCGGCGACATGGAGCAACGTTTTCGACGGGATGCAGCCGACGTGCAGACACGTGCCGCCGGGCTTCGGGGCCGCGTCGATCAAGGTCGTCTGCACGCCGCGATCCGCTGCCAAAAAAGCGGCCGCGTATCCGCCAGGGCCGCCGCCGAGGACGACGAGATCCGTGTTGTGTGTTTCAGGCATAGCTCTTCTCTGGAATCATGGATTAATCTGTAGTGTAGCGAACCCGTAGCCAATTTCCCGCGTCCCGCTAGGAAGAAACCATCAAGCCCTGCCATGAGCGCAGCGATTGGCGGGGGTTTGGTTATGCAAACTCCGACCCCCGCCAATCGCTGCGCTCATGGCGGGGCTTGAGATACAACATGAACAAGAAGTTCTACATCACCACCGCCATCGACTACCCCAACAGCCGGCCGCACATTGGCACCGCGTTCGAGAAGATCGGCGCCGACGTGCAAGCTCGCTATCGCCGCATGGAGGGCTGCGACGTTCATTTCCTGATGGGCAACGACGAGAACACGATCAAGGTGTCGCGCAAGGCCGCGGAATTGAAACGCGATCCGAAGGAATATTGCGACGACATGGCCAATCAGTTCAAGGAAGTCTGGCGCGCGCTCGACATCAGCTTCGACGACTTCATCCAGACAAGCGAGCCGCGCCACCATGCGGGGTGCCAGAAGTTCATTCAGAAGGTGTTTGATAACGGGCACATTTACAAGGG
>DAIOGM010000078.1:0-1199 GCA_036745215.1 Gemmataceae bacterium
TTCTATTCGTCAGCTGCGATGTTGGTAATAGATAGGGCGGAGCCTGGGAACGAGGGGTGTGGGATCAAGCCGCCTTGTCCGCCGGCGCCGGGTCGGCATCATCAAGCACCGCGTGCGCCAATATTTCGATTTGATTCATCATCCGCACCGATTCTCGCTCGGGCAACTGAAGCTTCTCTTCCAGTTTGCGGAGTTCCTGCTCGACATACAATTGCCGCGCTTTGACGGCCGCCTCGCGCTCGTCCAGAAGCGACTGATTCTGGGCGAGGGCGCTTTCGTCATGAGTTAATCGACTGAGCCGGTCCTGCAGTTCGGTGCGGCATTCGTCGAGGCGGGCGATGGCGTTCCGCGCGGCGTCCTGTTCGTTCTTGGCGTGGCGGACGAGGTCGGCGTTGAGGCTGTGCCAGCCGCGGCACAAGCGTTCGATCCGCTGTTGAGCCGCGGGATCGTTAACGCGCATGAGGACTTCCTGGCGATACTGCTCCACGGCAAGCGAATTCTCGGCAACGACGCGTTTCTCCTCGGCGACCGTTTCCGCCTTGGCAAAGAGTTCGACTCGCTCGTTGTGCATTTCCTTCTGCTGCCGCGCCAGACTCGCGCGATCCGCTTGCAAACGTTCCAATTCTTCTTGCCGGCGTAAATTCCAACGTTCGCGCAACTGGGCGAGCCCGGCGAGTTGTTCGTCAAGCAACTCTTCCTTTTGGCACACCAGGCGCATTTCCTTGGCGTGCTCCTCCTCAAAAACCTGCTCGCGGCTCTTGAGCTGGGCGCGCCAGATGACGATCTCCTGGCGAACCGCATCGATTTCCGCCTGGCGAGCGCGCAGCAAATCTTCGACGACGGTCGTTTGTTGTTGCCGCGTCGAAAGGGCCTGCTCGTCGGCGATCAGCCGCTCGGCGAGGACTTCCAGATCGGCGGCGGCGAGATCGCGCTCCTGATGCCAGTCGTGCTGAATTTCCGCCAGCCGATGGAATTGCTCAATCAGGACGCCGCGTTGATCCGCCAGATCTTCCGCGAGGCGATCGAGATCGGCCGAGCGTTGGGGTTCTTGTTCCAGAATCGAAGCCTCTTCGGTTGGCTCATCGGGAAGCACTTCCACATCGCATTCGATCGGCCCGGATTCCGTTGTGGCGCGCGGACGCTGCAGTTCGAGGCGCGCGATTTCCTCGGCTTGCTCTTGCATGCGCATGCGTTGATGG
>DAIOGM010000078.1:1226-21638 GCA_036745215.1 Gemmataceae bacterium
TGCCGGCGTTCCCAGGCGTTCTTTTCCTCGACGAGCAGTTGCCGCGCCTGCGCGATCTTGATCTGGTTTTCATCCAGTTCGCGCCGGCGAGCCTGGATGACGGTGAGTTCGAGTGAACGGCGTTTGCGCCAGGCGTCGCGGTCCTTGCGCAGTTCGTCGCGCTCGTCCTGCAACTGGCGCATGCACAGCTCGCGTTCGGCGAGGAAATGCACGTTTTCTTGCTTCCACTTCAATTCCCGGTCACGCGCCGCCGCGTGCTCTTGATCGACGAGCTTCCGATCCGCGTCGAGCTGGGAGGCGAGGTCGCTATATTTTTCCTTTTCCACGGCCCAGTGCTTTTGCCAGCGCTCGCGCAGACGCTGATACACTTTGCTAATGTGCTGGCGTTCCATCGTCAGCGTCTGATGGTCCCTGCCAAGTTCTTCCCTGGCGCGGAGAAGTTCGGCCTCGATTCGGGCGACGTGGCGCTCGTGCTCGATCTTGTCCTGATTCAACGATTCTCGATCCGCCCTGGTCGATTCGCTCCATTCTTCGAGCTGGCTCTGCTTGGCGGCCAGGTGGGCGGCGAGCTGTTCTTCCTGTTGCTCCAGATCGCTCTTGCGTTTTTGCAGTCGGCTTTCTTCTTCCTCGAGCGCAAATTGTTGAGCGGCAATCGCGGCGGCTTGAATGCGTGCGGCCTCCGGGAACGTATCGGACGGAGCCGCCGCTGGCTCGGCAGAAATCGACGCGGCGTTCAGCTCGAGGCGAAATTGAAATGGCCCAACGGTGAGCGTGTCGCCGTGCGTCAGCAATAACAGCTCGGTGCGCACGCCATTGACGAACGTACCATGCGCGCTATTGAGATCGCGCACCTGGATGCCATTCGGCGCGAAAACGAGGAGGCAATGCAAGGGAGCGACGCCATCGACGTTGAGACGAATGTCGCAGCCGTCGCCGCGGCCGATGAAGGTGATTGGCGAGCCCAGAGGACGGCGCGTGCCCGCTTGCCGGCCGTTTTGCAGCACCAGATAGCCCGCAATCGCGCCGGCTGCGCCCTTGGGCGGCTTCGCGGCTTCCATCCGAACACCCTCGTTTGCCGAATCGTGGCGACTCGGTGTGCTTTATCGGCGAAGCGAGGCGTTTTTGTTGAAGCGGGAAACAGAATTGGCAAACTTGGCAAAGTCAACGGAATCGTCTTGTCCGGACGGGCAAACAAGTAAAACTGGGTTAGGCAAGGCGTTTAGCGGCTGGCCAACAATTTGTCGAAAACCTCCGCCAATTCGTCTTCGGGCGTCAACCCTCGGAATTCGTGATAAGGTCGCTCGCCGCCTTTGAATATCAGGACATGGGGAATCGCCTTGATGCCGTATCGGGCCGTGATATCGCGGGCTTTGTTCATGCTCTGATCGCCGACATCGAACTTGGCGACCTTGATCTTGCCCTTGTATCGATCGGCCAAGCTGTTGACCGTCGGCGCAAACATTCGGCACGGCGGGCACCACGATGCGGTGAAATCCACGAAGACGGGGATATCGCTTTCGACAACTTCCTTTTGCCAATTCGCGTTCGTCAGTTCGACGACATTGACGCTGCTCGCATTCCGTCCTCGCGGTTCCGGAGATTGCCAAACGACGAACACAACAAACGCGATGCCGCCGAGCAAGCCCAGGATCAGAAACCAGGGGGGCGAGGCGCTCGGTTGCGTCGTTGGTTGTTTCATGACGGGGTTTCTGTAATCGGAACCATGAGCGTTGGTTCCGTGAATGGGTTCGCTTGATTACTGTCCTTGCAAGACCTCGTCAACGGCTTTCGTGAGCACGCTTTCGTGGACCAATCCCGGCACGGTGCGGAGCGGCTTGTCGCCCCCCTTGAATACGAAGACGCGCGGAATGCTGTTCACGCCGTACTGAGCGGCGATGTCCTGAGCGTCGTCGATGTTGAGCTTGCCGACCTTGACCTTGCCGGCGTATTTCGTGGCGATGCTGTCGATGGCGGGGGCCAGGGCCTTGCACGGTCCGCACCAGGGCGCCCAGAAATCGACGAGGACGGGGATACTGCTTTCCACGACTTCCTTTTGCCAGTTATCACTGGTGAATTCCATCACGTTGGCGGCCATTCGCTGTTCCTTTCCAGTTGAAAGTGCCGGCAAGCCACGAACGGCTCGCCGATGATTTTCCCTAATTATACGGTTTGCAGTCAAGCCCAGCAACTCGCGGCGGCGTCAGCGTTCGACTTGACGTGCTGCGGCGGGATTTCTAGCATGAAATGGCTGGCCCCGTCGTCTAGAGGCCTAGGACACGGCCCTTTCAAGGCCGCGACACGGGTTCGAATCCCGTCGGGGTCACTAGGTAGTTTATCCTATTGCGGCACTCACTGGCAACGTCCGCATATCTCCGCAAACCTGCAAGAGTTCCGGCTGATTTTGCGTATCGATTCGGTCGACATAGGTGCGCAGTTTCGGAAAAAGCCGCCGGCCCAAACAATGTGTACTAATGTCTAGGCGCAAGACGGATTTCAAGATTAGTATCAAGTGGGGCTTTTAAACCGGCGGACTACTCAGGAGAATCAAGAGGAATCAAATGTCGCTCACCTTCAACGTGCTGTTGCTAGTGTTTGGACTTGTGGCTGCCATTCTCCCTTTTGTTGGTGAGACGATACGCAGAGACCAAACTGGATTCGTGAAACGTATCACTTGCCTGGGTTGGATCGCATTTAGCTTCGTTATCGCCACGCTGCTGGTGGGCATCATGAAAGAGTTCAACGCTTCGTGGGAAGCAGTTGACAAAGCACAGAAGGCCTCACTGAAAGAAGACGAGTTGACGGAACAATTGAAAGGAACCGAACAAAAATTGTCGTCCGCTCAAGAAAAACTGTCGTCCGCTCAACAAAAGTTCTCGGATGCGCAGAGGAAGCTGTCGGATGACCTCGCTCGGAATGCTCGCGCCACACTTCATGAGGAAGCCTTTCGTGCGAGTATCGAAGCCAATCACAAGCAACTCTTGAAGGCAACTTCGACGTACCAGTCTGTGTTGGGCCCGGTAAAGATTGCAGTAACAAAAGGTCCGGTCACGCCGCAGCTGCTCCACGAGACGTTAAGCAAGTACACCGGCTTGCTTGTAGAAACCGCAAAGACGCTGGCGACCAACTATGCGAGCGACGAATTCAAACGCCTCTTACCTGAGAACACAAAAGAATTTCAGGAGTTTTCGTTTGCGGAATTCAATCTAGCGCTCAAGAAAATCGAAAACGAAAAAAGACGCGAGGAGCAGTTGCTCTTGATCTGGGATATGGAACGCGCTGCCCAACAACTCGAACACGTTTCCTCGATGAATGTCAGCACCTTGCATAAAGGCATCATCGAAATGCGACTGAAACGTCAGCCCAAGACATGAACAATCAAGCGCTTTGGATCCGATGCGGCTGGATTGAGCGGGTCTGGGAATCGGCCTCGGCGAGATTCTGTTGTCGTTGCGCTCCTCCCCGTCCTCTAGAGACCTAGGACACGGCCCTTTCAAGGCCGCGACACGGGTTCGAATCCCGTCGGGGTCACTAGGTAGTTTTGCCTATTGGCGCATTCTTTCGCAACGGACTCCATATCTCGGCAGCCTCGAAGGTCAATAATCGTCGTCATGGTCGCGATTGCCGACGACCTTTTGCAGCAATTTCACCAGCTCGGCGATGACGGTCTTGTCGATGTCCATTTCGACTTTACGTTCGTCGCGGACCAGCAAGCCAAATTCACATTCGGCGGAAGAGGTGAGCGCCTTCGTAAGTTCGCCAAGCGATTCGATGCGGAGCTTACCCTGCCTGGCCATCGGCTTCTCCAAAGTAGAGAGACTGGTTCCAGTGTATTCGACAAGTGCGTTATACGTCCGCGGGGACCGAAGGAAGAAAAACTTTTCGGCAGATAGTTCTTTGCGCGGGGCATTGGGCGGCGTGGGACTACACTAGAAACAGCAAGCGAAGTTGCTTGCCTAACTTTTCAGAAAGGACTTCACGATGGCAAAGGGCAACAACTCGCAGGGCAAAGACAAAAAGAAGGCGAAAGCCAAAGGCCCTGCGAAAGGCAAAAAGGCCGGTGCGAAGAAGTGATTTGCTCTCATTCATCGCGCAACCCAGGGATGCGGAGCAAGTCCACCCCTGGGTTTTTCAGCACCATTGGATTCCGTCGGGGTCAATATTTCGGTGGATAGGAGCGCCGAAACATCGCTAGATTTTCCCGAGCAGCGCCTTGAATTCCGGGCGTGTCCGCAACGGCTCCAGCGCGGCTTCGGTGGTGAGCAGTTTGCGGTTCTTGAAGCCATTCTCGACCGCCTTCGTCAAGAACGCCATGGCTTCCTTGGCGTAACGGTCGGTTTCGTTTTCATCGCCTGCAACCAGCGGCATGCATTTGGCATACGCACAGGCCACACGATAGAATTTGAACGAGTCATTGCCCGCCAATTGGGCGGCCTCACTTATTCGCTCGGCGGCCTCGACGGGTTGCTTGTGGTGTTGATGCCAGCGCGATTGCAAAAGCTCCGCATCGAAAAGTTGGATGCGTCGATCCTCACCGCTGAGGGCCTTGCACAGGTCGGTTGTTTCGTCCAGTTGTTTCTTCAATTCCGCATTCGCCTGTCCCTGCTCGAACAATGAATTCGCGAGGTTATTGAGTTGCCGGGCCAGGCGCGCCGGCCGCGGCTTTTCCAGACTGCGTTCCACCTTGATTGCCTCCCGATAGCATTCTTCCGCCTTGCCAAAGTCCTTGGCGCGATAGAGAGCGACGCCCAGAAGATTCAAGCTTTCGGCAAGGCGTGGTCGGGCGGTCGGCGCCTTGTGAAAGATGCGGATCGACTCCTGGAGCACCTCGAAGCGCTTGATCGCGGGACCGGTTTTGTCGAGATGTTCCGCGAAGTCGATCAGCGTCTCGGCTCGAAGAACGTGATCGACGCCAAATCGATCGGCCTGAGCCTGGAGCAGTTCCTCGAAAAGTTCGGTCGCTTCTCGTCCCTTGCCGCGCTGGCGCAACACCGCGGCGAGGCCATCGACAGCGACGGCGACCTTGGGATGAGCGATCCCTGTTTGAATACGGCCAATCGCGACACATTCGCGCAGGTTGACTTCCGCTTCAGGCCACTTTTTCTGCGCCGTCTGCGCGGCCGCGAGGCGGTAGCGCACGAGACCGACGTAGAGGTGCCTTTCGCCCAGAGTCTTCTTGGTGATCGCCAGGCATTCCTCCATGCTCGCCTCGGCGCCGGCGTGATCGCGAAGAACAAAGGACTGCATGATCGAAGTCTGAAATTTTCCGAAGGCGGCGCTCATCGATTGGTTGCCGTCCAGCTTCAGAAGCGGCTCGATTCCTTTCTGCGCAAGGGCGTATCCTTCGACGATACGCTGGGAATCGAAGTAAACCGTCGCCAGGGCCAGGCGGGCGAAGCACGTTTCGCGGTGCTCGTCCCCCCAGAAATCGCGGCGGCGGTCGATCAAATTCTTGAGCAGGGTCTCCGCTTCGTCGTATTGCCGCATTTCGGTCAATACCCAGGCCAGGTTCAACTGGCTGGCGCCGACGAGTTCTTCGCTCGGAGGATCCTGTTGCTGGCGAATCTTCAGCGCATCCTGATACAGCGTCAGCGCGCGTTCATAGTTTCCGCGTTCATGATGAAGCCAAGCGAGATTGTGAAAGCTCGCCGCCATGTCGAGCGGATCGGCGCCCGGGGTTTTTTCGCGCAAGTCGAGGGCGGCCTGCAGCAGGCGTTCGGCCTCCACGTGCTGCCCGAGGCTGCGATAGACGTTGCCGACGGTATCGAGCAACGCGGCGCGCACGAGCGGCGACAGGTCCTTGTCCGCCTCGATGCGTGCCGCGCCGCGGTCGAGGATTTCGCGGGCCGTCAGCTTCTCGCCGGTTGCCTTGGGGATGGAGTAGGAAATGCCGCTCAAGCCCAGGGGATCGGACGACTCAAACATGCCGACGAGGAGCTTGGAAATCTTCGTCGCCTTCTCGGCTTCCGCCTGGGCGCGCCGTTTCTCGGCCAGGGCCTTTTCCGCATTGAAAACGGCAAGGTCGCGTTGGTGTTCGGCGCGGAAATAAAGGAGCGTGACGCTCAGGAGGGTGCCGAATAAAAGCGTCATGTACAAAAGGATCAGGCTCGCCACGAGTTGATTGCGCCGGCACCATCGCCAGGCGCGTTCGACGGCGCCGACGGGACGGGCCATGATCGGCTCGCCAGCTTGATAGCGGCGCAAATCCTCGGCCAGCATACTGGCGCTGGCATAGCGTTTGGCAACATCCTTGTGCAAGCAGCTTAGACAAATCGTTTCCAGATCGCGCGGCACGTGGGCGTTCAACTGCCTGGGCGGCACGGGCTCGGAACCGATCACGAGCTGAACGGTGTCCCAGGCCGAGACGCCCTTGAAGGGAGGCCGACCCGTCAGCATCTCATAAAGAATGGCGCCAAGTGCATAAACGTCGGCGGCGGGGCCGATCTCGCGGATTTTTCCCTTCGCCTGTTCGGGCGCCATGTAGCTCGGCGTGCCGAGGATGGCGCCGCTGGCGGTCATCGCGGAATCCAATTGCTTCGCCAGGCCGAAGTCGGTCACCTTGGGCGTGCCGTCGGCGGCGATGAGGATGTTCGCCGGCTTCAAGTCGCGATGGACGATGCCCTGATCGTGGGCAAACTGGATCGTCCGCGCCAGCGTTTCGACCAGGCGGGCCGACTCCTTGGCCGGCTGCGGTTCGCCGCGCAAGCGATCCGCCAGCGAGCCGCCTTCGAGGTACTCCAGCGAAAAAAAGGCGTTGCTGTCGTGGCTGCCGTAGTCGTAAATCTGCACGATATTCGCGTGCTTGAGCCGGGCGATCGTTTCCGCTTCCTGGAGAAATCGGGCCGTCGCCTCCGGCCCCGCGTGGGCGCCGGCGAGAATCACCTTCAGCGCGACGAGGCGGTTCAATTTCAATTGACGCGCCTTGTAAACGACGCCCATGCCGCCCCGGCCGAGTTCGCCGAGCGTCTCATAGCCCGGCATGACCGGCAAGGGGACGTCGAGCTGCGTCGAATCGCTCGAATTGCATTGCGTACGGATGAGCGTTCTCGACACCGCGGCCGAATCCGCGATGCCCACGAGGGCGTTCATGCGCCTCAGACTGCTGATTTGCTTCTCCAGCTCCGGCAACAATTCCGGGCAATCACGGCACAGATCGGCCGGTGCAATCTCCCGGCCGGCTTCAAACGCTTCCTGCCAGTCGAGCAGCAAGCGTTCCAATCTCGTTTGCATATCCGCGGTCATATGCACTTCTTTCATGGGGCGGCCGTTGATTTTCGTTGGCAACGAGTTGACAGAATTTCGATGGGACTCAATCCGTCAGCGCGGGCAGGCGCCCCCCGAGAATTCTCGAAAGCGTGGTGGCGGCGGAGATCCAGTAGCGCCTGACGGTGCGCTCGCTGACGTCCAGCAGCTCCGCGACTTGCACTTGCGTCCAGCCATGGTAAAAGACAAGGCCGAAGATCTCACGCTCCGTCGTCGGCAATGCATCGACGGCGGAGTGAAAGCGCGCCCAGGCGTCGATGTCGTCGGCGGAATGTTGATCCGCCACGAGTTCCTCGGCGCTCAACTCAATTGCCGCACGTTGGGATTGGCTCTTGGCCAGGTCCAGCAATTCGCGGCGCATCTGCAAGGCGGAAAGGGCGAAGAAATCGCGCGTGGAAGCCGGCGTGACGCTTTGCAACGCCGTCAGAAGTCGCATGCAGGCGCCCTGGAGAACGTCGGCCGTCTCGACCCAGCTGCGCACCGCCGGAAAGCCGCGCAGCATTTTGCGTGCGAGGCGCTCGAGTCGATGGGCCGTCATGTTAAGGAGTTCGTCGGCCGCGGCGCGATCGCCGTCGCGCCATCGAGCGATGCGTTGATTGAGATAATGGGAACCGAACGATGAATCGTCTTTTTCCATGGGGCGATCCCAGTGAGGCACGTCCTTTCGGGGGGGCGACAGGACCTAGGTTGCCATGCCCCGTTCTTGATGTCAAACGAAAAAGCCGTCCTGGCAGAAGTTTGGCGATCGGTTCGCCCGCCGGTTTCACGGCGAAATCACGTATTTTGCCACCAATACGTTTTTTTTTGCAAAATGCTGTCCGGTTTGACCGGGAGGTGCTGCTTACATGGGCAGAAGCCGCAGCGATGCGGCGAGCCCAATTACCCGCAAAGGCGAGATCCACCGATGACCGCAACCCTCAAGCCGCGAATCCTGATCGAAGATTTGTCGCCCCTGGAAGAGCTGAGCGACGAGGAAATGGCCCGCATCTTCGGCGCGGGGCCGAACCGCAACGCTCGCCTCGGCGTCGAAGCGCTGGAAACGCGCGATCTGATGGCAGCCGCCTTGGTGACGCCGCTTCCCGCCAGCAACGGAATCGGTGCGCCGACGCCCGTCATCGCTCACGAAACGTCGATGTTCCCGCAAGCCGAAGTGCTCGCGGGAGCGAGCAACGTTCTCAATCAGAAGGTCGTGGCGTTCGATGTGACGACGACCGGAGCCTTGACGTTCAATTTCGATACGGGCAACTATTCCGCGTCGATCAAGCTCCCGGCCGGCGTCACGCTGGACACGAATGCCTTGAAAACGTTGATGAATGGCCAGCTCGCCGCGCCGGAAGTAGAGCCGATACAGGCGATCACTGCGTTCGCCGGCCTAAAAACAACTGTGAGATCCGATTACCATGCGATCTGGGCAAGCTTTGCCAAGGCATACGGCGGCGGCAATGTCTACCTATCCACCACGCGGTTCACCGACTGGGCCAGTCCCGAAAACGCGGCCGGCACCATCGGCACGGCCGTCGTCACCGGCGGCGCCACGACCGGGCAGGCGATTCAAGAAGCCAAAAACATCATCATCGGCGAGCTGGGCAACATCTATACCTGGCTCAAGCACAAGGCGCCTCAGGAAGCCGAGAACTTGGTTGCTGCCGCGCTCAAAAGCATGGTCACCGGCAAGGCCGTGACGACGCCGCACCTGGCGGTCAAGTTCGTGAATGTGAACTACAAATACACGATCGGCATCGGCGCCGCGCAGCTCGCTCAAGGCCTCGGCGTCAGCGCTTCCAAGTCGATCACGTCGGTGCACAAGGGCTTCGCCGTCATCTGGAAAGGCTCGGGCGATAGTCTCAGCTCTCTGACCAACTCGCTCAATCTTTTCAGCGGCGCCGCACTGTCAGGCAAGTCCGATTTCGCCGCGTTGATCGGCCGCCTTGCCAATCGCACCGACCTCAAGGGGCTCGGCAAACTGGCCGACGCCATCTTCAAAACCGACTCGTCCGCCCTTGCCGATCAATTCGTCGTCAGCAAACTTTCGTCCACGCTCGGCATCAGCAAAGCCGAATTGCAGCAGCTCTATCAGCCGGGCAATCCCATCATCGATCTCCGCGCCACCCAGCTCGACGAACGCCTGACAACGCTGCTGGGCAGACTCGCCGCCGGCAACGAGGGATCGCTGAAAGTGACCAAGCTCGAGTTCAACCTGAACAGCTACGAGTTCAACGCCGTCATCGCCATTCGCCATCGCCATTCATGGGGAAGTGTCAACGACATCCTCGCCGCCGTCGGCAAGCGCGTCGGGCAGTGGGTGGACAAGGCCGGCAATGTGGTCAATCAAAAAATCGACGCGGCCGGCAACACGATCCGCGACATCGCCTACCAAGTCGGCGACCGCGTCACGGATATCTTCAACAAAGCCGGCACTTTGCTTCAACGCGTCTCCATCGACACCGCCGGCCAAAAAATCGCGACCTATTACACGAGCGGCGTCGCCACGCTGCAGCGCACCTGGAACAGGGCCGGCGACCTCCTGGAAAAGTGGGAAAAGACCGCGACCGGCACGATGCGTTCCTATTACACCAAGGGCGTTCTCAGCATTCAGAAGGTCTTCGACAAAGCCGGCGATCTGACCGAAACGTGGGAGAAGACCGCAACCGGCACGATGCGCTCCTACTACACCAAGGGCGCCCTCTCCGTTCAAAAGCTTTGGAACAGCGCCGGTGATCTGGCGGAAAGATGGGAAAAGACCGCCACCGGCACGATGCGATCCTACTACACCAACGGCGTCACCACCGTTCAGAAGATCTGGAATAGCGCCGGCACGATCACCGAAAGATGGGAAAAGACCGCCACCGGCACCATGCGGACGTACTACACGAGCGGTGTCGCCACGATGGAGAAGCTCTGGAACAGTTCCGGAGACATGACCGAAAAATGGCAAAAGACCGCGACCGGCACCATGCGGTCGTATTACACGAACGGCGTCGTCACGGTGCAGAAGCTCTGGAACAGCGCCGGCAACTTGACGGAAAAGTGGGAAAAGACCGCGACCGGCGCCATGCGGTCCTATTACACCAAGGGTGTCGTCACCGTCCAGCGGCTCTGGAACAGCGCCGGCAGCTTGGCCGAAAAATGGGAGAAGACCGCTACCGGCACGATGCGGACCTACTTCAAGAACGGCGCGGCCGTCAGACAGAAAATCTGGGACAGCGGCGGCGATCTCGTCCAAACGTGGGAGAAGACCGCAACCGGCACGATCAAGACCTTCTACAAGAATGGCGTCGCGACCGCTCAGAACGTCTACGATACGGCCGGAAATCTGCTCAGGAAGGCTACCGGCGGCTCTGGGATCAAGCTCCCAGGCTGGCTCGGCGGTTGATTCGAACGGCACCCTGGGGTGCGGCGGCGTCAAATCCCCGCACTCCAAATCAACAACTTCATGGAGAAAGACGCAAATGAACGTTACCCCTGACCAGAATGACTCGACGCAAATGCATGACGATGTGGATGCGGCCCACGCGATCGCATTCGCCACCGTGGACGCGGACCAGGAAGCAGGACGATATGCGTTCGAATCCGGAGCGTTCGCCGACGTCTCCGGAGCAACGCCGGCGGAAACCGACGACGACGCGGATGGCGCGCAACCCACCGCGACAATGGACCCGGAAGACTCTACGAGTCCGGCCCGAAGCGGCAACCATGCGACTCTGCTCGGCAACGCTCTGGCGGATTGGCTCAAAGGACCCCACGATCAACCGTGACCAATCGAGGCATGCGGATCATGAACCACCTGAATTCGATCCTGGCCGCCGCTCCTTTGGGCCTCTCTTTATCATTGGGGGAGTGGTTGGATTTCCTGAGGCTGCGTGGCCGAATCGTGCCCTCGGTGCGCGAGGCAGTGGCGGAGGAGCTTTGCGTACGAGCAGCGCGGGATGCCGGCCTCGTCGTCGCTGCGGCCGACCTTCAACGGGCAGCCGATGAATTCCGCACGCGTCAGGGCTTGCAATCGGGCGGGGCCACGAATGCCTGGCTGGCGGAACAACACTTGAGTGTTCTTGACCTTGAGAACGTGCTGGAGCGCGATCTGCTTGTCGAGAAGTTCCGCGACCACCTTTTTCACGAGCAAGGGCCAAACTACTTTCAGGCGAACCGCGACCGATTGGTCCGCGCCAAGGTGCGGCAGTTGCTCGTCGCATCGGCAGGCCTCGCTCGCGAATTGCTGCACCAGATGGAAGAGGGCGCCGCGTTCGCCGAGGTCGCGCGACGCCACTCCCTGGACGCGTCGCGCGAGCGCGGCGGCGACATCGGCATCCTTTGCCGAGCCCACTTGCCGGAGCCGCTCGCCGCGCCGATCTTCGCCGCGGCCGAAGGCGACATCGTCGGACCCATCCTGGCGGACGGCGGCTATCACGTTTATCGGATCGAACAACATTTGCCCGCGGAGATGGACGAACCCACGGCTCTTCTCATTCGAAAAAAGGTGTTTGTCGATTGGTTGCGCGAGAGACTGGCCAACGTTTCGCTGAAGCTGGATTGGTTGGAGGGCAACAATGGAGCCCGTTGATGCCCTGATGCGCTATCCGCTGTTCGCGGTGCTGGGCCGGCCCGCCATGGAAGCCTGGGCGGCCGCGGGACAGCGCATCCGCGTGCAAGCCGGCGAGTCCTTGATGGAGGCCGGGACGCCGGGAAAGTACGCCTTCGCCCTGCTCGACGGCCGCGTCCGTGTCACGCGCCCGTCGTCGGCGGAAAAGGAACGGTCGCTAGAGCTTCTCGGTCCGGGCCAGGTCTTCGGCGAATATGCGTTGCTGCGGCCGCACATCAACACGGCCACTTGCCGCGCTTGCGAAGCCAGTGAGCTTTTCCGCTTGCCGCTCGCGATCCTGCAAACGGCGCTGCGTCGCCGGCGCGATCTGACCGAACGGCTGAAGAATTGGCTGCGTCTGCACGCGCTGGTTCATCATTTTCGACGTCAGGCGGGTCTGGGCTTCCTGTCGGGCCAGTCACTGTTGGTGCTCATGGATTGCTGCGAGGAGATCACGTTCGGCGCCGCCCGCACGGTTCAGGCGGATGGACTCCTGGCGGATTCGTGGTTGTTCATTCGTGAAGGCGAGATCGCGCTTCACGACGACGAAAGCGCCGCGCCGCCGCGCATGCTCGGCCCGGGAGATTTTTTCGCCGAACGGGCGCTCCTGGGCCGCGGCGCGCTGCCGTGTGCGATCGCCCTGGCCGAGACACGCTGCTGGCGCCTGCACCGGGATGACTTCGTTCGGGCGCGTCGAGCGGATGCGTCGGAAAGTCAGCAGACCTTCAAAAACGTCCAGCCACGAAGCCGGCCCTGGTGCTGGTTCGCGCAGCGTGGCCCGGACGACTGCGGTGTCACCGCGTTGGCCATGGCCCTCAACGGATTGGGGCTGGACATCACGGTAGCCGATGTAGCGAGCCAAACGCCCGAACGATCGGGCGGGGCCAGTCTCGCGGACCTCGCCCAGTCCGCGCGGCTGGTCTTTTTTGAAGCAACGGCAGTGCGCGTCGGTCTGGATCAGCTTGGTCACGCCAGGCTTCCAGCCGTCGCTCACTTGACGAGCGGTCATTTCGTCACCCTTTTCGAGGTTCGCAAGGACGGCATCGTGATCGGCGACCCCGCCCAGGGCATTCACACCCTTCCACACAGCACCTTTCGCCAAACGTGGTCCGGCCACCTATTGCTTCTCAGGCCGGCGCGCGTCAATTCCGAACTGAAAACGCAAGTTTCTTGAGCGTCGGATGTGCGCCGCCGCGAACTAAATACGATCCAAGCACGCGCCCTTGAGGCAATGGATTGCGCACCATTGCGTAACGGAATCGCCAACCAATTGCTCGTTTCCTTTCTGAGCCAAAGAAACGCGTTCCAAATCGGTTTGGCATCCAAAATGCATCTACTTCCACAAAGCTCAAAGGACTGCGGATCGTGTCCGAGCAATGAGCAAATAGCCAGTCGCCTGCAAGAACGCTTTGGCTACGCGAAGGAAAAGGCCAAGAAGAATTTTGATGACTTCGTTAAACCTAACTAATCAAACGAATCGAGGGTGTCATGGGCTTGCTATTGTTGATCATTCTGATTCTTTTACTCATGGGCGGCTTGCCGACTTGGAACCATAGTCGTCAATGGGGGTACGGCCCCAGCGGCATTGTTGGGCTGCTGGTGGTCGTGCTGTTGTTGTTGCTGATTTTCGAACGTGCGCCATTTGGCTGGTATTGAAATGGGTCCCACTGCGTTCTCCGCGTTTCCAGTGGACCTCATTTGGAAACACGGAGACGCGGAGAACTTCCACAATTTGCGCGAAGCCGGTAGCCCGCCTTCGATGCGGGCCGCAAACTCCTAAGCCTCGCCAATGACTTGCTGCTTGGCATCCTCAGCGACCGACGAGATCGTCTTAGCCGGTCCGTCCGGCAATCCTTCCGGACGGATGACGCACCTTGCACAAATCGAATCGCGTTCGACCCTCCAGTCCTGCAACGGAGCACGGAGGCCGATGTACGCGCCGCAGAGCTTACACCATAGTACCATTTCTCTCTCCTCACGCGAGCGTTCTGACGTCTGATTAAGCATAGCCGATGGATGTCATTACACAATCGGCTTCGACCACCTTTGGCGCGTCGGGGAAAACCTGATTCATTGCGCGGCATCTCTCTTACGTATTTTGACCTGGATCGGTCTTTTCACCGACTTAACGAGCGCTCGCCGTTGAATTGGAAGGTTAAATGAAAAAGGTAGGCCTCGCGAAATGGATCAGGCGGCCAACGTCATCGAGGCGTTGGCCGTCGTCGTTCTAATACGATTACAACTTGTTATGACCGCGCACACTGGAAAGGTACAGGGCCTTGAACTGCTCGTCCGACAGCGGATGAACGAACGCGCAGCCGACGATTTGCGTGTCGCCCTTGCCCGGCTTCACCCAGCGAACGACCGCCAATTCCGTCCGCTCGCTTTGCCCGAGCGTCAAGTGCAACACCGAATTGATCGCGATCGCCCGCGGCGTCTGCAGGCGAACGCCGATCGGCGACACGTCGAGGATCGTCGCCTCCCAGCGGCCGCGCATGTTTTGATGAAACGGCACAAACGTCGCCGTCAGATCGACCGCGAAGCGAACCGACGCGCGGCGATCGGCGCCGCCGCCGGGTTGAACGTGAATCAGGTCGGGGTCCGGCGCCGTCGTTGCGTCGGCGCGAAAATTCTTTAAGGCGGCGCGGAACTCCGCGCAATCGCCCGGCCGCTCGGCGGGGTTCGGGTTCAGGCAGCGATTGACCAGCTGATCGATCGCCGGGTCGAGCGTCGGCAGCAGAAGACGCAGCGGCACGAATTGATTCAACAGCTTTCGCTGCAAAATCTGCATCTGCCCGCCGTTGCCGAACGGGAACTTGCCGGTGAACGCCGTGTAAAGCGTGGCCCCCAGCGAGTACAAATCGCAGCGTTGATCGACGCGCTTGGCGTCCTCGAATTGCTCCGGGGCGCCGTATTCGATGGTGCCCAGGCTTTGCCGCGATTTCGTCAAATGCGAATCGTCATCCATCATGTTCTTGACCAAGCCGAAGTCGCCCAGCTTGGCCTGATTGTCCGAAGTGAGGAAGATATTGCTCGGCTTGATGTCGCGGTGCAAGATGTTGTTGGCGTGCAGGTAGCTGAGCCCATCCACGACTTGTAAAAAGACGGCGATCGTTTCCGCGGCACTGGCTGGGCCGTGCTGCCGAAGGCGTTCGCTCAAGTTTACGCCCGGCACAAACTCCATCAACAGGTACGGCAGCTCATTGTGCTCGCCCTGAGCCAGCGCCCGAACGATGTTGGCGTGCTGCAACGGGCGGATCATCGTGAATTCTTGCTGGAAGCGCCGGACCACGGCCGAGTCCAGTTGCACGTATTTGGGGCCGACCTTGAGAGCGGCGATTTCGCCCGTGGATTTGAGCCGCACCTTGTAAACGGTCGCACTGGCGCCGCGGCCAATCTTTTCGATGACTTCGAATGGGCCAAAGGACCTCGGCGTCTTGTGGGCAACGGTATTCATAGCTTGCAAAACCTCTCGCGGCTTTCCCTGGGCGTTGTTGCCGAGCCAACAAGCGCTCGACAACGGGCCCGCTGCCTGGCGGCCAGGCGGCTTACCGATATTCGTTCAATTCTTGTTCACTTAAAGGACGATCGAACTGGCACCCCAATTTCCAGGCGCCGTCCGGTGTTTTCTTAACCCACATCACTCGCACCAGCAGCGAACGCCGCTGGAGCTTCTTTTTGCCCAGCCGAACATTGAGGATCGTGCCCGGTTGGAAACCGCGGCTCAGCTTGACGCAGAAGCCGGTCTCGGACATGTCCACGGCCATCCCTTCCCAGCGATCGGACGTCAACCGAGAAGCAGCACTGCAGCGAATCGCCATTTTGACGGGATAGCGCGATTTCACGCGTCGCTCGCGGCCGTTTTTTTCCGACGGCGATTCCTCCAGCGTCTCCACGAACTTCAACACCGTCGCCGGCCGCTTTTTCGGATCCGCCCTCAGAGCGCGGCAAAGGGCGTCGCTGACTCGGTCGCTGACGTCCGGCGCCAGCTGTTGCGGCGGGATGAGGTCGTCGCTCAGCTTTTTCTTGTAAATCGTGACAATGGCGAACGTCGAGCCCGCATGGAACGGCAACTGCCCGGTGATCGCCATGTACAGCGTCGCGGCAAAACCGTAGATATCGCTGGTTGGCTCGACGCGCTTGGCGTCGTCAAATTGTTCCGGCGCGGTGAAGTTGGGCGTGCCGAGCGAGCTCTTGGATTGCGTCAGATTGAATTCGCCGTTGGTGTCCTTCACCAGTCCGAGGTCGATCAGCTTGGCGACGCCGTCGTCCGAAATGATGATGTTATCGGGCGTCACGTCGCGATGAATGAGGCCGCGCTCGTGAACCAGGGCCAACGCCTGACCGATCTGTTTCGCCACGGCCACCACGGCGCATTCCGGCAAACGTCCGCTGCGATCGACGAGACGCCCCACGCTTTCGCCCTTCACGTACTCCATCACCAAATACGCCCTGTCGCCGTCGAGACCGAAATCGATGACGCGGGCGATGTTCGGATGCTCCAGGCTGCGGGCGACCTGACACTCCTGAGCGAAACGCATCCGCAGCGTCGGGTCGTTGGTCATTTTTTCCGAGAGGACCTTGATCGCCACTTCGCCGCCGTGGTGCGGATCGCGGGCCAAAAAGACGGTGCCTTGAGCGCCAGCGCGAAGCTTGCCCAGGATTTCATAACCGGCAATCTTGGAAACGCGAGTCTTGGCAAGGACTTGGGTCATCGGCTGAGTTTCCTTCAGCGGGGCCACGAAGGCGCGGTATTAGATGAGGCGGGCTTGGCCGATGCCGTGCCGCTTTCATTTTTGGCGCACAACTCTAGGTTGGAAACGGAGAAATGTCAAACTTCGGACAGAACCACAGATGAACACAGATCCACACAGATAAGAAGAATCACTGAATTCCCATTGGCGTAACATCTGCTTGGATTTACTGAATCACCTTCGCCCCCGGCAACTTCTGGGGGGCCATCTGTGTTGATCTGTGTTCATCTGTGGTTTAATCAGGAGCCGCCGAATTCTTGCGATTTCAGCCGTTTTTCCCTTGCGGTTTCGCCCGGTTCGCGCAATCATACGGGAAGACAAACACTTCTTTCGCTCGCTCTCTAACGGAGCACTTCCATGGCGACTGTCAGCGACATCCTGGCTGGCAAGGGATTGCACCTGATCACCGTTTCATCCCGGGCCACCGTCTATCACGCGGCCATCATGATGAATGAGCAAAAGATTGGCTCGCTATTAGTATTGGAGGAAGGGCGTCTGGTCGGCATTCTCACCGAGCGCGACATCCTGGAGCGCATCGTCGCCGAGCAGCTCGACGCTAACATCACGCTCGTCGCGGAGGTGATGACGCGCGACGTGGTCTGTTGCCGCACGCACACCGATCTGGAGGAGGCGCGCAGCGTCATGAAGCATCGCCGCATCCGCCATTTGCCGGTCGTGGTCACGGAGGGCGAAGTCGTCGGCATCATCTCGATCGGCGACCTGAACGCGTTCCAGGTCGATTGCCAGGAGCGGACGATTCACCTCCTGGAAGATTTCATCCACAGCACGCGGTAATATTCATAACCACAGATGGACACAGATAAACACAGATTGGGGATCGACACCCTCTCGTAATATCCGTGTCCATCTGTGTTCATCTGTGGTTGCTCTTTCATGCGCGCCATCAAACCGCTTCTATTCATCATCCTCTGCGGATGCTCTCAGCAAGCCGCCGATGGCCCCGTGCTCCTCGTGACGGCGGCTTACCCCGGCGCCGATGCGCAAACGGTCGCGAACACGGTCGCGGCGCCGATCGAACAGCAAATCAACGGCGTCGAATTGCTGGTTCGCATCGAATCGGAATCGAAGAGCGACGGCAGCTACACCGCGTCAGTGCGCTTCAAGGCCAACGCCGATCCGACGATGGCCGCCACGCTCGTGCAGAATCGCGTCAACCTGGCCTTGCCGATGCTGCCCGAATTAGTGCAGCGCAGCGGCGTCACCGTAAAAGTCAAGCCGGTTCAGAAAGAGGACAATCGCGTCGCCATCGCGCTCGTGGATCAGGGGCAACTTGGACAGGCCGAAATGCGGAAGTTCGCGGATGTCGTGCTCAAACGAATCACGGAAAAAGAAGCGCTCGCCAATCCGGAGATTTTTCCTGGACCGGACGCGGATCAATTGAACGTGCAACTGGATCGCGCCAAATGTGCCGCCCACGGTGTGGCGGCCGCCGATGTCACCAAGGTGATCGAAGATATCATCACGCCAATGAAAGCGGCCAAGCTCGACGAGCAATTTGCCGCACTCATGAAAGCGCGGCTGAAGACGGCCAATGGCGGCGAAGTCGCGTTAACGGAGCTGGCGAACATCAAGGTCGTGCCAGGTCCGAACATCGTATTTCGCGTCAACCTGCATTCGGCCATTCGCATCAGCGGATCGGCGCCCAATGCCAAGGCGGCGGCGAATTGCGCGGCACTCGCAGAAGCGGAACGAAAACGCCTGGGTCACGAGAATATCAAGGTGGTCGATTTGACGGCGCCATGACAAGCGCTCCCTATTGATGGCCAATTCAACGATTCTTTTCTCTGCGTCCTCTGCGCCTCTGCGTTTCTTAATTGGATGCCATTCACTCATGGCGTGGAATACCCTTTTTTAGAAACGCAGAGGCGCAGAGAACGCAGAGTGTTTCTGATTGTGAACCAAGCCGTGTCTATCGATGGTCATTCCTTGGCGATCCGCGCATAAACTCTTCGAGCCGATTCGAGTTGATTGTCAACGTGCTTTCGCAACTCCGCGTCGGGAATGCGGTCGCGCGTGCGGAGCATCACGTCGATGTCGTCGATCCACGCCAAGAAGAACAACGCGTCGTCGCGCGAACGCAGCGGGCTGCCGGCCACGTCGATGTAAATCGGCGCCGTGTGCGCGTAGACGGCGGGGACGACGCTGTCGGGATGGCCGGGGCCGCTGGCGCGCAAGGCGAGCCAGCCGCTTTTCTTCACTTCGATCTCCTGATCCAACTTGGCGGAGAGGTCGTCCTTCGTCAACGGCAGCGTGACCGCGACCTGGCCGTTGTGGATCAACTCCACCTTCGCGAGCGGATACAGCGAGCGAGCCGACGCCTTGACGCGAAGCTTTTTCGGCGCGTCGAGCTGGATCACCTCACTCAAAGCTTTGCCGTCAACCGAGAATTCGAGCATCGGGCCGTTCGACACGAACGATCGCCCCTTTTTGAGATTGTCGATCCAGCCTTCGTACGTCAACGGCCCCGGCACATTAACATAAACGCGATCTCCCCCGGGGAGGTTGCTGAAGATGCGATTGAGGAAGCAATCCGTCCCCGCGGACGGCGGCAGACGGAAGCCGCAGTTGAGCAGGCGATACCAGATCGGCACCGTGCCGACGTAGGCGTTGTTGAGATCGAGCGAATCGATCTTGCCGAGCGCGACGTCGATCGGCAGCCCCTTGGCGGCGTACGGATTGTCGAAGGGCTTCAATGCGTTCTGCACCGGATGGGTGTAGTTGACGTGGCCTTTTTGCCAGTGCGTGCGGTCCGCGATGTCGCTGTTCGTCGGAATGTCCCACGGATTGGTCGTGGCGTGAAAGCCCGTCATGATCGGCTCGACGACCTGCTTGAGATTGACGAGCGTCATGTGGCCCCACAGCGTGCTGCGAAATTCTTGATTCCAGTAGAGGATCGTCTCGGACGTCGAGCGCGGATCGGGGCCGCCGCGGAAGAACGAGCGATCGAAGATGCCGTCGGTGTCGGAGTTGGCGACGACGAAGTTGCAAACGTTCAGATCCTCGCCGGAACATTGCGTGAACATCGTCTCCGGCGTGTTGTACCATTGGCCGTAGCCGTAGTTGGCGTGAATGTGGTTCTCGCCGGAGTACCATCCTGTCTTGGCCGCGTGCGTCCAGCGGTCGAGTTCAACGCCCAAGTCGAGCGTCTTGCCCGCTTCAATGGTGATTTCGTGAAGCGCGGGTTTGTATTCGGGGCCGCGGAAAGCGCGGACGCGATACTTGCCGGCCGGCAGCGTCAGCTCCGCGGATTGATCGCAGTAGAAATGGCTCGTCCCACGCAGGATGCGATACAGGGCGCCGGGCGGGGCATAGAACTTGCCCTTGTCCTGGAGCACGACGACACGCGCGGTGACCGATTTCTTGCTGTCGCGATCGTTGGTGCGCACACGCAGCGTTCCAGTGGGGCTGCGATAATCGAGGCGCTGAACGGAGACCGTGTGTTCTTTGCCAGACTTCAAGTCGCGAACGATGAGGGCCGTCGCGCCGGCGCGATTGTCGGAATACGCGAGCCATCTGCCGTCGCGCGAGACCGAGGGGCGATCTTCGTCCGCCTGGCCCGCGGTCAGCTTTTTCAATTGAGCCAGCGGGTTCGCTGTTAATGGGAACTGCCAGAGATCGTTGTAAGCGCCGCCGAGTTCACTTACCACGATCAGGCTCTTGCCGTCTGCGTGAAAGCACAGGTCATGCACGCGCGATGGAAAGCGCACGATCTTTTCCGCCTTGCCGCCGTCGGCCGGCATCTTCCACACGTCGGCTTGCGGTCCGTTGTTGCCCGATTGTTCGCCCGGCTTGTCCATCGGC
>DAIOGM010000079.1:0-1612 GCA_036745215.1 Gemmataceae bacterium
TTCGCGGTTCGCTCATGCGCTAGGCGCAGCCTATTTGGCGGCGCGAGTTGGCCGCGTTCGGCGGCGGGCATGGCTTCGGTTCGTCGCCCATCGTGCATGATGGCGTCGTCATCCTGCCGTGCGAACAGGACGCCAAGGATTGCCTCGTCGCCGTCGATGCCGACACGGGCAAGGATCGCTGGCGCGTTGCACGCAAGAGCCGCAACACCTATGCGACGCCAATCCTGTTTCAACCGGTCGGCCGGCCCGCGGAGTTGATCGCGGTGAGCTATGAAGACGGCGTCACGAGCCTCGAACCCGCGACCGGCAAACGCAACTGGGCCGCGGACGTGTTCGACAAACGCCACATCGAAGGGGCCATCGCGTCGCCGATCGTGCACGGCAATTTGATCCTCGCAACAGCGGGTTGGCTCAACGAGCGTTATGAAACGATCGCCATTCAGCCCGGCGCCGAGGGAAAGATCGAGACGATTTTCAAGGTGGACCGCGATGTTCCGCTCGTGCCGACGCCGATCGCCAAGGGCGACTTGCTTTTTCTGTGCAGCGACCGCGGCATCGTAAGTTGCGTCAATGCGAAGACGGGCGAATCCTATTGGCGTGAACGCGTGGACGGCACGTTTTACGCGTCACCGGTGATCGCGGGCGAACATGTCTACTGCCCATCGCGCGAGGGTCACATGATCGTTGTGAAGGCGAGCAAGAGTTTCGAATTGGTCGCGACGGTCCCGCTTGGCGAAAGCACGCACGCCACGCCCGCGATCGCCGGCGAGCGCATGTTCATTCGCACATTCACGCGCGTCCTGTGTCTGGAGCGATCGAATCGGTAGGCGACCGCAGGTGCAAACATACCGGACGTAGGACGGACATTCCTGTCCGTCCAGGCGAGGACGGACAGGAATGTCCGTCCTACGGGTATCACAAGAAACGCCGCTCGCCTTAACGCCAGCCGCGAAAACCGTGGGCAATCACCATCGTCCATTGGGCGATCGGTTGGCCATTTTCGCTATAGGTAATCGTACGTATTTCCTCAGATGAATGGAACGCATCAAGCATGCGATGCCCGTCCTGTCCGACGAGCAGAAAAGTGCGGCCTTGGAAGGCGTCTGGATCGGCGACCGGATTGGGACGCCAGAGATCGTACTGGCTGACGCGGTCACCCAGGGGCATTCCCAGGTAATAGAAGTGCGGTTGCTCCTCGCAATAGAAAGCAAGCTCGGCGGCTTGCGTCCAACGTTCCGCGGCCAATACGGGATCGAGGCCTCGGCATTTCAACTCGGCGCGAACGGCATCGACTTCGGTCGCCAAATAGCGCCACCCCCGCAGCCGGCAGGTCGGGTCAATTTGCCGCAATGGCGTCGGCCGTTCGGGCGTGGCCGGACCAGCGAGGTTCAAGAAGATTGGTTGAAAAGTCGGCGGTTGATGCAGCACCGCCGTCGCGACCAGACCAAGAACCGCGAAACCGGCGATGGTCGCGACGTCTCCTGACCCCACGATGCTCTTGTACGTTTTGACCTGGACGGCGAACCGCTCCCCACCGTGCGCCTCGTCCGTGGTGAACTCGACATCAACGCCCTGATCGAACGGGTTGACATCGACGCCGTGCTCGAGCGAA
>DAIOGM010000079.1:1622-12090 GCA_036745215.1 Gemmataceae bacterium
TTCGCCTGCTGCTCGACCAGCCAACCGGCGGCGAGGATCATGCCGGTCAGGTACGCGGTCACGGGCCAATTCGGCTCGCCGCCGCCGTTTTTGAACGCGAAGGCGCCGAAGAAAACGAACGTCGGCGCCGACATCCACCACAGGAAGCGGAGCTGCGGTTCCGTTTCAACCGTCGGCCGATGTCGCCACATTGCGATGATCCAAGCCACAAACCAAAAGCCGAGCAGGATGCCGATTTGCCCGCCCAGGTAGCGAAATGGGCCGAGCCAATCGATAAACTGCTCGCCGTCGATGCCCGCGTGATATTGCGTGTGTTCGAGCGTGACCCAACCGTGCACCGCGTTCCACGCCAGGATCGGCACGATGCCCAGGGCGCCGATGCCGATCATGATCCACCAACCGGGCCGACGAAACTGAACGCGAAACGCGGGAACCATCAACAGGAATAGTCCGCACGAAAGGGGCCAAAGCACCATCGTGTGCTTGGCGAGAATCCCGATCAGAATGCAGACGCCCGCCGCAGACCATGCCCAGCGCGCTTGCGAAAAAATCGCACGATGAACGAAAACGCACGCCCACATCCACGCGCACGTGAACGGCGAATCGATTGTCATCAACATCGAGCCGGCCGCGATCATCGGCAACGTCAACGCCAGCGCCACGAGCACGAACGCCACGCGATCGCTTTGGTAGACGTTGCGCGTCAACGCGAACAAGCCGAGCAGCAGGAGGCTTCCGCACACGACGGCCGGCAAACGCACCGCGAACATCGTGTCGCCGAAGCACGTGCAACTTAAGCGAATGAGCCAGGCGACGAGCGGGCCTTTGCTGTGGTAGCTCCAATCGATCTGGCGAGACCAGTCCCAGTAATACGCTTCATCGGGCGCCAGATCGAGCGGGCACCAGCAAGCAAGGTACGCGAGGCGGATCATCGCCGCGCCAGCGATAAGGGCCCACGCGGCCCAAACATGACGAATTGAATGACCGGCATCCATGTCGCATCCTTGCGGTTTTCGATCACTCCATTTCATTGCCAAGGTTAATCGGAAGTCCTGTCGAAATCAACCGCAGGTGTTCAAACGCATCGGGCCATGGCACGATAGTTGCAATTTGTTACTCAAAACCCATTGCAATTTTCGCCCGATCTGAGGAATGATCATGCCAGTCAAATCCGTCAAAAACGCTCAGTCACGCGGCAAAAACTCTGGCGAAGTTCAAGACGATGAACGCGAAGAAATGAACGACGCCGACGCAGCAACCGAGGCCGAAGAGATGGAAACTCGCGAAGAGGAGCCGGCCCAGGAACAGCCGGCATCTCCGAAATCCCGCGGCGACGCAAAGCCGGCCAAGAACGGCAACAAACCGCACGCGGATCGGCAGACGCTCCTCATCGGGCTCAATCACGATCTCTCCGGCGAATATCAGGCCGTCCTGATGTACACGCATTACTCCGCGAAGTTGACCGGGCCGTACCGCAAGGAATTGCGTGCGCTCTTTCAAGCGGAGATTGCTGACGAGCAAGGTCATGCTCAGTTTCTCGCCGACAAGATTGCCGCACTGGGCGGCGAACCGACGACGCAGGCGCGGCCCGTGTTGACCGCCGACGAGCCGCGCAGCATGCTCGAGAACGCACTGACGGCGGAGAAGCAAGCGATTGCCGATTATCGGCTACGCATCGAACAAGCGGAAGCGTTCGGCGACATCGGGCTCAAGGTCGATCTCGAAAATCAGATTGCCGACGAGACGAGGCACAAGGAAGAAATTGAACGCATCCTCGCGGGTTGGAACCAAAATCAGTGACGCGTTCCGTTTGCGCATGCAATTGCGCGGCGGCTGCGTACTTGACTTCCCCGCAACGGTGCAATTTCATCGGAAAAAATGCCTTTTTTGGTGTGGCGCGCCAATTGCATATGGAAAGAACGTGAGTAACGGGAATCGTGTGACTCACCAAAAAAACCTCAGGCATCGCCCGTTTGGAAATGGAGAACGATCATGAACTGGGACCAAGTCAAAGGCAACTGGAAACAACTCCAGGGCAAGGTGAGAGAAAAATGGGGCAAGTTGACCGACGACGAGTTGACCCAAATCAACGGCCGGCGCGATCAACTGGTGGGCAAGATTCAGGAACGCTACGGCCTGGCCAAGGAGCAGGCGGAGAAGGACCTGGACACGCTGCTGGAAATTGACAGCCTGCAATCGAAGACCTAGCCCGCTGAGTCCCTGAAACCGTTGACGTGAAAGGAGCTTACCATGTTGCGCTTAGCACTATTCTTTCTGCTAATCGCCTTGATCGCAGGCGCTCTGGGGTTGTTCCCCGTGGCGTACCTGACGAGTGAAATTGCGTGGATCCTGTTCGTTGTGTTCCTCGTCCTGTTTGCCTTCTCGATCCTGTTCGGCCGGCCATGGCAGACGGGGCCTCCGGTGTAGGGTCCAACACGCCATAAACACGACGTGCGTGTCATGCAACCGTCGAGCGAGCAATCGCTCATCAACGGAACATGACACGCACGTTTTTGCTTCGGATCGTAAGGTCACGGACGCGCCGGGTATTTTCGAAACCAATACGGCAAAAAGGAAGTCGGCATGAACTCATCGGGCAGTTGGTCTTCTGGCGGTGGCACATTCTTCCACTGACCGCTCTGAATTAACGATTCAACAGTGTCGCAATAATCCGCGGCGATCTGCTGTCGTTTGAGCGAGTCGTCGAAATTGCGGCGAAATGCCATGGCCAGTTGGCCCAAGCGTTCCTCAAGTTCCAAAAGGCTAACAGCCATGGCGCCCTTCCTTCCCTCATACGCACTCGCCGAATCGGCGGCTTGATCCGGCTGCGACGCCGCGGACGGCGATAAATTCGTTCATACGGCCAGTCAACAGTGGCAAGCCAATTCGTTCCAGCCACGTCGTGCAATTGCATTCGCCGTTGCCATCTGGAAAACCGTACCAGAATTGGCTCTTGTGGTTTTCTTAGCGCAAACGGCGTTCAAACGCTTGATAATCGGGATCTGGCAGGATCACGTCGAACGATAGCACCAGCAAGCCAAGTTGGGCGGCCGTCTTGAATATGCTTGTATCGTCTAGCACCAGGCCGTGAAACCGGTCGCTTTTCTTCAAGCGATTAATGAGGTCCCACGCAGGAAGTCCTACGCCATCGGGATTGAAGCCGTAAATGGGCTCGCCTTGCCCCAGTGACACTCCCGTGTGCCCTGCGTAGAGCAAACAATCGAGGCGAGAGGGACTCGGCCCGGCACGTTTTTTTTCGTCATCAAGGGCGCGAAGGAAATCAACTGCGATTTGCCCGCGATCGCCGGCGAAAGTGTAAACGCGCACCGCTCGGCATTTCGGTATGGCAAAGCTCATGGGCGTTTCTCAAACGAGCCTTGATGACACATCAAAAGTGGCGCCGTCGCATTAATTGCCGCCGACGAGATCGCACACCAACTTCACCGCCGCGTCGTGCGTCAACACAAACGCCACCGGCTCGCGCTTGTCGCCGTTCTGGCCGGCATAACGATGCAGCGTCGCACGGGTGCGGATGGTGCGCTCCAACAGCAGCTCGTAGTAGAACGACTTGCCGTCCTTCACGCTCGGCTTGTCGCTGCGCAAAAGCGCCTTGCCAAGCGGGCGGTCCACTTCGATTAGCCGCAACGGCTCGAGCAAGCCCGTCGCGCAGTCGGCGACGCGCGCGGCCCAGGCATCGAGGTCTTCGTTGATCGGAGCGCCTTTCTCCAGCGTCAGTTCCTTGAGCGCGCAACTCAAGCTGTCCGCCTTGTCCGTGACGAGTGTGACGGACCAGTCGCCAAAGGACACATGGAAGCCGCCGGCTTCCGGTTTATTTAGTTGCTGTCGCAGCGTGTTTTCTAGGGTCATCGGCCTCTCCTAAATTCTTCTGGGTGGCGTTCGTTCCGTCGTGGCTGATCAAGACGGGCTTGTTTTCCACAACCGTCTGCAGATGCACCGGCCGGCTCCACAACGCCTGCACATTGGCCAGCGTGTCCACGGCCCGGTCCATACGCAACTCTATCCCATTATACTCGTGCCGAAGCAGCAATTCGCCCCGGTTTTTGTAGTTTCCATCCACGACGTAGATGAACGGCCTGCCGTGGTTGGTCAGGCTGAACAAAAGCCGCTGTTTTACCTTGGGGAACTCACGCGACTCAATGATGTAGTTGTTCTGCGGCTCATTATGAGCGAACGAAAACAGCTTGTGCTCCAGACAAAACTCCGGCGTCAGGAAGGTGTCGATAAAGGTAACATCGTTATGAATCTTGCGAACCTCAAAGATTTTTTTGCGACCGAGGCCCAAATTCAAATTCCAGGCGCGTTTCTTGTTAAGGTCGTCACATTCTTCCCATTCCTTGCCAAATTGCCCCGTGTTCCAGCGCCGCTCAACGTCGCGCAATAGCTCGATGCCGAGCTTGTACGGATTCACGCGCCCGCGCGACATCGCCATGGTGCCGGAGTGATGATCGGCGTAATCGATGCACTCCCACGCTTCGAGGGCGCGCTCGGTCATGATGGTGCTGTGCCAGTAGCTGTTGTGATTGATGAATCCTTGGGCGGCGTAACGATGTGTTTCTTCCACTGAAATATCATAAACTTCCGCTCGGCCCGGCTCGATGGCGACGACCTCATCGTCCCAGGACTCTGATTCATATGGCGAGCTTTCCTCGGCCACTCTAGCTAGCGCCAGCCGTTTCCGTTCACCGCCGAATCCGATTGCTTCCATGAAGAGGCTAAGCGACTTGCCTTCAATTCTGATCAACCAAGTGCCATCTTCACGTCGAATACGCGACGTTAGAATGCCGAAATTCAACATCATGATTTGAACAGTGCTGCTTAATTCTTCATTAGCTGTGTTCAGCACAACGCCGCGGTCGTCGACGTAGCCCGCGCCATCAAAGTACGACGTCAGGAAATAGTAAACCTGTTCCCACGTTGATTGCAAAATGCAATCCGGAACCTTTTTCAACCGACCCCCGACACCAAGCTCGCAAAATAAGTCGCAGACTTCCTTCGACAAGCAAGAAACTCGCCACCGTCCCTTGTGCGGTTGTTTCTCGCAATCAAGTGCAAATTGATCAGAGACGAGCTCCATATAACTTCGGGCGGCTTCCTCGTCGTCGGCATCGAAAATAAAAGTATGCCCTTGAATATGCCCATTGGCGATAAAGTAACCCAAGACGCTAGCCAGGCACGCATTTACCGTTTTTGGGAACGTAACGTCTGCGGGTCCAAGCGCCTTGTCCGCTTGATCGTATTCGGCCACCGCTTCCATCAATCCCTTCGAACGCAGTCGCGTTTTTCCACGGACTTGGCAAGCGACCACGGACGCAATGCCGACGTCGAAACTATCGGCGATTTGTTCCAAGGTTGTGCGTGGTTGTGGCCGCCATTCCAGAGGCACGCATTCCCGTGCCCACATTTTCGGCCCAGGACTCAATGTTACGCAGTTGCCTAGCTGAAACTCGTCGAGCCGGCGCCAGCTTCCATCAGGCATCAAAAGTCGATGCGTAAGCGACCCTTCGACTTCGTAACCCCGCCGCGTCCGCAGCCGAATCGTGGCGCGATTTTCGAAGCGGGCGTGATCGTAAACTCTGCGGCTCTCGCGACCGTCGTGGACGTTGATGCACTGTCTGCCGTCCACGAGATCGCCCATCCGCAAGATGCCGCGATCGGTGAAGACCAGCGAGTCCTTGACCACGCAGGCCCAGCCTTCGTTGATGATCTTCGTCTGCCCCTGCGGTGCGAAGTAATACGCCTCGTCGCGGATGATCGACAAGACGTCGCGCTGCCAGGGCTTGAGCGGGGCGAATTCGATGAGGAACAACAGCACATCGCGTTCCGGCCGCTCCGGGAAGGAACGCTCGATCGCTTGTTGTTTCTTTTTGTTTTCTTCTTCTTCGGCTCGCAGTGCTTCGGGCGGATTGATGTAATCGGACATGTAGTCCTTGCTCTGGAAGCGCGTCAGCTTGTCGCCTTCCTCTTCCTTCTGCTCCTGGAAGTCGAAACGCTTCGAATCTTCGTGCCGTTTGATGGCCGTCGAGTGCATGTCGATCAAGTCATCCACGGACATGCAGCGATCGACGAACGTCTCGACCTCGTCTTCGCCATACTTCTCGACGTAGCGGCGAATGCGCACGCCGTGGTTGGCCATCTCGTCCATCATCTTGCGGCTGGTGAAGCCGAAGTAGGCGTTGTTCTTAAAGAAGTCGCAATGCCCGTAGACGTGCGCCATCACGAGTTTCTGATCGACCGTGTGATTGCAGCGCATGAGATACGCGTAGCACGGGTCGTTGTTGATGACCATCTCGTAGATCTTGGACAGGCCGTACTCGTAGCCTTTCTTGAGTTCCTCGTACGACATGCCGAAGGACCAGTGCGGATAGCGCGTAGGGAATCCGCCGTAGGAGGCGATTTCGTTCAAGTCGTCGGCTTCGACGACTTCGAAGATCGTCTCGTAGAAATCGAGGCCGAACTCGCGGGCGTGGGCCTCGATTTCGAGTTTGAGGCCGGCGAGGTCGGGCGGCAGGCGGGTGTCGTACGGGAAGGTCATGTGGTTTCAACCATGTTTACGTTTAGCGCTCGCGGGGCGCCACCCGAGCGCTAAACGTAAACAAGCTATTTTCCTGTTCCCAAAAACTCCTTGATCGAGCCCAATATCGCTTCGCGATCCGGAATGCGGCTCGCGACGACGTTGTCCTTCTTCTCCAGGAGCTCCGTGATGTACTCGTAAAACTCGCCGCTGCCATACGGACTCTCGACCTGCCCGTAGCCGAACAGGTTGAGCTTGGGCAACAGCGTGTCCTGGAGGAACTTGATGCAATGCGGGCTGTCGTCGCCCCAGTTGTCGCCATCGGAGAAGTGGAACGCGTAGACGTTCCACTCGCTCGGCGAATAGCGTTTGTCGATGATCTTGTTCGCTAACTCATACGCGGTGCTGATCTTGGTGCCGCCCGATTCGCGCGTGTGATAGAACGTGTGTTCGTCCACTTCCTGAGCCTGGGCGTCGTGAATGATGTAGACGTTCTCGACGCCCTTGTAGTGCTTCTTGATCCAGGTGTCGATCCAGAACGCCTCGATGCGGACGATCTCTTTTTGCTCATCGGTCATGGAGCCGGACACGTCCATCATGTACATGATGCACGCGACGGAATCGGGCCGGGGAATCTCCTTCCAGCTTCGATACTGCTTGTCCTCGCGGACGGGGATGACCATCGGATCGGACGGATTGTAGGTGCCCGACGCGATCTGGCGTTTCATCGCTCGTTTGAAGGTGCGCTTGAAATGGCGCAGCGACTCGGGGCCGGTTTGGCGGATGCCGGTGTACTTGTCCTTCGTCGTGACGATGTTCTTCTTGCCCTTCGGCTCGATGCGCGGCAGCGCCAGTTCTTCGCCGAGGATGTCGGCCAATTCTTCCAGCGTCAGATCGACTTCGAGAATATGGCCGCCCGGCTGATCGCCGGCGCTGGCTTCGCCTTCATCCTGGGGCGCCGTCAACGGCTGGCCCGGCTGGCCGTCGCCTTGCCCGACGCCGCCGGAGCCTTTTTGGCCGTAGCGGAACTGCGGCAACTCGATCGACGGCAGCGGAATGCTGACGAAGTCGCGGCCCTTTTTGCCGATCATCTCGCCGCGCGAAATGTACTTGCCAAGGTTGGATTTCACCTTGCCGCGCACGATTTTGCGGAAGCGTTGATGATCTCTCTCAATCTTCTGTCCCATTGCATCACCTGGAATCCAGGATTGAACCTGGGATTTTCCTTTTTCAGAGTGCTTTGACAAACTCCTCAACGGTAAGACCGGCGCTCCGAATGAGACTCCGCAGTGTGCCCTTGGCAACCGGATTGTGGGCAGGCACAGCAAGCGTTGCGATGTGGCCTTCCTTGATCATTACAATGTGATTCTTTCGGCGGGCAACTTTCCAACCGAAAGACTCAAACGCTTTGACTACCTTGCGGTATCCTACCGAAGGAAGGGCGGCCATTACGCAAGCACCTCCACTTGGCACGTTTCCACGGTTAGTGGCATCCCACGCTCGGCTCTAACCTCAAGGCAAAGTTTGATGGCGTCCTCAACATTCGCCAACGCTTCCGCACGCGTCTCTCCCTGACTCACGCAGCCGGGGATTGCTGGACATTCCGCAATCCAGACGCCGTCTTCGTCGCGGTCAATGGTTACTTGGAATTTCATTGGATTCCTTCAATTTGGCGAGCATAGGCCGCGCTAACTCGCTCTTGCGTCGATTCCCCATTCCGAAAGGATTCTAGCTGGGCGAGCAAAGCTCGAATCTCATCATTGTCTATTCGGTCGTGCACCCATTCGCGAAGCGGCAGAACTACCCGCAAAGGCAGCGAAAACGCTCTGCAAAAGCACGAAAGCATCGGAATCGTCGCGACTTCCTGATGTGGCAATAGGATCGCAATCGCCGACAGAACGAAATCAACCATCGCGGCCAACGACTCTCCATTCGCGGCCATTTCCCGGAGTCTAACTTCGACTTCCCTCTGGCGAATGGCGCGATGCACTGCCTCAACCGCCGCGTCTCTAGTATCGCCTCGGCAATAAGTTTCCGGAATCGCCGGACATTCGACGCGCCAAACGCCATCGGGATCGACCGTCACATTGAAATCTTGCTCCGACATTTGGGTCCAATCCTCGCGTTTCGATCCGCGGGCCTTTAAGCCCGCGGCTTGGCTCCGGTTGGTTACTTCTTCGTCTGCCCCCGTGCGAAAATACTCGCCACGAAGTTGAGCACGTCCGTCGCACTCGATTCGTTGTAGCCGTAATACTTGATCAAACGCGACTTCACCACGTCGATCTTCTCCTGCGTCGCCTTGTCCACCACGTTCGACACCAGGCTCGTCAGCTTGATCGAATCCTTCTGATCCTCAAACAACTTCAACTCCAGCGCTTTCATCAAGCGTTCGTTCGTCTTGTAATCGAAACGCTTGCCGTCGATCGCAAGGGCGCCGATGTAGTTCATGATCTCGCGGCGGAAGTCGTCCTTGCGGCTCTCCGGGATGTCGATCTTTTCCTCGATTGAACGCATCAAACGTTCATCGGGTTCATCGTAGCCGCCGGTAAAGCGGTTACGGACCTTTTCGCGTTGCGTGTACGCCTTGACATTGTCGATGTAGTTGGCGCACAAGCGTTGCAGGGCGTCTTCGTCGGCCGCGATGGCGCGCTGCACTTCGTTTTTCACGATGTCCTCGTACTCCTGGCGGACCACCTGGAGCAGTTCGCGGAAGTGCTGTAGCTGATCCTGGTTCGTGATCAGCGAATGATGACGCAAACCGGTTTCCAGCTCGTGCATCACCATGAACGGGTTGATGTTGTCCTCTTCGGGGTGAGCGACCAGGGCGTTCGAAATCTTGTCCTGAATGTAGCGCGGGCTGATGCCGTGCATGCCTTCGTTTTGCGCTTCACGCTTCAGCTCGATGATATTGTCCTCGGTGAAGCCCGGCAGCGTCTTGCCGTTGTAGAGCTTCATCTTTTGCAAGAGCGTCAAGTTCGCGTGCTTGGGTTGCTCCAGGCGCGTCAAGACGGCCCACATCGCCGCGATTTCGATCGTGTGCGGCGCGATGTGTTTGCCGCGTACCTTGACGGCGTTGAACGACTTCTCGTAAATCTTGATCTCGTCGCTCAAGCGCGTCACGTACGGCACGTCGATTTTGACGGTGCGGTCGCGCAACGCTTCCATGAACTCGTTGTTCTGCAAGCGGCGATACTCCGGCTCGTTCGTGTGGCCGAGGATCACTTCGTCGATGTCGGTCTGCGCGAACTTCTTCGGCTTGATCTTGTGCTCCTGCGACGCGCCGAGCAAATCGTACAGGAACGCGACGTCGAGCTTCAAGACTTCGATAAATTCGACGAGGCCGCGATTGGCGATATTCAATTCGCCGTCGAACGAGAACGCGCGCGGATCGCTGTCGGAGCCGAACTCGGCGATCTTGCGATAGTTGATGTCGCCGGTCAATTCGGTCGAGTCCTGGTTCTTTTCGTCCTTCGGCTGGAAGGTGCCGATGCCGATGCGGTCCTGTTCGGACAGCGTCAAGCGATAAATGCGAATCTCATTCGACAGCATCGCGGTGATGTCGCCGGCGAATTTTTGCAGGCGTTCGTTGAACATGAATCGGCTATACGGCGACAGTTCGCCCTTGATCTGGAACGGGTAGCGCGCCGTGCTTTCGGTCGAGGCGGCGAGCCGATGGATGACGGCGGCGCGCATGTCGGGCGGAACGAGCTGAAGCGGATCGCCGTGCATCGGATCCTTGAGCCAGGTGTCGTCCGGGCCTTTCCATTTGAAGGAAAAGAGCATGCCTTCGTCCGTGCGCGAATATTCCTCGAGGCCGCGCTTGAGCAGGCGGGCGATCGTGCTCTTCGACGACCCGACCGGGCCGTGCATCAAAAGCACGCGCCGTTCGGTGCCATACTCGTGAGCCGCCGACATGAAGGCGTTCACGAGCTGGAC
>DAIOGM010000079.1:12100-21516 GCA_036745215.1 Gemmataceae bacterium
CCAGGCCGAAGATGCCGTCGCCGTACTTGGCGGCGAACTCGGAAAAGAAGCGGTAACGGACCACTTTTTCCTTGTTCTCGTAATGCTCATCGACGCCGTGCGACAGGATCATGTCGTACAGGCGCTGATAGGCGGTGCGCGTGACCTGCGGCTGATCGCGCACGATCTCCAAGTACTCCTCGAAGGTGCCCTCCCAGTGGACCTTTCGGTAGTCGCTGAGATCGAGCTGTTCGCGGATGATATTCAGAATGTCTTTACCGGTCGCGGGCATGGTGCAAACCTCCCCTGTGTCGATGCCCATCCAGGCATCGGTTTTCGGCATAGTGCCAGTTTGTGATGACAAAGAACGAAGGATAAAGGTGTGAGAGTTCCGGGTCGCTCAGGACCGTGACGGATGACGCTGGCGAGTCGTTTCGGCCGAGTGCGTGCGCAAAATGAGAAGGTGATATCGTGATTACATGTTAAGAAGCACGCGGCGTGGCGCCGAGCCGGCCCGCGGGGCCTTTGCCCCGTGGCAGCGGATCCGATCTCACTCCATTATACCACAGATCCAGCCTGTCCAACGGCCTTGCCTGGCCCGCCAACCGATTTATTCGTCAGGAGCATCCTGGCCCGTATTGAGTTTCACGGCGGGCGCGCTCCAAGCCGCCCGAAAGCGCTGGACCATCCATCATCCGGTCAACGATTCGTCGCGCCGAAGTTTGCGCGAGAGCGGCGAACATCCTTGCGCCTGATACAGCGCGGACCACTTCACTATTACCAGCATCGCGAAATCGAGGGGGGTTTGTCAATAGCGGTTTTGACGTTTGTAACGCGGCAAAGCGCTATGGACCCGAATGCGGTAGGATGGTACATCGTCGGCCATCGGTCAAACTTTGCAAGGAGGATATAGCCATGAAAAATCTCTTGGCTCTTGTCGGCGCCGTAGTCGTTCTGGTTGTTGGTCTCGGCTGGTACCTGGGCTGGTATAAATTGACCACCGAATCAGGTCATGTGAAGGTGGACGTCGATACGCAGGAGATTCGCGAAGACTTGAAAAAAGGCCGCGAAGCGGTCGGGACTATCATCGACTCGACAGGAAAAAAGGTCGAAGGCAAGACGACGAGCCGGCCCCTCGAGCCGACGGGGCCATGGACATTGCCGCCGCTGGACGCGCCGCCGGCGCCGAAGGAGTTGTTGTTCAATCCCGACGGCAGCGTGAAGAGTCCGATTTCGATCGGGATTCCACCGCCGCCGCCGTTACCGAAATAAGGTTCAGGCGAGCAAGCCCCGGGATGAGCGCAGCGATTCCCGGGGGTCGAACCCCCGGGAATCGCTGCGCTCATCCCGGGGCTTGAGATTCACTTCATCATTTTCAATAATGTCTCTGCAGCGACGCGTGCAAACTCCGCATCGTTGATGTGCAAATCCAGTTCAATCAGCTTCACCTGCGGCCCCACCCAGTTGCGAATGCTTTGAAATAGCGCCCGATCCGCGTCCGGCCACCAGAACGGCTGGCCTTCACGATCGATCGCCGACACGCCCTTGAGCGGCAACAAAATCGCCGTCGGACCCTGTGCGGCGCTCGTTTTCTCCGCGATCTCCTTGCCGAGCTTGTCGTTCTCCGCAGGCGTCGTGCGCATCAACGTCACGTTTGAATTGTGCACGTAAAACTTGCGATCCTTGAACTTCTCAGGCACGGTATCCATTGGCCCGAAGTTGACCATGTCGAGCGCGCCGACCGAGATCACCTGCGGCACCCGTCGCAACGCCGCGGCCGTGAGGCGATCCTTGCCGGCCGTGAGGATGCCGCCCACGAGTTCATCCGTCAGTTCCGTCGTGGTGATGTCGAGCACGCCAGTGATGATGCCGTCGTGGATGAACGATTCCATCGTCATGCCGCCGGTGCCGGTGGCGTGGAAGACGAGCACTTCGTAGCCGGCGTTTTCGATTTGCTTGCGGGCCGCTTCGACGCACGGCGTGGTGACGCCGAACATCGTGGCGGTGACGAGCGGTTTGTCGTTGGACTTCTCGGCATACGGAAACGGCGACGGATTGAACTGCACCATGCCGGCCAATGCGTACGCCGCGTTCATCAGCACCGTGCGGCTGATGCGATTGATGCCGCTGATATCGACGACGGAGTGCATCATCAGGATGTCGCGCACGCCGACGAACGATTTGACCTGTCCACTGGCGAGCGTCGAAACCATGAGCTTGGGCACGCCGAACGGCAGGGCCCGCATCGCCGCGGTGCCGATGGTGGTGCCCGCGGAGCCGCCGAGGCCGAGGATGCCGAACACTTTGCCCTGGGCGCAAAGTTGGGCGACGATCTTGGCAGCGCCTTTCGCGGCGAGTTCGACGGCTTGCCCGCGATCGTTCGCTTTCACCACCGCGTCAAGGGACGTGCCGGCGGCCGCGAAGACTTGTTCGCGCGCGATGTCCGGCTTGAAGTGCGGCGGCCCGAGGACGCCGGCGTCGATGACGAGGGTGTCGAGGTCGACCTTGTTAAAGAATTCGCGCACGAACTGGAATTCGACGCCTTTGGTGTCGAGGGTGCCGAGGAGGATGACGGACATGACAGTTACTCTCCCGGCATCACGAAGAACTCCGCGACTTGGCAGCGAAAATCGGGCAGCAATTTCAGTCCTGTCACTTCGTCATCGCGCTCCAGCACAATCGGCTGTTTGTTCGGCAAAAAAATCGTCAAAGTCTCCGCATCCGGATCGAGCAACCACGCCGTGCCGACGCCTTTTGCGAGGAACTCGTTGATTCGCTTTTGCATTCGTCCCTGACGATCGTTGGGCGAAAGAACTTCCACAATCAACTTTGGCAGTCGTAGTTCATACTTGATCTTTAACTGTCGGAAACGAACTTTCTCCATGTAAAGAGCGACATCCGCTCCGCGAACCGTGTCTGGATCGCGTTCCAACACGATGCCCGTGTCGTTGGTCGTGACGTGGCCTCGCTTGATAACACGTGTGTATCCCACCAACAGAAAGGCCGCATTGGCACACACCGATCCGTGTCGATCACCGGGCCGCGACACTTTCACCACCTCCCCTTTCACGAGTTCAAAATGCTTGTCTCGATTTTCGGGCCGATTGGCGAAATCGAAGAATTCTTCAGCGGTCATCAACTTGGAAAGGACACTTGCCATCGTAACTACCATGGTCATCAACGGAAACTCGTTCGCATGCATTCTAGCAACATCGGGAATCCTTCTCCATTTTTTTACACTTGCGACAGTCGCGAATGATATAAAATCTCGAAAATCAACGTTGGAATCCCACCATGAGCCTCTTCTCGCGCGACGACATCCTCAAACGCCTGCACGCCCAGGTCAAGGCCGGCAAGCCGATCGTCGGCGGCGGCGCGGGGACCGGCATCTCCGCGAAGTGCGCGGAAGCCGGCGGCATCGATCTGCTCGTCATCTACAACTCCGGCCGCTTTCGCATGGCGGGCCGCGGATCGCTTTCCGGTATGATGCCGTACGGCGACGCCAACCAGATCGTCATGGACATGGCGCGCGAGGTGCTGCCCGTCGTCAAGAAGACGCCCGTCCTGGCCGGCGTGTGCGGGACCGATCCGTTTCGCATCATGAAGTTTTTCTTGCGCGACGTCATCACCGCGGGCTTCTCGGGCGTGCAAAACTTTCCCACGGTCGGCCTTTACGACGGCAAGTTTCGCCAGAACCTCGAAGAGACCGACATGGGTTACGGCCTCGAAGTCGATATGATCAAGCTCGCGCACGAAATGGGCCTCTTGACAACGCCATACGCGTTCGACGAGGATGAAGCAAAAGCGATGGCGAAAGCCGGGGCCGACATCCTCATTCCGCACATGGGCTTGACGACCAAGGGTTCGATCGGCGCTCACACGGCGATGACGCTGGATGAAGCGGCCAAACGGGTGCAAGCAATGCATGATGCAGCCAGGAAGGTGAATAAGAAGATTCTCGTACTGTGCCACGGCGGGCCGATTTCAGAGCCGGAGGATGCGCAGTATGTTCTTGACCATACCGAGGGCGTTGTCGGCTTTTATGGCGCTTCGAGTGTGGAGCGATTGCCGACGGAGATTGCGATCACGAATTGCGTGAAGAAGTTCAAGCAGATGACGTTTTGACTTTCCCCGTTTAGCGCTCGCGGTGCGCCGTCGGCGGCGATGCGCCGTCCGGCGCGGCCACGCGAGCGCTAAACGAAGAATCGGAGTTCCCATGCAAAACCCCATGCGATGGGCCGTCGGCGTCTTGTTGTTGCTCGTCTTGGCAGGCGCGTCCTATTGGTTAGTCTCTTCACTCGCCAAGCAGCCCGAGCCGATCCAAACCGGCGACGCGCCAAAACATCCGAAGCTCGTCGTCCTCGTCGTCTTCGACCAGATGCGCGGCGACTATCCCAAAAAATGGGAGGCGCTCTACGGCGACGGCGGCTTCAAGCGCCTGCAAAAGGATGGCGCGTCGTTTACGAATTGCCACTATCCTTACGCTTACACGCTGACCGCGCCCGGACATGCGTCGCTCGTCACCGGCACGACGCCATCCAAGCATGGCATCATCGCCAATGAATGGCTCGATCGCTCCATCGGCGGCGAAAGCGTCGCCTCCACGACCCCGCCGCCGGAAGAAAAAAAGAACGGCGGCGGTCCGTATCGACTCAAGGCCGAGTCGGTCGGCGACGTGCTGATGCGCTTGTTGACAGGCCGAGTCGCTTCGCTGTCGATCAAGGAACGTTCCGCCGTATTTCTGGCAGCGCTGCGGGCGAATCTGTGCTACTGGTTCAGCTCCTCGAGCGGCAACTTCGTCACGTCCAATTACTATCGCCCCGCCCCGCATTCCTGGGCGACCAAATTCAACAAGGGCCGCATGGCCGATCAATGGCTCGACAAGACCTGGGAACGCTTCCATCCCAATCTCAAGTACGACGATCACACCGGGCCCGACGACTTCGCCTTCGAGGGCAATGGTTATCGCCAGGGACAGGTTTTCCCGCACAAGCTTCAACTCGGCAATAGCAAGGACACCAAGGCCAACAAAAAGAACTTTTATGACGCCGTCACCTGCTCGCCGATGGGCAATGATCTGCTCCTCGCCTTCGCCAAAACCGCCATCGAAAGCGAAAAACTCGGCCAAACGGAATCCGTCGATTTGCTGTGCGTCAGCTTTTCATCGAACGACCTGATCGGCCACGCCTGGGGCCCCGACTCGCACGAGGTGCTCGACGTGACGTTGCGCACCGATGCGCTCATCAAGGACTTCCTCACGTATCTCGACGAAAAGGTCGGCAAGGACAATTACTATTTCGCCCTCAGCGCCGACCACGGCGTCAGCTCGATGCCTGAATACGCCGCGAAGAACGGCAAGAAAGCCGGCCGCGTTCATCCGCAAATTTTGACCAGCCAGGCCGAGAAATTCCTCAACGAGAAGTTCCTCCCCGAAGGCAAGGCCGCCCCCTGGCTCATCGTTCCCGAGAAAGGCAGCACGGGCGGGCCGTGGATTTATCTCAACGAAAAAACCATCGCCGAATTGAAGCTGAAGCAAGCCGACGTCGAACGGGCCCTTGCCGACTGGCTCAACACGAAGCCCGGCATCGAGCGCGCGTTCACGCGTACGGAATTGATGCGCGAGGAGACCAAGGAGCAAACCGAATTGTTCCGCCAGATGCAGCGCTCGTTCCACCCCGCCTGCTCCGGCGACGTGATGGTCGCGCTCAAGCCCTACCACATGCTCACGTCAACGGATTACTCGAAAAACCCAGCCAAGGACCCGACCTACCGGGCGACGCACGGCTCTCCGCATGCGGACGACACGCACGTGCCGCTGATGGTGCTGGGCCCGCGAATTGTTCCCGGCGTTCGCGACGGCAAAGTCACGCCGCAAGCGATGGCGAGCATATTAGCGGAGGCGCTCGGCGTGCCCGCGCCGAAGGATGCGACTTATCGTCTGCCGGAGGGATTGTTCAAGAAATAGGAGTCAGGGGTCAGGGATCAGGGGTCAGGAGTCAGGGGTCAGGAATCAGGGGTCAGTCAGGAAGGACTTTTTGTTGCGTCACTCGAATGTACGAATACAATACGGCCTTGTCAGATTGTCATTACGCCCGACCCATGACTCCTGATTCCTGATTCCTGACTCCTGACTCCTGACTCCTGACTCCTGACTCCTGATTCCTGACTCCTGACTCCTGACTCCTGGCCCCTGACCCCTGGGTTCTGATGGATTCGATACTCGTACGCTGCACGAAATGCCGTCATGCCATGAAGTTCTCCGCGCAGAAAGCGGGGAAAAAGGCGAAGTGCACGAAATGCGAAGCCATTGTCTTGATCCAGGCAGATGGCGAACTCGACAAGCCGGAGCCCGTCGCCGAAGCGCCGCCCCCTCCTGCCAAGCCGCCGGAGGACGATGAGTTTAGCGCCACGGGGTCTTACGACGTCTTCACCGATCCCGAAGTCGCGGAACGCCAGCGTATCTTGCGCGAAGAGGAAGAGGCCGCCGGCAAGAAACGCAAGGACCGCAAAAAACTCCCCTCGGTCGGCAGGAAGATCAAGGCGATTCCCGACGCCAAGGCGTGGTCGACGGTGCGCGTCGGGATGCTGTTCGTTTTCTTCAGCGTCTGGATCTGGCTAGGCTGTCATCTCTTGCAGGGGTCTTACGCGCTGCTCGGCACCGTCGAGTTTTCCGAGTTTGGCCGCATGATGGCGCGGAACATCGAATTCCGCAACAACGACGGCTTCCCCGAAATGGGCCAGGGTTGGGACCTCGACTGGATGCAAATCTATCTCGGCATGGTCGCCGGCAATCACTTTCTCGGCTACGCGCACCTGTGCATCACGATTGCGAGCGTTCTCTATTTCTTTCAAGCGATCCTGTGCCTCCTGGGCTACGGCTGTTGCCTGCCGGTGCCGCGGCGATATGGCATGTTTGGCCACGTCATCATCTTGATGATCCTTGGCGCGTTCAATTTGCTGTTCATGCTCATCTTCAAAATTTTGCCGGTGCTCGGCGTGCACGGCTACGTGTTAATCCCATTCGTGACGCCGGAAATCGTGCTCACGGAATACAACATGGAGCGGACGGTGCCGATCCACATTCTTTGGAGTGCCGCGCCGTTCTGGGAAAATGTGCTCAATCTGATCCTGAAGTTCATGTTCTATCTTGAGCCGACGTTCCTGAGCATTTTCGTGTGGTCGGCCGGCATCTTGATCAAGGACGAGAACATCGAGCAAGGCGGCAGGGGCCGGACGTTGATGAGCCTGGGCACGTTCTTCATCCTGGTGACGTTCCACCTCTTGAGTCTGTGCGGATCGTCCACCGTGTTGATCGTCGTGTTGCGCGTCATTTACATCGTCTGGTACTTTTTCCTGATTATTTTCATGTTGCAATATGCCATGTTGCTTTTGAAATTCCGGGCGGTGCTCTATGACAAGATCCACCCGAAGTTCGAGCTGGAAGGGGAAGAGAAAGACGAAGACGAGGGCGAGGACGATGAAGACGAGGAGGATGAAGACGACCGGCCCAGGAAGAAGAAGAAACGGTAAGCGTCCGATTGGCGAGCCGGGAGCGTCGCGTCATGATCAGCCAAGATTTGCTTGACATTTTGCGCTGTCCGCTCAATCCGACGGAAGCGCGCCTGCGGCTCGAGAAGGATCATCTGGCTTGCGAGAAATGTGCGTTGCGCTTTGCGATCAAGGATGGCTTTCCGATCCTGGTGGTCGAGGAAGCGGAGTTGCCGGCGGGATGCTCGAGCATTAATCAGTTGCCGTGCCAGCGCGATGAAAAGAAGAGTGCTGGGCCGGGTTGAGGCGGCAAAGAAAAAGGCCCGCGATCGTGTCGATCGCGGGCCTGGTCATTGGTGATTGCATTCGGCGAACGAAGCTCATTTGATGTCGATCGGGCCCAGGGTTCCGGGCGCCGCCGTGCTGGGCGCTTGCGGGATCTGGATGTTCGAACGCTGCTCGCCAAACGTTGACGAGCCCGTCTGCAGACCGGAGTTCGGATTAAACGGCGGCTGCGGCTGTTGCGGCACGACCGGGGCCGGCTGGTTTTTAAAGAACGGATTGTTCGCCTGTCCATTCACGCCGCTTTGCGTGTTCGGGAACTGCGGCGAGTTGCCCGTTTGCAGCGACGGGCCGCCGTTGTTCAAGCTGCCGGTCTGCTGGAACTTCGGCAGCTCGGGAACGCCGGATTTCTGTTGATTGACAAAGTTGGCGTTGTTTTCTTGCCTTATTGGGAACGGCGACTGCGAGCCGGTCCCGGTCCCTTGCGCCTGTTGCGATTTCCCGTTTTGTGAATTGTTGTTGTAGGCGCCGAAACCCTTGTCCTTTTGCGGACCATTCGTGCAACCGACCAGAAAAGCGCTGAACGCGACGAGCGCGCTCATGATGCGCAAAGAGTTGGACCCCATCCCTGCCTCCTCGTTTCCATGAGTGAGTTTGCCGACGCCGGTTCTCCCCGTTTCGCAACGCGGCGCCGGGCGAATCCCTTCGCTGTCCAAAACATCGGGCGGGACCATAGCGGGGGATTCTGGCGCGGTCAAGGCCAACCGCGGCCGTGCTTGGCAATGGGGTTGTGCCTCTCGAATTTGGCGGGGACCGACCAGCGGCATTAGCAATTGACAATTAGCAATTAGCAATTAGCAATTGTCCATTTGGCGAAATTCGCAGCGGACGCCGTGGTTGCATTGCCAATTTGCATTTGCTAATTGCTAATTGTCAATTGCTAATAGTTCGAGATCGCCAAAATCGACAGGCACCCCCGAGCGCGTTTCGTTTGTGAACTATTGACAATTGTTTGATTTTTGCTCGTTGCGTAAGGCGTTTTCAGGTGCTCCGGGCGGGACGGGTTATGCCGACAATACTAGGCTTTTGTTTACCAGCCAGCGCCCTTTACGCAACTTCCCGTATAGGCGGTTGCACGCAGCAAACGAACCGCTACAATGTTGCTTCGTCAGACGACGTGCAGGTGCGGAGCCGCTTCCAGTGCGTGTTCCCCAGTACGCGGAAAGGGTTGGCGAATGGAAAAGTGGCTCTGCTGGGGATCGTTAGGCCTTTGCGCCGTTTTGCTCATCCTCTTCCTTTTGGATTTGATCCTTGGCTTTCCCTTCGGCTTCACAGACGCGGACAAATACCTGGTGAACATCATCGGCATCGTCGCTTGCGGACTGGTCGGTTATCTCGCGTTCGAAGCGTTCAAGGAATTGCGCTGATGATCGACGCGCCTCAAGTTCCGGCGTTCCTTTTCGCCAACTCCACCATTGCGTGAATCAAGCTGTCCGTGGTCGCCTGTTCCGCCTCGGCGGCGACCGGCAATCCCAGCTTTTGCGGCTCCGCGCTCGTCACCGGACTGATGCTGACGAGCTTGATCTCGCCGGTCTCAATGCGCCGGCGGCACGTCGCGTCGAGGCGCGCGAGCAGCGACCGGGCGATGTTCGAGCTGGTCAAGGTCA
>DAIOGM010000080.1:0-21498 GCA_036745215.1 Gemmataceae bacterium
CGCGCCGCGCCGCCGCTAGTTGTTCCTTCGGCACGTCCCAGTTGGCGAGCGCCTTGTCACGACGCTCAAAAAGCATCGATAGGTCTTTTTCCATAGCGGACAATTCCTTATCCGCGTTCCCCATGCGGCGAATTGCCTCCACGCGGCGTTCCGCAGCGTCGAGATCGCCGAGCCGCAGGTGCGATTGCACGAGTGCCGCAAGCGCCTTGGCGTCGAGGTCGCAGCGTTCGAGATGGAAGGCCGCTTGTGTGTAGTCCTTTTTTGCAAAATGCACGAGGCCGAGGATGCGCTGGGCTTTTGCCTGGAAATTCACTTCACGCGCCCGGCTCGCCAGGTCAAACGCCTCCTCGAGTCGGCCCAGCTCCAGGTGTAAATCGGCCGCCTTGACCAGGCTCGACAAATCTTTGCCCGCCGCCACGGTGAAGCGGCGTAAATGTTCGAGCGCGGCGTCTTTCAGTCCCGCCTTGATCTCGAGTCGCACGAGATACTCCAGAGCCTCACGCGCGTTGGGATCCGCGTCCAGCGCGGACTCGAGAGTTTGCCTCGCTTCCTTGAACTGGCCGAGCTTCTCATGCACCCGGGCCTTGAAATGCAACGCGTCAACCGTCGCCAGCGACGTGAAATCCGTGATCAGCGCGACCTGCAAGTGTTTCAGCGCTCGCGCCGCATCGTCCTGGCGATAGGCGCTGCGCGCGAGTTGATAATGTGCGGCGCCGCGCACCGGGCCGAGCTTGTGGCCCGTCAATGGCATCAGAATTTTCTGCGCTTCCTTGTGATCCTCGCGTCGCACGCAAGCGGCGCCGAGCGCGACGGCGTACGCCGCGTCGTCGGGGAACGCTTTGACCATCTCGCGATAGAGACTTTCCTCTTCGTCGTTGTCGGCCGACGCGCTGACGCGCAGCTCCCAAAGCTTTGCGTCGCGCGGAAACAACGGCGACGCTTTTTTGAGAACCTTCCGCGCCTCCGCGGCACGCTCGTGATCGAGATAGAGCTTCGCGAGCGCCTTCGCCGTGTGCGCGTTGCCCGTCTTTTGGCTCGCCAGGTGCTTCTCCAAAAGCGGCGCGTCGGCGATCAAGGTCGTCGGCCGCAAGTTGAGCCAAACGCGATACGCCCGGCTCACATCGTCCTGGAACTGATGAAACTCAGCGAACTGGTGCTTTTCAACGCGCGTCTTTTCGAGCCGCATGTGCATGTGCAATTCCAGCCGATGCGGCGCGGTCGAATGGTGCTCCACCTTGAGCTGGAACACGCCCCACTTGCTCGTGAACTCCTTATCTTCAGGAACACTCTCGAGTCGGTACATCGGCGGCAGCGCGATCACGTAGCGATGCGTCGATTCGAACGGCGTGGGCAGCACAAACGGCGCGGAGCGTTCAATGTCGAGGTTGTAGCCGACGAACCACGTCCACACCGTACTGTCGCTGACGCTGCCCTCGCGCGTCGCATCGCCGGTGAAGTGTTTCGGGACTTCGAACTCCACGGTTGCCCGGGCCGGCTTGTCGAAGTCGCGCAGTTGCGCTTCGTCAATTTGCAACGACGTGAGCCGGGCTTTTGGGTAGGCGTCCTGCAGCTCGGCGATGACGTTGCGGCGGCGCTCGCCGGGCGGGACTTCGAGCCAGCGATCCCGTTTCGACCAGCCCGCGCTTTCGTGATAAATGGACTCGCGTTTGCATTGTGAATTGCCGTCCGGCTGGATCGCCACGTGCGTCGTTTGTTCGACGCGATAATCCTTCGCTGTGAACGCCGGCGTCTTGAGCAGCTTCAGCTCGGCGTCCCTGGTCGTGTACACCAGGCGGTCGCGGTCGCCGCGCGGCAGAAAATCCCAGGCGGCGAGCGAGACGGTCGTATCGATCCAGTAATCCTTGCCGTCGATCTGCGTCCGCAAAATGGCGTGCGAGCCCCACGGCGACGGCACGTCTTTGAGCACCTGGCCGTCGTCGAGCGTGCCGAGCGTGACGAGCCAGACCGGCAGCCCGATCTCGTGCAGCATTACCGCGAGCAATTGCGCCTGATCCTTGCAATCGCCGTAAAGATTCGCGAGCACCTGATGTGGCATGTGCGGCGTATAACCCATGCCGCCCGGCCCCTGCGAATGATAACGCACATGGCGACGCACCCAGTAGGTCAGCGCCTTCGCCTTTTCAATCGGCGTCTCCTTGCCGCGCGTCACGTCGTCAACGATCTTGCGGACCTCCGGCGTGCATGTCCAGCATTCTTTACGCAACTTCTCTTTCCACTTGCCGACGGCGTCCCACGTCGGATACGTCGAAACGGCGATTTGCAGCCGATACTCTTCCTTCGATGGCCGTTCTTCGTCTTTCGGCAACGTTCGACAATTTCGTGCGCTCCAGTGATAGAATTTTTCGCCATCCAGATCGGTGACGACGAGATCGACGTTGCCGTTGACCGTTTGATGCTTGAGCGTTTTGTTTCTGGGAATGCGGACGCGGAACTCGTCGCGCAGCACCGGCAGTTGATCGTCGCCGAACGTGTAGCGTGAGAAGAAATGCCCGTCAAACTCCGGGCTTCTGCCGCGGATCGTCCATTTCACTTCGTAGATATCGCCGACCTGAAGATTGGGAAACGAGATGACAACTTGTTTGCTCTGATCGTACACCTGGAAATCGGTCGCGACATCGCGCAGTTGCACATGCCTCGGCTCGACCGGCACGACGCTGCCATCGGCCTTGATGACGCGCGCTTCGTTGAGGGTGAGCTTCTCGTACGTCGGATCAAAATAGATGGAGCGATATTCGCCGAGCTTCTCGATCCCCTTGCGGCTATTCAAACGCGTGATCTCGTGCGAGATGGCTTCGTCGGTCCCGTCGGCATGGAGCAAATGCGTAGTGCCGGCATAGAGGACGCAGGCGCTGGCGTCGTCGAGCACATCCTTCGGGATCGTCTTGAGAACGGAGCGATCGTAGCGATACGGCAACGGCTCACGCGACGCCCCACGCGGCACGGGCCAATCGTCGGCCCGCACGTTCCCGGCGATGAGAAAGAGGAGGACGAGCGACCAACGAGCGTTTCGCATGGCGGAATCCTCGAATGTCGATTCGCTTGGTACGCGCGAACGGGCCGGGACGAGGCGCGTCTTTCCATTGTGGACGAAATGATCGCAATGGACAAGTTCATTCGCATCGACAAAGAGAGGACGTTGCTACGGCAGATTACAAACCACCCAGGGCAGAATATCAATGCGTCAACTTCTTGTACCGAATCCGATGCGGCTGATCCGCGTCCGCGCCGAGCCGAATGCGGCGTTGCTCCTCGTAGGTTTGATAGTTGCCTTCGTGCCAGATGGTTTTGCTGTCGCCTTCGAATGCGAGAATATGCGTCGCGATGCGGTCGAGGAACCAGCGGTCGTGGCTGATGACGACGACGCAGCCGCCGAAATTCAAGAGAGCGTCTTCGAGGGCGCGCAACGTTTCGACGTCGAGGTCATTCGTCGGCTCATCAAGCAGAATCAAGTTGCCGCCGCGACGCAAGAGTTTCGCGAGGTGGACGCGATTGCGTTCGCCGCCCGAGAGTTCGGAAACCTTGCGCTGTTGATCGGGGCCCTTGAAGTTGAACCAGCTCACATAAGCGCGCGAGTTCACCTTGGTCTTGCCGAGCATCTGATACTCGGCGCCGCCGGAGATTTCGTCGAAGACCGACTTGGCGCCGTCGAGCATGTCGCGGCTCTGATCGACGTAGGACGGCACGACGGTATCGCCGACGCGCAAGTTGCCGGAGTCGGGCGTTTCCATGCCCATGATCATGCGGAAGAGCGTCGTTTTGCCGGCGCCGTTCGGCCCGATGATGCCGACGATGCCGCCCTTGGGGAGATCGAAGTTCAAATCTTCCATGAGCAAGTTATCGCCGTAGCCTTTCTTGACGCCTTCGGCCCGGACGACGAGATCGCCGAGGTGCCGCCCGGGCGGTATCTGCATGCGCAGCTCGCTGGATTCCTCCTCGACCTGCTGGGCGGCGAGCTTTTCATACGCGGCCAGGCGCGCCTTGCTCTTGGCGACGCGGGCGCGCGGGGCCATGCGGGCCCATTCGAGTTCGCGTTCGAGGGCCTTCTTGCGGGCGTTCTCGGTGCGTTCCTCTTTCTCCAGGCGCGATTTCTTCTGCTCGAGCCAGGACGAATAGTTGCCCTTCCACGGAATGCCTTCGCCGCGATCGAGTTCGAGAATCCACTGGGCGACGTTGTCGAGAAAATAACGATCGTGCGTGACGCTCACGACGGTCCCCGGATATTCGCGCAAATGCCGTTCGAGCCAGGCGACTGAATCGGCGTCGAGATGGTTGGTCGGCTCATCGAGCAGCAGCAAATCGGGCTTTTGCAAGAGGATTTTGCAGAGCGCGACGCGCCGCCGTTCGCCGCCGGAGAGCGTCTTCGCCGGCGCGTCGGGCGGCGGCAGGCGCATGGCGTCCATCGCGATCTCCAGTTGGCGGTCCAGCTCCCACGCATTGACGGCGTCGATCTTTTCTTGCAGCGTGCCCATCTCGTTCAAGAGCTTTTCCATCACGTCCGTGTCAAGTGGCTCCGCGAGCTTGGCGCTGATCTCCTCAAAACGCGTCAGCATGGAACGCGTTGCGACGACCGCCTCCTCGACGTTGCCCTTCACGTCCTTGTCTTCCGTCAATCGCGGCTCCTGCGGCACGTGCCCGATTGTGAAGTTCGGCGTCAAGCGGGCGGTGCCGAGGAAGTCCTTGTCCTCCAGTGCCATGATGCGCAACAACGAGCTCTTACCCGCGCCGTTGGAACCGATGACGCCGATCTTGGCGCCGGGATAAAACGCGAGCCAGATGTTCTTGAGCACCTCGCGTTTGCCGTAGGCCTTGGTTAGCTTTTCGATGGTGAAGATGTATTGTTCGCTCATGGATGTTCCTTGGTTAGCCTGTTTACGTTTAGCGCTCGCATGGCGCCACGCGAGCGCTAAACGTAAACCGGATGGAAATGGTCATTTTATGCCGAGGATTTTCTGTGTCTGCAAACTCAGGCGCCACCGCGGATGTTCCAGGCAATAACGCACCGCGAGCTGCGTGTTGCGTTCGCGCTCCGGCCCGTCCATCGGCTGCAAAAAGAAATGGTCGAATTCGAGATGCTCATAACGCTCCGGCGCCGCGCCGATCTGCGGATAGATCAACTTCAACTCATGGCCCGATTTCAGCACGAGTTCCGCGTTCGCCTTCGGGCTGACGCAAATCCAGTCGATGCCCGGCGGCGGCAGTTTCGTGCCGTTGGTTTCGATGGCCACTTCAAAGCCGCGCTCGTGAAGGTGACGCACGAACTCATCCGTCATCTGTAACAATGGCTCGCCGCCGGTGCAGACGACGAGCTTGGGGAATTGCAAATTGCAAATTGCAAATTGCAAATTGAACGGCGCCTTTTCTTCCAATTTGCAATTTGCAATTTGCAATTTGCAATTCTCCTGCCAAGCCGCGTCGATTGCATCCGCCAACGCTTGTTCATCGGCGAAACGTCCGCCGCCTTCGCCATCGACGCCGACGAAATCGGTGTCGCAGAAATCGCAGATCGCGGCCGCGCGGTCCTCCTCCAGGCCGGACCAGAGATTGCAGCCGGTGAATCGGCAAAACACCGCCGCTCGGCCGGCGTTGGCGCCTTCGCCTTGCAGCGTGTAGAAGATTTCCTTGACCGCGAAACGCATCGACCAACTCTCAGCAATTGCTATTGATCCGCACCATCGACCGGTTAATGTTTACGATACCAGATTCGCACCGCGAGAGCAGAGCCATGATCCTCGAAGCCCGTGCCGCCAATTGCTTTTCGTGGACGTTCGTCTTGAAAATCAACGACCGCGCGATCGGCAAATACGAAACGCAATGGCTCAGCGAAAACCTGACCGTCGATCTTACGCAACGACGCCACCTGGAGTTTCGCAAGCTCGACTGGCTTGGCAGCCGGTTCGAACTCGTCGATCTTGCCGATGAAGAACTCGTCGCCGAATGCGATCGCAGCGGTTTGTTCACGAGCAGTTGGGACTTGAAATTGACAATCGGCCGCGGCCAACTGGTGCATTGCGGCTGGTTTGAGACCGCGTACGAGTACTTTCAAGGCGACGCCGCCCTCGCGCGCGTCGATCGGCTCGGCTTTTGCGAACGGGGTTGGATCGTGGACGGCGCCGGCATGTTGACGAACGAAGATCTCGTCATGATCGGCCTTGTGTATCACACGATCCTGAATCGCCGCCAGCAAGCCAACGCGGGCGGCGCGGCGGCCGCGGGAACGTAGACCGCTCACTTCCAATCGAGGTTCATTTCTTGAAGCGTTCGCCGCACGCGTTCCAGGTCCCATACGACGGCGCGTTCTTGCAACACGCCGGCCGCCAGCAACTTGCCATCGTCGCTGAATGTCAAGGTGCGCAAACGGGTACTCGCATTACGGAGGCGCAGCAGCGGCGCGTGCGACGCACGGTCCCAGAGAATGATCAGGCCGTTCTCCGACGCGGACGCCAGATGCCCGTCCGAATGAAATGTAACGGCCCAGACCGACTGCCCGTGGCCCGCCAGCATCTTGTCCGGGGCGCGCGGCTGGAATTTCGCCGCGTCGGCCTCGCGAAAATTCCACAGGGCGACGTGATGATCGTGACACGCAGCCGCCAGCCAATGGCCATCGGGATGCATCGCCAGTTGATGCACCGATTGATCGAACTGGTGTAACATGCCAAGCGATTTGCCCGACGGAATCTCCCAGCCCATCACGGAGCCATCGAAGCCGGCGGACAAAAGCAGCGGCGCGGTCGGATGAAACGCGAGCCCGACGACGAGACGCTTGTGGCCATTCATGTGCTTCAATTCTTTACCCGCGGCGAAATCCCACAACTTGATCTCGCCGCCGGAATCACCAACGGCCCCGGACGCGAGAACCTGGGAATCCGGACTGAACGCGACGCTCCAAACCATGCCGTTGTGTCCTTCCAGCGTATGCACAAGCCGGTGCGTGCGCGCGTCCCAGATCTTGACGGTACGATCGTGGCTGGCGGTGGCGTACCAGCGGCCGTCAGCGCTGGCGGCGTTGTCCCAGACCATTTCCACGTGTCCGCCGGGAACGGCCATTTCGTAGACGTCCACTCGCGGCGTCCCGGCTGTCCCGTCCGACGTGATCGCGGGCGCGGCGTCTTCCCAGAGTTTCCGCGCACAGCGACGCACGGAGCCGTTGACTGCCGAACCGATCAACAAATCCCCTTCGCGTGCCGTGAAAGCGCCGCAGGCGTCGCGCGTCGGCACAATGCGGCAGACGGCGAGGCGACGTTGCAGGTCCCAAAGCATTGTCACCGTGCTGGGCCCGCCCGAAGCGAGCACGCGGCTCGCCGTGGAAAAGGTCATCCAGGTCGGCGCCGGGCCCTCGAAGCGCAACAGCGAGCGTTCCTTTTCGGATGCGGGATCCCAAAGACGAATGGTTTGATCCTCACCGGCCGAGGCAAGCGTTTGCTCGCGCGGCGAATACGCCAGGGCGGAGACGCCGTGCTGGTGTCCGACGAGCTTGCGGCGCGCGTGGCCCGTCTTCGGATCGCACAAGGAAATCGCGCCGCCCGCCTCGGCGATGGCAAGGAAATCGGGCCCAAACGCCAGGCTGCCCGTCGCTCGCATGGGCCACGACTTTCGCCAGAGCGGTTCGGCGAAGTTCGGCCCGGCGCTGACGAAGACGCCGCGCTCGCCGATGATGGCCAATCGTTCGCCGCTCAAATCCCAGGCGAGCTGGTGAATGCCGCCGAGACCCGTCGGCGTTTTCCATTGGCAAGCGCCCGTGGACCAATCCCAGGACTTCACCCAACCATCCGCGTCGCCGGAAACGAAGACCTTGCCATCGGGATGACCAACCAAGGTGGTGATCGCGGCGTCGTGACCGGCCCACGAGGCGATCGGCGCGCGCTGCGCAAGATCCCAGATTTCCAACGTCCCGGGCGTTCGTCCCAGGGCTATGAGATTCTCACGCGGGTGATGTGCCATCGCTCTGACGATGCCCGGCGCCATTCGTTGGACGGGAGCGTTGGAGCCCTTCGTGAAATCGTAAATACTCTCGCCCAGGAGCAGTTCGTTTTTGCGCCGGCCAAACGCGACGGCGTGTTGCGCCCCCAGAAGCACGCGATGCGGCGGCTCCACGATTTGCCACAGGCGCACCTTGCCGTCCTGATAACCGGCAGCGACCGCGTCGTCATTCGGAACGACTGACATGCACCAGGCCGCGCCGTAATTTCCGCTCGCCACCGCCAGCTCGCGCGGCGGAAACCAGGTCCATGCTTTCAAAGACCCGTCCAATGAAGCCGTGAGAAACTGGCCGGCCCCGAACATGCACACCTGCGATACCGCGTCCTGATGCAAACCACCGTACTCCGTCGCCGCGACCTGCGGCTTGATTTGTCCGAAGCCGTAGGTCATGGGATCGGCCCAGATGGCGATCGATGTTTGGGGCACGAAGGCCAGGGAGTGAATGGGATAATTCATGTGCCAGGCGTTGGTCTCATCGCCGGTCGCCACGTCCCAGTAGCGAATCGTCTTGTCGCTGGCGCCGGTCGCGAGCGTTTTGCCAGTGGAATTGAAGCGGACGCAGCGCACGGCGCCGCGGTGGCCCTTGAGCGCGCGGCGATCGTCGGCATTGGGCCACGCCACGAGGAATGCGCCGCGTTCGCACGCCGCGGCCAGCCAGCGACCGTCGGGCGAGAACGCGATTTGATGCACGGCGCCGGCCTGCAAGTCGACAACCTGGTCCGGCGCGGCATTCGCCTGCTTCGTGTCCCACAATCGCACCGCGCCGTCCGCGGAACTGGACGCGATCAACGTGCCCGTCGGATGAAACGCGACGCTCGTCACTTCTGCCTTGTGCCCGGTCAGCACGGCGCGCGTGTCGCCGGTTTTCACGTGCCAGAGCCGAGCCGTTTTGTCCGCGCTGCCGGACGCGGCCCATTGTCCATCCGATGAAAACGCAAGTGCGCGTACCGGCCCAGTATGTCCGGTCCAAGTTGCGGTCAATCGGAAGCAGGGATTCGCCGTCCCCATGCATTCGATGGCCAGATCGCGCAGTTCGGCCGGATCGCGATTGGCGACGTCGAGCTGCCCGTCCTGGCGAATCTTGTCCATGGCGCTCCACCACCAGCCGGTGTCGCGGGCGCGAAGCTCCGCCTTGGCCTGGCCGACCAGGGCGTGATAGAGGTTTTCTTCGGCAACGATTTTTTGCGATCGGAAGCGATTGCGTTCCTGCACGATCTGGTAAAAACTCACGCCCGCGATGCACAGCGTGATCAGGCTCGCCAGCGCGATCGTCGCCGCCTGGGCCGGTTTGCGCCGGCACCACCGCGCCAGCCGGCCGACCGCGCCGACCGGCCGGGCCGCGATGGGCAGATGTTTCATGAAGCGATTCAAGTCATCCGCCAATGCGCCGGCGCTCGCATACCGCCGCGCCGGCTCCTTGGCCATTGCTTTCAAGCAGATCGTCTCCAGGTCGGCCGGCACGGCGCCAACGAGACCGCGCGGCGCTTTTGGCTCATCATGCAACACCTGATGCAACACGCTGACGCTGCTGCCCTGAAACGGCAATTGGCCGCACAATCCCTCGTACAACAGGACGCCGAGGCTGTAGACGTCGCTGCGCGCATCGACGGCTTGCCGCTGACCGGCGGCCTGCTCCGGCGACATGTACGCCGGCGTGCCAAGCAGGTCGCCTTCCTGCGTCAGCGTTGCCCGCGCGTCCGCTTGCAGCGCCAGACCGAAATCCGCCAGCCGCGGCTGCGCGCCGTGGTCGAGAATGACGTTCGCCGGCTTCACATCGCGATGGACAATGCCGTTTTGATGCGCGTAATCGAGTGCCTCGGCAACCCGCATCACCCACTCGGCAATTTGCGCCGGCGCCGGCCGCGTCTCCTTGAGCACCTGACTCAACGTCGGTCCTGGAATGAACTCGTACACCAGAAACGTCTGCCCGTGCTCCTGCCCGACTTCGAAGAGCGGCACGATTCCCGGGTGCCGCAGCCGCGCGGCGCTCTGCGCCTCGCGCACCACGCGCGCATTGGCCTCCGGCGAATCGACGAGTTCCGCGTGCGGCACCTTGATCGCCACCTCGCGGCGCAGCTCCGGATCATAGCCGCGATACACCGTGGCAAACCCGCCACGACCGACTTGCTCGCGCAGCTCGAACCGTCCCATACTCGTCGGCGTTTTCGGGCTCGGCGATCGCCCGCCGTTTTCGCTCGACGCCGTTTGATTTGTCGAGCGAATGCGCAGCTCTTCCTGCATCAACTCCATGGCAACGCCGGCGCCGTTCAATTCCGGATAGCGTTCGAGGTAAGATTCCACGCGCGCCGTTTCGCCGCGCCGCGAACGATACTCCAGATCGATCTTGATTAGCTCAAGAAGCACCGCGGCGCGATCCGGAGAATCCGGCGGCGGCAAGAATGCGTCGAGGTCGGGATCAGCTTGGCCGTGCCAGGCAGCTTCGAATCGTTGAAAGAAATGCTCCAACCGCAGCCAGCTTGGCGATTCAGGGCGTTCGCTTGCCGGCGTCATGAAGTGGGCTCCAACTGCTTGATCGCCTGCGCCTGCACATTGCCAAGGACGCGCAGCACCGTGCGCTGCGAATACGACACCTTCTTCGCGACCTCCGCGATCGTGTGTCCTTCGAGTCGCAGCGTCACGATGGCGCGATACTCGTCCGGCAGGTCGCCGAGCAAACGCTCCAGGCATTCATAAAGAATCGCGACATCCTCCGGCCCCGGCGTCGGCTCCGGAATCGCGGCCTCTTTATCGTCCTCGCTGGACTTTTCACGACGCACGTCGCGCCGGCCGCGCTGGTGATGCTTGATCGAGTTTTGCACCTTGTGAAATGTCATCACCGTGAGCAGCCGCCACATGTCGTGCGAATCCTCGAAGGAAAACTCGCCGCCTTTCAGCCGGCCGAAGAAGCTGCGAAACACCGATTGTACGATGTCTTCCGGATCGAGCCGGCCGCGAATGCGTTCGGGCAATTGCCGCCGCGCGACTTGCAGGAGGCGGGCCGTGTAGCGCTCGACCAGATCGCGTTCAAAGCCGGGCTTGCCTTTCAAGACGCGATCGAGCAAGTCGGCCATGAAAGAACCTCATCGGATTGCGCCGCCGGGTGGGATCGACTCAATCCTAAGCTGACAAGCGGGGGCTGTCAAGGAACCGGGTGTTGTCTCCCCTCTCATGTTCTGCTCTGAATTACTCGGCGAGCCGAGCCCCGTAAGGGGCCGGTTGAGTAGTCCCGGACGCTCAACCGGCCCCTTACGGGGCTCGGCTCGCCAGCCAAACTTCATCGCCTCTGGTGGACGCCAATCCATGACTACGAATCAGAAATAACCAGCTTGCCAAAAAACCAATGCCAAAAACGCCGCCGGGATGATCGGCAAGGCAATCAACGCTGCGATGCGCACCGCGCGGGACGGATGAAAGCGTTGCCATTGCATCAGCACGGCCGCCAGCATGCCGCCGATCGCGCCGCCCAGGTGGCCTTGCCAGCTCACGTTGGACAGAAAATTGACGCCGACGACCAGAAAGAAATTGAGCCCGAGCATGCGCCACCAGTCCTCAAGCAAATGCTCCGGCACGTGCCGGCGATTCATGAAAAACCAAACGAGCATGCTCGCAAAAAGGCCGCACAGGCAGCCGGACGCGCCGACCGTCAAACCGAAACGGTCTTGCAACATGTTGAGGCTGAGAATTACGCAACCGCTGACGATGCCCGAGACGACGTAAATCGCCATAAAACGCCAGCGGCCCCACATCGATTCGACGAGTTCGCCAAGCGATACGAAAAAAAACAGGTTCATGAGGAGATGAATAACACCAGCGTGCAAGAAAATGGAAAGCACCATGCGTTCCAGTTCGGGGCGCGCGTCGGTATGAATGCGAATGGGAAGAACTCGATGATCGTAAAGTCCGCCGAGGTGGCCAAGCACAAAGTTGGTGGTGTTGTGAACGCCGTTTTCGCCGAGCAGATACTGTCCGACCGGCAATTCATGCCAACCCGCGTAGATGGCGCCGAACAAAAAATAGGCGAGATTGAGGGCGAGCAGCGTTCGCGACACGTAAGGCTGTGTCGGTTCATACAAGGCGCCGCGCACGAGTTCGCCGCGCTCATACACGGTCAAGTCCGCCGTCGCGCTGTCGGCCGCAATGACCGGCATGGTCGGCAAAATGTTTAGTTCGAGCGCCGCCTTACCGGCATCGGTCAACGCGCGGCCCTGGCCAAGATCTTTGACCCAGTCGGACAATACGACCAGCCCGCGACGGCGTAGTTCGTCGAAGCCATCGTCCAGTTTGGCGCGGTCGATGTTTTGTTCTTGGCAAAAACGTGCCGGATATAGTGGGGCCGGCGCGCGTTCGGCGCATGCCTGAAGTAGCTTGAGCAAGAAGGCGTCGTCGAAACGCGGCATGCGCTCATTCTACGCCGCTCGCCGCATTGTCGTAGGGACAAGCGGCTCGCTTGTCCCTGAGCGCATCGGGACAAGCGAGCCGCTTGTCCCTACGCAGAAAATGCTAGCGCCGCCGAAATATGCCGAAGCCGCCGCCGAAAAAGATGCGCTGCGGAGGGGGCGGCGACACGACCACCGGCTCTTCCACGACGACCCCGTCTACGATCATCGCCTCCGGAAAATACGGATCGACCGGCATGCGATAACCGAACTTCACGGCACGATCGGCGCGATCGAGATAATCGAGATAGCGGATTTGCCGCGAGTCGCCGTTGATGAAGATGAACGCGCCGGTGCCATACGAGTAACGCGACGTGTACGGATCGCCTTCGAACGAGCGGGCGCCCGGATACGTGAGGCCGCGTTCGATGTAGGAGTCGGTGATGACCTGGGCGTGTGCAAATTGAGCAGCGCCGGCGAACAGGAGAATCGCGGCGATTGTGCGGATGGACGTCGTCATGAGGTTCCTCGTGAAGCGAATAGGGGTGCCGATCCGTGGGGGTTGATCCGTCATTCGAAGTGTAACACGTCGGGCGACGGGACACTGCCTTTTGGTTGGCGGCTGCGCCGAAGGCGTGTGCGAAACGTCGCGTTTGCAACCGCTGCGTTGAGTTTGCGGGCATATTGTTGGAAGCCCATGAGTGAGGTGCTCCGAACCCATGGGTTCGGTGTACCTCACCCATGGGCGTCATGATAAAGTGCTTCCAGCTCCGCGCGATAATGATCAACAATAACGCTGCGGCGCAGTTTCAAACTCACCGTCATCTCATCGCGCGCCACACTAAACGGCTGCTCCAGGACCGCAATCTTCTTGATCTGCTCCCAGGCCGCGACAACCGTCAACGCTCGCTCAATCCGCGCTTGCAGAAAACTCCGCACCTTCGGATCGGCCGTCTGCACACTGGGCAACGCCATCGCCTGCGCGAGATTGCCGGGGTGCGGCACGACGAGCGCCGTCAAATAATTGCGTCCCTCGCCGCACACGACGACCTGGTCGAAGCACGGATCGGCGAGCAGGATGCCCTCGATGTGCGACGGCACGACTTTCTTGCCGTTGGAGAGAACGAGCAGTTCCTTCTTGCGGCCGGTGATGTGCAGGAAGCCGTCCTCGTCGAGCCGGCCCAGGTCGCCGGTGTGCAGCCAGTCGTTGACAATCGTCACGGCGGTTTCTTGCGGATTCTTCCAGTAGCCCTTCATGACGTGCGGCCCGCGCGTGAGCACTTCGCCGTCGGCGCCGATCTTGACCTCGACGCCGGGGATCGGCTTGCCGACCGATTCGATCTTGTACGAATCCTTGCGATTGAAGGAAATGACCGGCGAACTTTCGGTCAAACCGTAGCCCTGCAAAAGCAAGAGGCCCGCGTCCTTGTACGCCCTGGCGACGCCGACCGGCAACGGCGCGCCGCCGGAGCCGAGGAAGTCGATGCGCGCGCCGAAGATGCCGCGCAGCCGCTGGCCGAGCACCGCCGGATCATCGTGCTGCACGGCACTGAGCACTTTCTCGTAGAAGCGCGGCACGGCGGAAAAATTGGTCGGATGAATCTCGCCCAGGTTGGCGACGACGGTCTCCGCGTTTTCCGCGAGGCACAACGTCGCGCCGACGGCCAGCGTCACGTAGATGTCAACCGTGCGGGCATAGATATGGCTAAACGGCAACCAATTGAACATGACCGACTCCGGCCCGAAGACCGACACCTGCGTGAACGCGAGCGCATTCGACACCAGGTTTCGCTGCGTGAGCATGACGCCCTTCGGATTGCCGGTCGTGCCCGAGGTGTAGATGATGGTCGCGAGATCGTCCGGCGAACGTTTCGCATCACGGGCGGCCATTTCGTTTTGCAACGCGGCTCGCGCCGATCGGCCGCGCTGCAGGAAGCCGCGCCAGGTTTGGGCGTTCGCGCCAATCGGTTCATCGAACAAGACGACGCCCTGCACATTGGGCAACTGGCCGCGAAGCTGCTCGATCTTTCCCAGTTGCGGTTGATTCGATACGAACACCCAGCGTACGCCGGCGTTGTCGAGCTGATAGTGAACCTGCGCGGCGCTGAGCGGCGCGTGCAGCGGCACATTGACGGCGCTGGCGCACTGGATGCCCATGTCGGCGACGAGCCATTCCGCGCGGTTCTCGCTCAAGATCGCGACGCGGTCGCCCGGCTGGACGCCATGTGCAATCAGCGCAGCCGCGCAGCTTTCGACTTGATCGCGATACTCGTCCCAGCGAACGTCATGATAAAGCCCGTGCTTCTTGAAGCGCAGGGCGACGCGCGAACCGAAGCGGTCCGCTTGCGATCGAAACAACGCGGGAAGGGTGTCGGCGTGCATCGTCGAACATTTTACTCTACAATGACTCAAGACGCGCACAAGATTTTTCGCATTACCAACCTCGACAAACTGCATTGATAGCCATGAATCAAGAAGACCCCAACGACGGCGGCCGATCGCGCGAGAACGTGCTCGCCATCGCGCTGGTTGTGCTCGTCGGCGGCACGATGCTGTTCTTCTTGTACATGATCAGCCTCGGCGTCGTCGGCAACGTGCTGATGGGCGGCGCCTTGATCGTGCTCATTGGCACGCTGCATTATCTTGTTTGGGGCAAAGCGATGTCGGACGAGGTCGCCGCCGAACGCGAGGCGCTGCGGCGCAAGGAGGCACGCGAAACTGGCGGGCGAAAAACAAAGGCGGCGCCGGACGCGATTCAGGATTTGTCGCGGACGCAAGGAATCAAATCCGAGCCTGACGCGTAAGCGAAGAGTTTAGCGCAAACTTCGCTTACGCTTCAGGCTCGGACGGTTATTTGCCCGCGGGATTCTTCAGAAACTCCGCGAACTCGTTTTCCTTTTTGATATGCCCTTCCGGATAGATGCCGAGCACGCGGATCGTGTTGTCCAGTTGCGGCTCGATCACGACGTAGAGCGGCAGTTGCGTCGATTTGAAAGCTCGGCCGGAGAAGATCAAGTTCACCTGTTTCGCGTCGTCAATCGACCGTTGCGCGGCGGATGCGTCGGCCCGAATTTCCGGCGCGTAGTAGTCGAGCGGAACGGAATCGGTGAAGAGCTTGACAAACAAATAAGGCGCGAATAGGTTGTGAATTTCGGGCTTGGGAAACACACTCTTCTCATTCAACTTGCAATTGTCGCACGTCACACCCGTGAAATCGATGAAGATTCGCTTGGGCGTACCCGTGCGTTGGAATTCGGCGCGAGCCTGCGCAATGGCGTACGGCAAATTCGCGCTGTGGGCTATCTCGGTATCGCCGGCGTGGGAATCCGGCAACAAGAACGCGTCGATCCAGGAATAGACCGTGCCGACGGGGCGCTGCGGTTGTCCGGCTGCGTTTACCTTGAATAACGCCGGCATCAAGTAAAGCCCGAGTCCGAGGAACGCGACGCTCAAAATCAGCCGCGGAACCTTGATGTTCTCCTCCGGCGTGTCGTGCGGCAAGCGGAAGACGCCGATCAAATAGAGCGCGCACAAGATGCTCATGGCGATCCACAGGCCCAGCACCAGATCGAACGTGAAGAACGACGGAGCGCCGGCCGTTTGTACCAACTCGGCCTTGCGGAAAAACTTCAGTGCCGCGGCGAGTTCCAGGAACGCCATCACGACCTTGACCGAGTTCATCCAGGAGCCGCTCTTGGGCAGCTTGCGAATCACGGCAGGGAAAAGTGCGAGCAGAAAAAACGAGGCTGCAAAGGTGCCCGCAAAGGCGAAGCCGCCGATGAGATTATGCCAGAGCGGCCGTTGGGACGCCGCCGTGCCGCCGAACCCGCCCAGGAACGGCGCGACGCAGGCAAAGCTGATGATCGTGAATGTCAATGCCATGAAGATCGTGCCGACCAGGCCGCCTTGCCCTTCGCGCGACGACGTGTATTGCGCCAAACTCTGCGGCAACTCGATCTCGTACATGCCAAACAAGCTCAAGGCGAAGAATATGAAAAGCCCGCCGATGAAGTAGTTCATCAACGGGTGAACACTCAATTTTTGAAAAGCCGTCAACAGGAACGCCGCCGCCAGGGTCAGAACGATGATGATCGTCAATGAATACACGCTGGCCATCGCGAGCGGCCGATGATGCTGTTTTTCGGATTGCTTGATAAAGAAGCTGACGGTGATCGGAATCATCGGAAAGACGCACGGCGTCACGAGGGAGATGGCGCCCCAAAAAATGCCGGCGAGGATGAAGCCGAGCAAATCCGTGCCGGCATCGTCTTTGTTGCTCGCGTCGCGGCCTTCGATTTGCGCGGCAATTGCTTCCATCGCCGACTTGTAATCTTCGTGCGATCCCTTGATCAAGGCATCGGCGATGATGGAGCCGCCTTCGTTCTTGGCGCCTGGCGCCGACGCCGGCGTTGGCGCCGACTTGGTTCGCGTTTGGCCCAGCGACTCGATCGGCACGATCGTCACGTTCGGCTTGGCCGCATTGACACGTTCCAGAACGGCCGCGGAGAGCGGCAACGGCTCTTCGTCGCTCACGTCGATCTTCACCGGCACGATGACGTTGTCAAAGGGGATGCACGTGTTTTGACAAATCTGCATGTCTAACTTGATGCGGATGTCCAGCGTTCCCGGGGCCGCGTCGGTGGCGACGAGAACGTCCTGAGACCAGGTGAAGTTTTTGATAACCTTGAAAGAAGTTTCCTTGGATTTGCCATAATCGATCGTCGCCACCTTGGGCTCCGATTCGCGCAAGGGCCAGAGCGGCGTGATTCCCGGCTGCTTATCCAGGGTCCATTTGGTGAACTGGGACTCATGCTGTTCGGAAGTGCGCTGAGAGATGGGGTAGGTATTCCAGCCGTCTTTCAGCTTGCCATGGAATTCGATGCGCACCACCTCGCCGCGCCGCGCTTTCCATGGACCGGCGAATTTGGTTTCGACGCGATGATCGAAGGGATCTTCCGGTTGCACGCGGACTTCGAACGTGAGAAGGTCTTCGAACTTGGGCGTCTGAGCCAGGACGTCGCCCGGCCACGCGAGAGCGGCGAGGCACAGGACGATGGACCAACCGTAAGCAGATTTGCGTTGCATAGATTTCACAGACCCAGAGCGCCGTTTTGATATCCCGCTTTTTTGAGCACCGAAGGTGCGCAGATGTTAAAGCCCAGGGCAACGCCCTGGGAGACGGAGTGATTGGCAATCAAAGCCCCGAAGGGGCGCGATGATCTTTGCCAAGGAGCAATCGCGCCCCTTCGGGGCTTTGATCATTGGTGTATCTATCCCAGGGCGTTGCCCTGGGCTTTATCATTTTCGCACCGTTGGTGCTCCAAAATCGTCAATCCTTTTTCTTGTCCTTCGCGCTCACCACCTCATCGCGGCGAACGGGATCGACGCCTTGCAACGCAAGGGTCGAAACTTGCTTCGTCTTCATATCGACGATCTGGATGCGATGATTATTCGTGTCCGCGACATACATCTTGCCGCCGGAGATCGTCACGCCGCCGGGCTCGTTGAACATTTTTTCCTTGAGCCAGCCGGCGGGGTCGCCGAGGTAAGTCTCGCAGGTTTGCTTGACGGGGTCGATCAGCTTGATCTTGCTGTTATACGTGTCGGCGACGTAAAGCTTGCCGTCGAGGTAAGCGACGCCGAGGGCGTGTTGCAGGCGGACCTCACGGCCGGTGCCGTCCTTGTCGCCGAAGTGGAAGAGATGGGTGTCGCGGCCGGATTCGCCGACGACGGTCGTGACGTTGCCCTTGCCGCCAAGCAGCGGCATCGCGCGGATGGTGCTGCTTTCACTGTCGGCGACGAAAAGGCGTTTGCCGTCGGTGGCGAGGCCGGAGGGCTGGGCAAGTTCGCTTTGCAAGAGCGGGCCATCAACGACGGCTTCGCGGCCGGTGCCGGCGTAGTTCCCGACGTGTTCCTTGGCCGGGTCAAACAGCCAGATTTGATGGAAGCCGGCCATCGCGACGTACAGCTTCTTTTCGTGCAGCAGCAAATCCCACGGGCTGTTGAGGCCGATGATGAGCGACTTGCCCGCCATGCCGTTGCGGCCGAAGCGATTTTGCTCGCCCGTGCCGGCGACGATGCGGACGGTTTCGTCTTTGAGATTGAGAGCCCGAATCGAATGATTCTTGCGATCGGCGACATAAAGCGTCTCGCCGTCGAGGGCCATACCTTGCGGATCGCTGAAGGTGGCTGCGGAGAATTTGCCGTCCTTCATGCCTTCCTTGCCGGTGCCGGCGACGGCGATCTTTTTGCCTTCCAGGTTCGTAATCACAATACGATTGTTGGTGCTGTCGGCGATGAAGATGCGTTTCGACTCGGCGTCGGCGAGAACTTTACCGGGGAAAAACAGCGGGCTGGTCGCTTTTTCCTTGGCGAGCTTGAACTCGAAGGGAGTTTTTTTAAGGGTTCCCTTACCCTCATACTCCTTGATGAGTTTTTTGATGTGCAGCTCCACCAGATCAAGGTTCCCCTCCCCGGGCGCGGCGCCGTAGTAGTTGCCGTCGGGGTCGATCAACACGAGCGTCGGCCAGGAGTTGACGCCGTAGGACTTCCAGATCTTGTGATCGGCGTCGTTGACGACGGGGTGTTTGATGTCGTAGCGCAGGATCGCCTTCATGATGCTTTCGGTTTTCTTTTCGTTCTCGAACTTCGGCGAATGGACGCCGATGACGACGACCATGCCGGGATAGCGGGCCTCGATCTGCGCTAAGTCCGGCAGCGTATGGATGCAATTGATGCAGCAAAGCGTCCAGAAATCGAGGACGACGATGCGGCCCTTGAGGTCGGCGAGCTTGATCGGCTTCTCGCTGTTGAGCCAGGCGGTGCCGCCGACGAGATCGGGCGCTTCGGGACGTTGTTTGGCGGGCTGGAAGACGGTCATCTCGAGGGCGCGGGTTTTGGGCGCCTCGGTGCTCATCGCCAGGTGAACCGTGCTCGCCGCCAGCAGGACGGCGAGGACCGGCAACACAACTGGCGAGCGGAGAGTTTTGCGAAGGAGAGATTGGGCAGGCGAGACGAAACGCGAAAGCATGGGTTTCTCCTGCTTCGAAACGGTGAGGTCAACTTCCCTATCGAATAACTATTGTACGAGGCGAAGCGCGCCGATGGAACGGGAATTCAGGCGCTTCGTCAAGCGAGCCACGGGGTTTATCCCCGTGGTACGGACATCCATTCCACGGGGATTAACCCCGTGGCTCGCCGGGCGATCTCAAGCGGTGTATTGACATGTTCGAAACCAACCTCTAGCGTGAACAACGTATAGGCGAGACGCCCGCACTACGAAGAATTAGCGAGCAAATCATAATCATGACGACCGAACCGACTCCGGCTCACGGCGCCAGCGACAGCGTCACGGCAACGCCCCCCGCCGCCCCGCCGAGCGACGCAACCTCAACGGCCATCGCCGAGCAGCCGGCGCCGACGCCCCCCGCGCCGGCTTCGCCTGCCGCGCCGACGCCAACGGCGCCAACCATCGCCAAGGAACCGGGTCCGGACCTGAGCTTGCGCATCGATTACCTGCTGCTGGCCATTTTGCTGGTCCTGAGTTTCCTCCTCGCATCCTTCACCGCGTCCAACTCCGATCTCTGGACCCATCTCGCCACCGGACGACTCATCAGCGAGGGCAAGTTCGAGTTCGGCGTCGATCCCTTCACCTGGACGACGGAACAGACCGAGAACGCGCCGGCCGTCCCGTGGATTCATCAATCCTGGCTCTTTTCTTTGCTCGTTTTTCAGATTCACGAATCGCTCGGCGGCGCGGGCCTCGTCGTTATCAAGGCGATCCTGTTCACGCTCACGATCGGGGTATTGAGCCGCATCGGCTGGCAGTCGCCGAACCGCTGGTTTTTGCTCATCTGTCTGTTGATGGCGACGCTCGCCGCCAGCCAACGCGCCTTGATGCAGCCGATCGTAGTCTCAATGCTGTTTTTGGCGATCACGATCTACCTCCTGTATCGCGGCGGCGTGTTTGCGCTCACGATCGCGGAGCAACAACCGGCGGATACGCGTTGCTTGTGGTGTCTGCCGCCGCTGTTCGCGCTCTGGGCGAATCTCGATGTCTGGTTCATCCTTGGGCCGATCATCCTCGGCCTGGTGTGGACTGCGGCCGGGCTGGCGCGCTGGTTCGGCGGAGGGCAGGGGGTGCCGGGCAAGACGCTGGGGATCGTGTTCGGCGCCGGCGTGCTGGCGTGCTTGTTGAATCCGTATCACGTCCATGTATTTCAATTGCCGCCAGAGCTGGCGTATTTCGTGCTGGCGATCGCCGACCCGTTGCGTATTCCGATGCCGGCGGAGCTGGTCGCCGGCGGACGCTCGCTCAAGGAACTGCGCTCGATCAACGCGGACGTCGCCTGGACGCTGTCGTCGGTGGACGCGGATTATTGGTGGCGAACGCAGTTCGGCAAGAACGTCGCCGGGCTGGCGTTTTATCCGCTCGCGCTGCTGGGGCTGATGACCTTCGTGATGGCGGCACTGGTGAAGTCGAGCAAGGGCGCGCCGAGCCTGCAATTCGCGCGCTTCCTCATCTGGCTCGTCTTCGCGGTGCTGGCGCTATCGCTTTATCGCATGATTCCGTTCTTCGTTTTGATCGCGGCGCCCCTGACAGCGATGACGCTCGACGAATTCCTGCTCTGGCAACAAAAAACCGCCGACATCCCCAAGGAACGGCGCGATCGCGGCATCAAAATGGCGCGCATCGTCAGCGTGCCGTTCTTTCTTTTGATGATCGGCCTCGCCTGGCCCGGCTGGCTGCACGGCGCCGGCGATTACAGCTCGCGACGCCGCGTCGCCTGGCAGACGCGGCCGGAACCGTCCCTGCAAAAGGCGGCCGAGGCGATGCAGGCGGTCAAGTCGGCGGGCGAAGGCAACAACGCGTTCAACGTCGATTTCGAGCTCGGCAACCTGATGCCCTGGTTCGCCCCTGATGTCAAATACTGCATGGATTCGCGCTTCTCGCTTTACGCGGGCAAGGCGCCGGCGTTCGGCAAGTTGCGCGATGCCATCAACAGCGGCAAGGCGGACGCCGACTGGCAGGCGGCTTTTGCCGCGCATCAGATCAGTCAGCTCGCCTTTCCGCTCGGCAATTCACAGGAGAGCCTGGCCCGGTTGCGCGGGATGTGGTCGGAGC